>CAXTKZ010000053.1:0-7019 GCA_964244985.1 uncultured Acidobacteriaceae bacterium
GCTTCTGCACCTGGGCCACGTGCCTGCCGTCCAGATCGGCCCCATGACGCTGGGCAACATGGAGCTGGGCCTCAACACGGCCAATCTCGCGGGCATCCTGATCGTTATCCTGCTTACGGCGGTCAACATCTTCGGCGTGCGGCTGGGGGCGCTCGTGCAGAACGTCTTCACCACGGCGAAAACGCTTGCCCTGCTGGCACTGGTCGGCTTCGGTGTGCTTTTGGGGCGCAACCCCGCCGCCATCGCCGCCAACTTCACGGAGGGTCATTTCTGGGCCGGCGCGGGGTGGCATACGCTCCATCCGCTCGCGACCGGCGGCGGTACCGCTCTGGTCGGCGTCGTCACCATGCTGGCGGTGGTGCAAACCGGCTCCCTGTTTTCCGCCGATGCGTGGAACAACGTCACGTTTACGGCGGGCGAGGTCCGCAACCCGGGCCGCAACCTGCCCCTCTCGCTCGCCATGGGCGTCGGCCTGGTACTTGCGATTTACGTGCTGGCCAACTTCGTATACCTGTTCGCGCTGCCGCTCGCGGGCGCGGCGTCCGGCACCACGGCATTTGCGCGCGGAATCCAGCACGCCGGCGAGGACCGCGTCGCCACGGCCGTTCTTGGGCAGATCTTCCCCCATGCCGGCGCATCGCTGATGGCCGGTGCCATTCTGATCTCGACCTTCGGCTGCGCCAATGGGCTTATCCTCGCCGGTGCACGTGTGTACTACGCCATGAGCCGGGATGGTCTGTTTTTCCGCGCGACGGGCATCCTTCATCCGCGCTACAAAACGCCGGTGGCCTCGCTGGTGATCCAGGCGGTATGGACCTGTTTCCTGTGCATCTCCGGCTCCTACGGGCAGCTGCTGGACTACATCATTTGCGCCGAGCTGATCTTTTACATCCTCACGATCGCGAGCCTGTTTGTGCTGCGCCGCACGCGCCCCGACGCGCCTCGGCCTTACAAAGCATTCGGCTACCCCGTGCTGCCTGCCGTCTATCTCGGCATGGCTGCCACAATCTGCTATACGCTGCTGCGCTATAAGCCGCAATACACCTGGCCGGGTCTGTTTTTGGTCCTGCTGGGGGTTCCTGTTTACCTTTTCTGGTCGCGCGGGGCGCAAGCCCGCGCTGTCCAGCTTTCCCCTTAGATCAAGCTTTAAGGAGCGCGCTGTTCATGGCAAATCTGTTGGCAACCAAACCGCTATCCTCGCTCCAGGCAGAAGCAAACGAAGAAGGCGAGCATACTCTCAAGCGCTCGCTCGGCTCGGTCAACCTGATCACGCTCGGCATCGGCGCCATTATCGGCACGGGCATCTTCGTGCTGACCGGCCATGCCGCCGCCGTCTATGCAGGTCCGGCGGTAGCGCTTTCCTTTGTGCTGGCGGGCATCACCTGCGCCTTTGCCGGGCTTTGCTATGCAGAGTTCGCCTCCATCATCCCCATCGCGGGGTCTGCCTACACCTATGGGTACGCCACGCTGGGCGAGTTCGTGGCCTGGATCATCGGGTGGGACCTGGTGCTTGAGTATGCCTTCGGCGCGGCCACGGTCGCGAGCGGCTGGTCGGGTTACTTCCTCTCCTTTGTTGAGCAAGTGGGTCTTACGCCTTCCCCCGCGCTTGCCCGCTTTTTCACGACTTATGGCAGCACTCTCTACCTGTTTCACGGGCGTTGGCAGCCGCTGGCTTCGCTGCCGCCAGGCACCCCGGCCGCGTCGCTCGTCCATGTCGACGGGCTGTTTAACCTAGTGGCTTTTCTTATCATCGGCGTGGTCACCACCGTGCTGGTGATCGGCATCAAGGAGTCGGCTAACCTCAACTCCGCGATCGTTTTCGTCAAGCTCGGCATCATCGGTGTGTTTCTGGTGCTCGGCATCGGCTATCTGCTCCATCACCCACACCTGGCGGCGCAGAACTGGCATCCGTTCATCCCGCCTCCACAGGGTGGGGGCCACTATGGCTGGTCCGGTATCTCCGCGGGCGCGGCTTCGGTTTTCTTCGCATATATCGGCTTCGACGCCGTTTCCACCGCCGCGCAGGAAGCCAAGAATCCCAGCCGCGACATGCCCATCGGCATCCTCGGTTCTCTGGTCATCTGCACCCTCCTGTACATCGTCGTTTCGCTGGTGCTCACGGGGCTGGTCGACTACCGCGCCCTCAACGTCGCCGAGCCTATCGCGATTGGCATCGACGTGACCGGTGTCGCCTGGGGTTCACTTCTGGTCAAGGTCGGCGCGTTGTTCGGCTTGTTTACAGTGATGCTTGTTATGCTGCTCGGCCAATCCCGCGTGTTTTTTTCCATGTCGCGCGACGGGCTGCTTCCCCGGTGGGCTTCCGACATCCATCCACGCTTCCGCACTCCCTGGCTGTCGAACATCGTGGTCGGAACGATCGTTGCTTTTCTGCCCGCGCTGCTTCCTATCGATAAACTTTCCGATCTAGTCAACATGGGTACCCTGCTTGCCTTCTCGATCGTGTCGGCCGGGGTATGGATTCTGCGCCGCCGCCAACCCACCCTCGCGCGGCCGTTCCGGACGCCGTGGGTCCCGCTCGTGCCGATCCTCAGCATCATCAGCGCTGTCTACCTGATGTTCAATCTTCCCGCGATTACCTGGGAGGTGGTGGGTGTGTGGCTGATCGTGGGTTTGGGTATTTACTTCGGCTACTCGGTGAAGCACAGCAAGGTGCAGAAGCTGCCGGAGGAGCGAACCTCCGGCTATAACTAAGGTGTTTGGGAAGAACGTTTCACACGGCGGTTCGGATGCTTCCCATCCGGACCGCCTCAGTTCACAGCGTCAACAGCAAGGGGATTCACCAGGAAAGGGCAGCACCCTCAATTCCGCATCTGTTTGATTGTCACCCGTTTCAGTTCGGATTTCTGTTTCCCGACTGCCCGGCTCCCGACGCCCAACAGATTCGCGGCCATGGTTTTAGAGGAGGCTCCACCCGTGCCAAAGAAGCTCATTTCATCCCCGCTCTGCTCAACTGAAAAGGTCACCGAAGAACAGCTGGCGACAGACCTGGCAGTTCTCGACCTTAATTCCGCCGTCAACACGCTTAACCGCCGTTCTTTCTTCTCCAAGCTTTCCGCCGCGGGTGCTGTGGTAGCTTCCGCCGGTCTGGTCGCGTATGCGCCCAAGGCAAAGGCGCAAGCCTCCGCCGGACCGCTTATTGTTGATGTCCTCAACTTCGCGCTTAACCTCGAATACCTTGAAGCCAATCTGTATCTGTCTGTGACCGGTCAAGGTCAGGTGCCCGCCGGTTTGGGTGGTGGTGCGAAGATCACCGGTCTGCCCGGCAAGCTCGCGCTCGATCAGTTGACCCAAGCGACGTTTGAAAACCTCGTGTTGGATGAGACGCACCACATCGAGCTGCTTCGCACACTGATTCTGGATCTCGGCAGCACGCCCATCAGCCAGCCGGCCATCGACTATTCCTTGGGCGGCAAGCTGTCCATCACCACGCAGGCGCAGCTTTTGGCCGTCACCCGCCAGTTCACCACGGTGGGCAACGCAGCATACACAGGCGGCTCGCAATACCTGGTCGCCAATCCGTATGTGCTCACTGGCGCGGGCCAAATCCTTGGCGCGGAAGCGCAGCACCTGGGCGCGGTTAACTATCTTTGTGATACTCAGGGCGTCATCTCCCCAAAAATCGATTCGCTCGACAACCCCCCTGCACCACCCAACACTTTCTTCACCGTGACCCCCGCGGACGGCCCAGTCACCAGCTTCCCCGCATTAGGTCCGATCCGTACCGTGGCGCAGATTCTGGGTATCGCCTATGGCGTCACTACCGCTACCTCGTCGCCTGTACCGCCGGCCGGTGTCACGTCGGGAGGCTTCTTCCCGCAAGGCGTGAACGGGCCGCTCAAGTCCACCTAGGCATCCTTCCGCCGATGGGCCTTTCTTGAAGGGCCGCGACAAGGAACAGCAAGTACAAGCGATGGAAAAGGATTGGAATATGTTGATGCAATCAGAAGAAACACGGCAGGTTTCGCCCCTGGCGGGTAGCCTGAACCGGCGTCGGTTTCTGCAGGCCGCCGGGGTTACGGCAGGCGCGGTAACCACGGTAGGACTCGCCGGCTGCGGCGGGGTATTCGGCGTGGATCCCTCAAATGGTCCCGCACCCTCAATCGGCGATGTGTTGAATTTCGCCCTCAACCTCGAGTACCTTGAAGCCTCGTTTTACTCATTCGTCTCTACCGGCAAAGGACTTTCCAGTGCCGACTCAGGGCCGAACGCGGGAACGGTCAAAGGCGGCGCAAAGGTCAACTTCACAGATCCCAACGTAGCTGCGATTGCCCAGCAGCTTGCCGCGGACGAGCTGGCGCATGTGCGGTTGCTGCGTGCCGGTCTGAGCGCGGCCAGCGTTGCCCCGGTCAGCCTTCCGTCATTGAACCTGGCTGCCCTGGGTACACCCACAAACGATGCTGAGTTCCTGGCGCTTGCGCGGCAGATGGAAACAGTCGGCGTCAGCGCATATGAGGGCGGCATCCAGTACCTCGGGCTGCAACCGCAGACCGTGGTGTATGCGGCGGCAATTCATGATGCCGAAGGGCAGCACGAAGCGGCTTTGCGGATGTTCTGCATCGCGAAGGGTGTGACGTCGGGCGCGGTGGACAAGTATGACCGGCCGCCGACGCTCTCCTCGAGCACGATCTTCAACACCAGCACCATCACAGGCCTCAACACTGCCCGGAACACATCCGAGGTATTGCAAATCCTGTACGCGGCGGTTGGCAAAACCGGAGTTTCGAGCGGCGGCTTCTTCCCGAACGGGTTGAACGGCGCGATCAAGACTACCTAAATTGTTTATATGCACAAAAAGCCCGGCTTAGGCCGGGCTTTTTGTGTTTCACAGGGTAAGTACGCAGGTAAATGGGTCATCCAGAGGAGCGAAGCGACGAAGGATCTGCTTCTACTCCAGCAGGTTTCAAAGCAGATCCTTCGCGTCGCTCAGGATGACCCTTCTTTCTTAGTGCGGGTTCCCCAAGCTGTGACTGACGGCCTACGCGTTCGCCGTGGCGCAGAACTCCTGAAACGCACGCTGGAGCTCACCGCCGATGGCCTGCGCATTGTTCGCTTCAATGGCATAACGCTGCATTAGGTACACCAGCTCACCGTCGCGCAGAATCGCAATTGCCGGCGAGGTGGGCGGGTTGCCACCGAAGTACGACCGGGCTTTTTCCGTCGCTTCGCGGTCCTGCCCCGCGAAAACAGTAATCGCGTGGTCGGGCTTCGACGTGCCCTGGAGGCTCAACCGCACGCCGGGGCGCATTTTGCCTGCCGCACAACCACAGATCGAGTTCACCACAACCATTGTTGTGCCGGGCTTCGCCAGTGCCTGGTCGACCTCGTCCGACGTCCGGGCTTCTTCAATCCCCACCCGCGTCAACTCTTCCCGCATCGGGATAACCATGATTTCCGGGTACATAAAGCTCCTCTCGTATGTCCAAGGGCCGCGCTCGCGCACCCATACTTCTATTGTAACCAGCGAGCTTACCTGCGGGGGCAAGCCGACGTATCCTGTTGAAACCATGCCGCTGTCCACCGCCCCCGTGCCCGAGACTTTCACTCTCCGGGAAAACATGCCGCTCGCGCCCCTGACTACCTTCGGCATCGGCGGCCCGGCGCGCTGGTTTACTGAGGTGCACACAGAGGAGGAGCTTGCGGGTGCTTGCGGCTGGGCCGAGGCGCGCGGCGTTCCTGTTTTTGTTTTGGGCGGCGGCAGCAACGTTCTCGTTTCCGATGCGGGCTTCGACGGGCTCGTGATCCGGATTGCTTTGCGCGGGGTTGTTGAGGGCGAGGGAGGCGTGTTCCGCGTGGCCGCCGGCGAGGACTGGGACGCACTCGTTTCCCGCACCGTCGAGCGGAACTGTGCGGGCATGGAGTGCCTGGCCGGCATTCCCGGTTCGGTGGGCGGCACGCCTGTCCAAAACGTCGGTGCCTATGGGCAGGAGGTCGCGCAAACCATTACGGCGGTGCGCTGCTTCGACCGGCACACTGGTATGTTTGCGCGATTCACCAATGCGGAGTGTGGCTTCCGCTACCGAACAAGTCGGTTCAATACTCCGCCGGACGCGGGCCGCTACGTCGTCACGGAGGTCGAGTTCCGGCTCACGCCCGGCCGCGCGCCCGCGCTGGGCTATGCCGACCTCCAGCGACGCTTCCCCGGCTGCGCGGACACTCCGTCGCTCGGCGAGGTTGCCGAAGCGGTGGGGGCGATCCGGCGCGGCAAGGGCATGGTCGCCGACACGCGCGTACCCTTTGCGGAGCGCGACCCGGACACCCGCAGCGCGGGCTCATTTTTCAAAAATCCCGTGGTGTCCGGGGCTGCATGGACGCGCATCGCTGTTGACAATCCACCCAGCTGGCCCGCGCCCGACGGCGCACGGAAGGTGCCCGCGGCCTGGCTCTTGGAACAGGCCGGCTTCGGGCGCGGCTACGCCCTGGGCGAGGCGGGTTTATCCACCAAGCACACGCTGGCGCTATGCAACCGTACCGGCCTGGCGTCCGCGCGCGACGTACTTGCGTTGCGTGACACGCTCCAGCGTGGCGTTGAAGATCGATTCGGCATCCGGCTCGAACCAGAGCCGATTTTCGTGGGGACACCTTAAAGCAAGGGCCTTCGTTAAAGTAAGGGTCATCCTGAGCGGAGCGAAGGACCTGCTTTCGCTTTGGCGGGTGCGCAAAGAAAAAGCAGGTCCTTCGTCGCTTTGCTCCTCAGGATGACCCCTCGAGGACCGCTCCTTGTTGGCACCATCAGGCTTCGCACATCCTTTTCAGGATGATGCGTCCCTCTCATCTTCAGCAAAGACCCCAAGCTGCCGCAGCACCGCTTCCCGCTCCCGAGCAAGCATCGTTGGGGGCGGCCCTTGCTCTTCCGTTTTGCCGTCCCGAAGACGCACAACCATATCGGCATGCGCCCACACCTCCGCCGGGTCGTGCGATACCAGCAAACTGGCCGCCCCGTGTGCAACGAGCCAGCCGTCGAGCGCCTTCCACACCGCCGCTTTCCGTTCACCATCGAG
>CAXTKZ010000053.1:7119-20591 GCA_964244985.1 uncultured Acidobacteriaceae bacterium
GTGTCGAGCACGGTGCGCTCCCCGAGCCGGACCACGCCCCCATCCGGCCGCAGCAGCCCGGCCAGAGCGCGCAGCAAAGTGCTTTTACCCGCGCCGGACGGCCCCCATAAGGCCCCACGCTGCCCCAGGAGCGTGAACGCCGCGCGGAGCTCGAGCGCACCGACCGCATGGCGCACGTCCACGCTTAAAGGCCCGCTCACGCGCGGTCCCGCCGGCGAAACCCATATAACAACAGCAGCGCGCAAAAAGAGGCAAGCAGCAAAACAACGGCGGTGCGGTTGGCTCCCGCGTAGTCGAACGCCTGCACCTGGTCGAGCAATGCGATGGACAACGTGCGGGTTGTGCCGGGAATGTCGCCACCGATCATCAGCACTACGCCGAACTCGCCCACGGTGTGCGCGAAGCTCAAAAGCGCGCTGCCCGCGATGGCCCGCGCGGACAAGGGCACAACCACCGCAAACATGACCCGCATAGGCCGGGCACCCAGCAGCCGCGCGGCTTCAAGCAGTTCAGTGGGCACCTGCGCGAAGCCCGCCAGCAGCGGCTGCAGCGCAAACGGCAGGCTGTACAAAAGCGAACCCACCACAAGGCCGGAAAACGAGAACGCCAGGGGATGCCCCAGCAGCCGAGCCGCTGCCCGCCCGAAGCCGGTGCGCGGCCCCAACAACACCAGCAGATAATAGCCCAGGACCGTGGGCGGCAGCAGGATGGGCAGCATGGCCGCGGCCTCGACAAGGGGCCGCCATCGCGCGCGGCCAAACACCAGCCATGCCGCGAGCGGCACTGTAAAAAGCAGCAATAGAAGGGAAGTAATCGCGGAGAGCCGCAGGGTCAGGAGCAGAGCTTGGGTGTCGATCAAGCGCATGCGCTACTGCGGGGCGTCAAGCCCGTGCTGCTTCAGGATCGCGCGAACCTCCGGGGTGGCCAGAAACTGCATGAAGCGTTGGGCGGCATCGGTGTGCGGCGCATGTTTCAGGCTCACCGCGCCCTGAACAATGGCGGGGTACACCTCTTTGGGAACAGGTAGAAAGCTGCCGTCCGCCTGAAGCCGAGGGCTCAGAGCGCTGGTGAGCGAAAGAAAGCCGACCTCCGCGTTGCCGGAGTCCGCGAACTGCGCCGCCTGTGCGACGTTTGCCGCCAGGCGCAGTTTGGGTGCCAGCGTGCTGGTCAGGAACATACCGGCAATGGCGGCCTGCGCGGCGCGGCCATACGGTGCCTGCTGCGGGTTCGCGATAGCCACGCGGGTGAGCGATGGATTGCGGAGCACGGCGAAGTCGAGCGGCTGGCCCCCGAGTACGGGAGCGTCATGCCGCGCCCACAAAACCAGGGTGCCGCGGGCATACGCCACGGGCCTACCCTGCACCGTCAACTGCGCGTCGACCAGCTTTTGCGGGTAGCTCATATCCGCCGCGAGAAACACATCGGTCGGGCTGCCGTTGAAGATCTGCTGTGTCAGGGTCGCCGAGCTTTGAAACGTAGCTTCGGCATGGATGCCGGTTTTGCTTTGAAATGCGTCGAACACAGGCCCTAACGCGGGCTGAAGATCGGCCGCGGCAGCCACACGGAGCAGAGGCGTGGGCGTTTGTGCCTGCGCGCCGGTGAAGGCAACAGCGCAAAAAAGGAGGAGGGATTTCATAGGCGCATCACCATGACTTCTGTCGATTTCATCAGCGCGGCGACGGTTTCGCCGATCTCGAGGCGCAGCTCCCGCGCTGCTTCCGCTGTGATGATGGAGGTGAGCACCTGGCCGGCAACTGAGATTTTGACCTGGGCCAGCAGCCCGTTTACCTTTACCTCCACCACGCGGCCCACAAGCTGGTTGCGCCCGGAAACGGTGCGCATCATTTCGCGGCGGGGTGTGTCCGCATGCCGGGTCTTGTGCAGCAGCCCATCCAGCTCGCTTTCATCGATGCGATAATGCCCGCCCGGCGTTCGCGTGGCCTTGATCTTGCTCTGATACAACCACTGCTTGATGGTGGGGTAGGAGATGCCGAGGCGCAGGGCGGCTTCGCGCGGTGTGAGCTGTTGCCCCATGGACGAAAGTATACGACGCTTCGGAGCGGTCATCCCCGCCGCTCCCCTCCGAAATGGAACCGCACCGTTGCGGTGCCCTTTTTCGGGAAAACGCCCATGCCGTTCGTAACAGTCCGGCAGCCTTCCCGGCGGCCTCGGTGCTACTCTGGGGCCTATGCAGGAAACGGCGCCGTACATAGACGCAACCTTTGCGAGCGATGCGCCACCAGCGCATGAGCTCCAGTGCACAGGGTGCAACTCAGTACTCGGGAAGGGCAAACTCACGGGCGACCTTCGCTGCCCATGCGGAGACCTGTACGCGGTGCGCTACCCCCACTGGGAGACTGAGAATGGACGCGAGGAAGCCCGGTGCTTGCCCGCGCGCTGGCGCGAACGCCGCTTGTCGCCGTCGGCCGCCGACCAGAGCGGGGTTTGGCGTTTCCGCGATCTGCTGCCCATTGTGCGCGATGAAGCGAATATTGTGACTTTGCGGGAGGGCAACACGCCCTTGTACCGGCTGCGGCACAATGCGCGCGCGCTTGGCCATGAGGCGCTGTATGCCAAACACCAGGGCATGAACCCGACCGGCTCCTTCAAAGACACCGGCATGACCGCCGCGCTTTCAGTGGCGCATGAGGAGGGTTTCCGATGGGTCGGCTGCGCGTCCACCGGCAATACCTCGGCGGCCATGGCGGCGTATGCGGCGCGCGCGGGCATGCGATCGCTCGTTCTGATTCCCGAGGGCAAGATCGCATGGGGCAAGCTGGCGCAGGCCATGGACTATGGCGCACGCACCCTCCAGCTCCGTACCGATTTCGACGGCTGCGTCCGCGTGCTGGCCGAGCTGGTACGGCGCGCGCCCGTGTTTCTGCTCAATTCGGTGAATCCGTACCGCTTGGAAGGGCAGAAAACGCCTGCTTTTGAAATGGCTGAGGCGATGAACTGGAGCGTGCCGGATCATGTGATTGTGCCGGGCGGCAACCTGGCCAACGTGTCCGCGCTGGGCAAGGGATTTGAAGAGTTGCTGCAGCTCGGGCTGACCACGCGCCTGCCGCGCTTGTCTGTCATTCAGGCTGAGGGTGCGAACCCGCTGTATCGGCTGATGCGGGACGGCGGCAGTTTTACGCCGGTCGCCGCGCGCACCCGAGCCAGTGCCATTCAGATCGGCAACCCGGCCTCCTGGCGCAAGGCACTGCGCATTCTCAGGCTTACGGACGGCTTTTGCGAGCAGGTATCGGAGGCCGAGATCGCGCTGGCGAAAGCAGAGCTGGGGCGGGAAGGCCTGGGTTGCGAGCCCGCTTCCGCTGTCACACTGGCCGGGTTCAAGAAGCTGCAGGCTGCCGGTAAGATCGCCGCGCATGAGCATACTGTGTTGTTTCTGACCGGACACACACTGAAAGATGCCGACTACACCATCGAATACCACCGGGGTGAGCTGCCGACGAAGGATGAAACGGGCGGCCTCGGCGGAGCAATCGCGCTGACCCGCCGTCCCTCGGTCGCGCTCGACGCCGATGCGGGCGCGGTACTCGCCGCCATGGAGGCGGAAGCGGGCCTGTGACGGTTCACCTGCGGCTGCCCGCGACCTCGGCAAATCTCGGTCCCGGTTTCGATACAGCGGCGCTCGCCCTTGCGCTTTATCTTGAGGTGGAGGCGCGGGCAGCCGATGCGTTTTCAATCGAGGCGGAAGGGCGCTCGCCGGAGGTTTGCGGCGCGCTGGAAAATAACCTTTTACTCGCGACCTATCGACAGCTATACGAGCGGGAAAGCGGGCACCCCGCTCCACCGCTGGCGCTCCGGGTGCGAAACGATATCCCGCTGGGTATGGGCTGCGGGTCTTCGGCGGCCTCACGGCTCGCGGGGATCGCGCTGACATCGCGCTTCGGCGGGCTCGGCTGGACCCCGGAAAGAATGTTGGACGAGGTGGCGGCTCTGGAGCACCATCCCGACAATGCGGCGGCGTGTGTGCTCGGCGGGTTCGTCGTTGCCGGGTATGGTGCGGGCTCCGAAGGGAAGCCTCAACGGGTGCGCGCCGTTTCCTTTAAGCCGCCGGCGTCCTGGCACGCGCTCCTGGCTTTACCGCCGGCACCATTGTCGACGGCGGTTTCCCGCGGCGTGCTGCCTGAGCACTACGGGCGCGCGGCAACCGTGGGTAACCTTCAGCACACCGCACTGCTCACGGCCGCATTCGCCACCGGCAATGCGGGCCTGCTTGCCGAAGCAACCCGCGACGCGCTGCACCAACCCTATCGCGCGGAGGCGTGCCCGCTGCTGCCCCGCCTCCTGCCCCTCGCGGGTACCGACAACGTCCTGAGCGTGACGTTAAGCGGCGCGGGTTCAGGGGTTTTGCTGCTGATCGAGGGCAGTTCCAAAGCAGCGTCCGCGCGCGTGGAAGCGCTGTGCCCCCCCGGTACGCTTGCTGAGCTGCTGCCGTGTGCGCTGGCGCATGGACCCGCTTTGCTTTGAACTGACACATTGGTACTTTTTGCATTACCAGAGTTTCCTGGACATGCACTCACATTCAACCTAAGTTGAATCTTGTGAGCAGCTCTGGGGGAGGGCTGCTCCCCGCGCCCGTGGCTTTTCTCAGCACGGGCGCTTTCGTTTGCGGTTTGAAAAGCCATGGCAAGGCAGTGTGCTGCGACCAACGTCCGCTCAGTGCATCTAGTGTAGAGAGCAAAAATGCGAAGCCGACAGGCCGCTGCGGGTTCGTCAAAAGGGGAAAAACATGGCAGGTGTGGGCGTAATGGAAGTAAACGACGGGACATTTGAGAAGGAAGTTCTGCAATCCGAGCAGCCGGTCCTGGTGGACTTTTGGGCTGCCTGGTGCGGCCCCTGCAAGGCGCTCGCGCCCGTGGTCGATGAGGTGGCGCGCGAGTTCACGGGTCAGCTCAAAGTGATGAAAATGGATGTGGATCGCAACAATGCAACACCGGCGCGCTTCAACATTCGCGGCATCCCTGCTCTTTTACTCTTCAAGGACGGAAAGCTGGCCGATCAGATCGTCGGCTATGTGCCCAAAGAGCAGATTACCAAGACCGTGAGCCGAGTCATCGCGGCGAGTCCTGTCGCCAACTCCTAAACAACTTTCTATTAAGAAAAGGCTCGGACGATAGTCCGAGCCTTTTGCATGTCAGGGAAACTCAGCTGCAGCGTCGGAGCAGGCCCAAAACCCGGCCCTGCACCTCTACTTGTTCCGCAGGCACGAAAATGGGAGCCATCTCGTTGTTTGCCGGCTGTAAACGCACGGTTGCCCCTTCGACATAAAAGCGTTTGAGGGTGGTTTCCGCGCCGCGAACCAGCGCGACCACGATCTCGCCGTCGCGGGCCGCCCGCGTCCGCTCAACCAGTACGTAATCGCCGTCGACGATATGCTCGTCGCGCATGGAATCGCCGCGTACTCGAAGCGCAAATGCTTCTTTCGAGCCCACGATGTCGGACAGGGACAGGAACTCTGAGCTTTGGACAGTTTCAACAGGCAAGCCGGCTGCGACCCGCCCCAGGAGGGGAACGCGCTCGCGCGTGGACGGCATTTTATGCGTGTCCAGCCTTGGCTGTGGCAGCACATCGATCGAGCGGCTTCGGTTTTGTTCCCGCTGCACGACCCCTTTCCTTTGAAGATTGGTGATGTGCTTGTGCACGGTCGCGAGCGACTTAAGGTTTAAACCTTGAGCGATCTCCTCAAATGAGGGGGAATAACCGTTGCGGTCGGTAAACGAGCTGATAAAGTCGACAACCTCTTTTTGCCTGCGTGTGACGGCCATAATCCACTTATCTTAGCGAATAAAAGGCGAATCGGAAAGCATCTGTCATCTTTTCCGGTACTTGTATGTCTTTCGGGCAGTTCCATCCCCGTTCGACCACGCATTCCCAATATGGGAATTCCACTCGATAGCACCGAAACGGGAATCGGCGAAAGCGAAAAGGGTAAAAAGGCGCGGTAGAGGCGAAGAAGAAGCGTAAGTTTGCTCTTGTGAGGGCAGCGGAATGCGTATTTTGATCGCGGATGATAACCAGGTATTGGCGGGGTTGCTCGCCCGCGGACTCGGGAGCGAGCAGGACAGCACCACCATCGCTCCGGACGGGGAAGAGGCTCTTCGTTTCTTTGAGGAGTGGGAGCCGGATCTGGTCGTGCTGGACCTCGATCTGCCCAAGCGAGGTGGGATGGAAGTACTTGCCGCGATGCGGGAACGCTCGCCGCTTTGCCCCATTCTGATTCTTAGCGGCTCGGCGGATGCCGTGACCCGCACGGCATGCCTTGAAGCCGGAGCGGACGACTGCCTCCAAAAGCCGTTTTCGTTGAGCGAGCTGCGGGCGCGGTGCCGGTCACTCCTGCGCCGCGCGGAAGCATCCCGCGTTTCCATGGTGCCAACTGGCGTGCTTGCCCACGGTTCACTGGAGCTGGATCGTATCGCGCGGCGGGCAGCGGTGTGCGGCCTTCCCCTCCTGCTGACAAACCGTGAATTCGCGATCCTGGAACAGCTTCTGCTCGCCCGGCGCAGTCTCGTCAGCCGCTCAGCCCTTTCCAGTGCGGTTTGGGGCAGCCGGATGATCGAGGGCAATGGAGTGGATGTGCATGTGGCGGCGCTGCGCCGCAAGTTGAACGCCCTTCCTGGTGCGCCCGGGATCGAAACGGTGCGGGGCGCGGGATTTCGGTTGTCCGCTGCGCTGCCTCCGCCGATTGCTTCCGCTTACACCCCCGAGTACGCCTGCGCTTGACCCTTACCGCTTTTCGAACGAGCAGTTTCATCACTTCAGGAGCATGATGTATGACCAGCCCCGCCCCGATCGTTGCAATGCCGCCGAGTTTTTTCCAGTCCTGCGCGCCCTTTCGTGCCCGCGCCGCTAAGCAGCGCAGTGCCGTGCTGGTGAGCGCCGACCGGGCAGTCCGGACTGTTTTGGCGGACGAGTTGCGGGGCATGCGGTGGGCAGTTGAGGAAGCGGACAGCGCGGCTGAAATGTTTGCTCTCCTGGAGCAGGGCGGTGCGGCGTTTTGCTTTATCGACGGATGGCTGCCGGATCTTGAAGTGCGCGAGTGCGTCCGGGAGCTGCTGCTTCTGTTTCCGGAGACGGAGGTACTGCCGATCGATGGAACGGATGTGGGTGCGCCGGCGGCCAAGAGTGCTCTACGCACAGAGGCGCTGTATGCGCTTCGGAAGATGCAGGGCCGTTTGGACGAGCCCGCAGAAAACACAGCGGCGATCGCGCAGGGTGCGGCAGTGCACCCAATCGAGAATGCCCCCGCAGCCCTCAAGCTGGAAGAAGCGCGCCTCCCCGAGCCCGCACCGGCGGAAGCCTTTTCGGCGGCGAGTCCAGATACACTCCTGCCGGAGTTCATTGGTACGGCTCCCGAGCTGTTAGAAGTAAGCCGCCGCATCCGGTTGGTGGCGCATCGGAAAACCCCGGTCCTGGTGCACGGCGCAACCGGAACGGGAAAGGAGTTGGTGGCACGCGCGCTGCATCGGTTGAGCGGGCGCGCCGGGGCCAAATTCATCGCGATCAACTGTGCCGCGATCCCGGAAGCGCTGGTGGAAGCGGAGCTGTTCGGCCACGCTCGGGGTGCGTTCACCGGCGCATCCGGGAACCGTGTGGGGCGCATCGAAGCCGCTGCGGGAGGCACCCTGTTTCTCGACGAGATCGGTGAGCTGCCTCTCCTTGTGCAAAGCAAGCTCCTGCGCTTTCTGGAAAGCGGGGAAATCCAGCGCATTGGGGAGAACGAGCCTGTCCGCGTGGACGTCCGCGTAGTTGCGGCCACTCACCGCAAGCTGGGCGCCATGGCGCGCGAAGGCACCTTCCGCCTGGATCTGCTACAACGCTTGTCGGTCTTTCTGATTCAAACCCCAACGCTCGCAGGACGAACAGCGGATATCGACGCCCTGCTCGACCATGGACTGCGGGCGCTGGGTGCGGAGGAAGCGCCAAAGCGCTTAAGCGCTTTGGCGCGCGCCCGGTTTCACACGCACAGCTGGCCGGGAAATGTCCGCGAGCTCCAGCACACACTGGAGCGCGCGTGGATTTTGGCCGGTGCTTCCGCGGTGATCGGGGCCGAATGCATGGATTTCGGTGAAGCGCTCTACTGAAATGTTTCCGCTTGGGTGCGGTTTTCTCAAGTGAGTGCCCGCTGTGGCTTTGCTTGACGGGAAGCCGTGCAAATCCGCTATTCCTGCTCCACCCGATCCTCCACAGCCGGGCCGCCCCAAGCGGCCCGGCTGCTTTTTTAGGCTGCCGTCCGATGCACTTCACGATCTGCTGGCTCCCCTGTTTGCGTTCGCGATTTTCATTTGTTTTCTAGGTAATTCGTAAAGAAATCTTCATAAAGAAACCTTCAAGAAAGTGCTCTGAAACCGGCCAACGCCGTGCACCTATGTCGCACAACAAGGCAGCGCGAACCGCGCAAAAGCCTGAAGACATAAGGGAGAACGAGCGATGGCGACTGGGAGCACATGGGCGGGGCGGGCGGCAAACGGGGCAACGACGGGCGGGCAGCTGGTTGGCAATCCTAAGGGCGCAATGCCGGCGCTGCCGCGGATTCCTGCCGTGCGGTCGGCGACCGCAAAAGCGGAGCACGGCGCGCTCACGGATCGGGAACAACAGCTCGTGCTCGAACACATCTCAGTGGTGCGCTACGTGGCCCGGCAAATTCGTGAGCGGCTGCCCCAGCATGTAGAGCTCGATGAGCTGGTAAGCGCGGGAACACTCGGCTTGGTGGATGCGGCGCGCAAGTTCAATGCAGGCAAAAACGTACAATTCCGCTCGTATGCACAGTTCCGGATTCGCGGCGCGATTTTGGACAGCCTTCGTTCATTGGACTGGAGCCCTCGTGAGCTGCGGAGGAAGGCACGCGGGATCGAGGAAGCCGGGCACCGGCTTCAGGCACGCCTCAACCGGCCCGCGCAGGACAGCGAACTCGCCGACGAGCTCGGGCTTTCGCTTCTTCACCTGCAACAGTTGCAGGGCAAGATTCGCGGTCTGGATGTTGCCGCCCTGAACGAAGAGCGGGGGGAAGAGGGCGGGGAAGAAGAGCTCGCGTTTTTGCCGGCAAAAGAAAGTGAAAACCCGCTCGTGCAATGTCTGGAAGGGGAAGCGCGCGGCCGGTTGATCGCGGCCATCGAGGCCCTGGATGAGCGGGAGCGGCTGGTGATGAGCTTGTACTACTTTGAGGAAATGACCATGCGGGAGATCGGCGAGGTGTTGGGCGTGGTGGAATCGCGTGTTTCGCAGATGCACGGGCACGCGCTCGGCAAGCTGCGCGGCCTCCTGGTTGATCTTCGGTCCGCCGGCAAAGCCGCCCCGGCCCGCCGCATCAGCTAAACCGCGACAGCCTCGCTTAGGGCATTGTTGCGGGGTCATGGAACGGTTGCACTCCGAAGAAAATCGTCCCCAGTGGAGGCACACACGACCCGCTGAGAGCAGCGAGAGGTGCAAAACTCTTCCTGCCCATCCTCACCCTTGGGCAGTGGAAGCGGGTTCAGCAGCCTGAAGGAGGTCTCGAACGGCTGTCGATGAGCGGACAATCAGCGGGGTTTTGAGGCGCAGGAGCCGCCCCGGGGCATCCGCCTCCGTTAGGGCTTGAACGACCTGCCGGCTGAGCTCCTTCCGGGGGACGTCGACCGTGGTGAGAGGAGGCGACAGAAAGCGGCTGAGATACGTATTGTCAAAGCCGATGACGGATACCTGCTCCGGGATGCGGACCTTGCGTGCCAGCAGGGCGCGGCACACCCCTTAGGCCACCAGGTCCGTCATGGCGATCACTGCTGTGAAGGGCAGCCGTCCCCAGGCTTCCGCAACGGCAGCCTCCCCGGTATCCGCGCCGTGGCCCGGCTTGTCCACGATGTTGACAAGGAGCTGTGTTCCAGCAAAGGTACGGACGGCAGCGTCAAACCCGCGATCCCGCAGCCGGTGAGAACGAAACGGCGTGCCGACACCCTGTTGCGAGTTGCGGACATAGAGCAGTTCGCGATGTCCAAGGGAGGTGAGGTGCTCCACGGCGGCACGCATCCCTCCGCTGGAGTCGACTCGCAGCACGGAACAGCGCCCCTGTGGGCGTCCCACGTCCAGCAGCACGGCCCGTATGCCGCTTTCCACGATCATTTTCCGGGCTGCTTCGTCCTGCTCCGATGTCAGCACGGCGACGCCGGCGATCCTTGCACCCAGCAGCTGCCGCACCGCCTCCCTGTGTTGTTGCGGCGAAAAGTCGGTCGCCATGAGCGATACCTGGTAGCCGTGCCGGCGTGCTGCCACTTCCACGGCATGGGCTGCTTCGGCAAAGAACGGATTCTGCAGCGTGGACACCACAAGCCCGAGCAGTTTGGTTTCGCGGCGCGCCAGGTTGCTTGCATACAGATCCGGTCGGTAGCCCAGGGCCCGCATGGCTTCACGGACGCGATCGCGGGTTCCGCCGCTGATGCGGCCGTTTGCGTTCAGCACGGCTGAAACTGTTCCCAGCGACACCCCGGCGGCAACGGCTACATCGCTGATCGTCGGACGCCGGGCAGAGGTGTCCGCGGCAGGCGATGTTTTCCTGTCCTTTAGAGCGTTTTGACCTTTTTGAAGCACACTGGCAGACTACGTGGAACATGCTGCTCTTCCAAGCGGGGCAAATTCGGCGGTTGACAAGAACGCAGTCGGTCGCGGATGCTTTTGGTGAAACGTTTCATCAGGAAGTTCATCAAGGGAGGATTTTTATGGCTCCAACCGAACACAGCTCCCCCGCGGCCTTGGTTCAAGAACTCGACACCCCCTTCCAGCTCACACCCGAACAGGTCCGCTTCTACAGCGAAAATGGCTACATCAAGCTGAATCACGTGCTTTCCCCGGAGATTCTGGAACACTACCGACGCATCATTCATGAGCGCGTTGCCGAGCTTTCCGCCGATGCGCTGCCTCTAGAACAGCGCACCACCTACGGCAAGGCTTTTCTGCAGGTGATGAATCTGTGGACAGAGTCCCCCGGCGTCAAGGAATTTGTATTCGGCAAGCGTCTTGCCCGCATCGCGGCCGAGCTCATGGGCGTTTCCGGCGTACGCGTTTACCATGACCAAGCGTTGTACAAAGAGCCCGGCGGGGGCATCACCCCATGGCATGCCGACCAGTATTACTGGCCCGTCGACAGCGACAAGACCATCACTGCCTGGGTGCCCTTACAGCACACCCCGCTCGACCTCGGGCCTCTGGCTTTTTCCGAGAAGAGCCATCGGTTTCAATTGGGGCGCGACCTCGAAATCAGCGATGAAAGCGAGCTGACATTGAAACAGGCCCTGGAGCAGTTCCCCATGGAAGACAGTTCCTTCGATCTGGGCGATGTCAGCTTTCACAGCGGCTGGACGTTTCACCGAGCCGGTGCCAACACCACCGACCGTCCGCGCGAGGTGATGACGATGATCTACATGGACGAAAATATCCGCCTCACGGAACCGAAGAACAAAAACCATGTTCTCGACATCGAGCGCTGGGCGCCGGGGCTGCACGCGGGGGATGTGCTTTCCTCGCCCCTCAATCCAGTCATCTACTCCAGCCACGCAGCCTAGCGGCGGCTTACAGGGCAGCGATCCTTTCCAGGCTCGCTGCCGCGAGGGTCGGTTTCATGCTTAAAGTACGTGCCGCCGTCGGGGATGGTCAGGGCGGCTTTCAGATCCATACCATCGGTCTCGACGAACCCAAGGGACGCGAAGTTCTCGTGGCTATCCATTCCGCGGGCGTATGTCATACCGACTGGGACTCCCTCAGCTGGGGACGCCGCATCGTTCTTGGGCATGAGGGTGCGGGGGAGGTTCTGCGCACCGGTCCGGAGGTCCGCTCCCTCCAGCCCGGGGACCGTGTTCTTTTAAATTGGGCTATTCCTTGCGGGGTTTGCTTTCAATGCGGCCGCGGAAAAGAAAACCTTTGTGAGAATCGCGGGACGGTACCCGATACCCGCTTTCATGAGGATCCGTCAGCCGATCTGTCCATTGCCGACGACCGCACTGCGACAGGCAATACGGGCGCGGCGGGTCCGGGCCGCTTCAATGCATCTTTTTCGCTGGGCACCATGGCCACCCACGCCCTTGTACCTGAAGCAGCCGTTCTTCCCTTGCCGTCCGACGTTCCCTATGCCATCGGCGCGATTCTCGGCTGTGCCGTGATGACCGGCTTCGGCTCGGCGTTGCATGCGGCTAAGGTTGCTCCCGGCAGCACCGTGGTTGTGCTGGGCTGTGGAGGGGTCGGGCTCAGCACCATTCTGGGCGCGGTGTACTGTGGTGCCGTCCGCATTCTTGCGGTCGACGTCAACCCCCACAGGCTCGATATGGCCCGCACATTCGGGGCAACCGAGGTTTTGCTTGCGGACCGGCAAGACACGGGGCTGCGTCAGGCTGCCCTTGAAATCCGCGGGCGCACGGGAGGGCGTGGGGCCGATTACGCATTTGAGTGCACCGCCGTTCCTGAGCTCGGTCCCGCGCCGCTGGCCATGGTATGCAGCGGCGGCACGGCTGTGGGCGTCAGCGGCATTGAGAAGATCGTCCCGGTGGATATGGAGCTTTTCGAGTGGGACAAGGTGTACATCAACCCGCTGTACGGCTGCTGCCGCCCCCAGCGGGACTTTCCACTTCTCCTCCACCTGTACCGCACCGGCAAGCTTCCGCTCGATGCGCTTGTCACCCGGCGCTACCCCCTGGAAGCGCTGGGGGAGGCGTTTGCCGATATGCGGGCCGGGCGCAACGCAAAAGGGGTGCTGCAGTTTGACTGAGGAACAGCCGACATCGGCCTTCGGTACGGTTGAGTTGTCCGACCCGCTCTTGGAGCGCGACGGCCTGCGGCTTGCCACGGTGAAAAGCCGCGCGCTCGGCCGTCGGGTGGACGTGTCCTTCTGGGCCCCGCCCGGGGCAAGCCGCATCCCAACGTTGCTGATCCTGCTGCACGGTGTATACGGCAGTCATTGGGTTTGGTCGCTCAAGGGTGGAGCCCACCTCACCGCCGATCGCCTGGTGAGGAGCGGCAGCATCGCTCCGCTTGCAGTGGCCATGCCCAGCGATGGGTTGTTGTACGACGGCAGCGCCTACCTCCGCTGGCCCGCGACGGCCGGCATGCCGGCCATGGACATCGAACAGTTCTTGATCGAGGAAATCCCCCAACTCGCGGCACTCGCTGTTCCGGCGCTGCAACCCCGCCCAAAAATCGCCATCGCCGGGCTTTCCATGGGCGGCTACGGCGCGCTTCGTCTCGGTGCCAAATACCCCGAGAGCTTTTGCGCCATCAGCGCGCACTCCGCCATTACGGATCTCAACGACCTCGCCGGTTTTGTGGAAGAGCCTATCGCGCATTACCGGCATTGCGCTCCGTCACCGGAAACCGATGTTCTGTACTGGCTGCGGCAACACCGGGACAGGCTGCCGCCCCTGCGCTTCGATTGCGGCACCGAGGATCGATTGCTCCCCAGCAACCGCGGCTTGCATGAGGCACTGCGGCAGGAGGGCATTCCACAT
>CAXTKZ010000054.1:0-17144 GCA_964244985.1 uncultured Acidobacteriaceae bacterium
GCGGGGGCAGTGAGCTGTTTGCCGTCGACGGTGAAGGAGAACATTTTTACTTCAGGCATGGGTCTTCTCGTTCGGTTGTTGCGGAGGCTGAATGCCGGTCGCGGTGTAGATGCTCCGCATGGCTCCGGCGTAGATTTCTGCGTTTTCGTCCTGAGGTAGGGTAAGGTGTTGATTTGCGGTGATGTGAGCTCCGCTGAACTCACTAGAAATGCGCACGGGCAGCCATTCTACATGGCAGTGCTCGACACCGTTGGTGCGTGATTCTTCAGCAAAATCGACACTCGTCACCGCTGAAGCGTCTGGAAGCGGGTCTCCGTCTTCAAGCATGCTGCCGAGATGGAACTCCAGAGCCTCGGTCATCATGGACCGCATTTCTTCAAGCGTGCGGCCGACGGAAACACAACCGGGAACCTGAGGAGAATAACCACTCCAGTTCTCCGCGCCCTTCTCGTAAACGACCAAGTATTCCTGTGTCATTTTTGCAGTCCTGCCTGCTTGAGGATTGATTGCAGCGTTTTCGGATGTACATCTTCGTTTAGGTGCCCTGAAACTGTTGTTTTGCCCGGCTTGCTCGGGTGAAGATATTGCCGATGGCTGCCTTTTTGCTTTGCAAAGAACCAGCCATCAGCCTCAAGCATTCTAACGACCTCTCTGACTTTCACCTAGTGCGCAGCCAGCTGCACCAATCCCGGCTGCTGCTGCAGCACCAGCCCCGGCGTCCGTGGGTTTCCGGCCAGAAACGCCTCGAACTCATCGCGGAACTTGGTGATGAATCCGATCGTCGGCATCGCCGCCGCGTCCCCAAGCGGGCAGAACGTCCGGCCCATCATGTTTTCGGCCAGATACTTGATGTTGTCCAAGTCCTTGGACACACCCTCGCCCGCATATACGCGCGAGATCGTCTTGCGCAGCCAATCCGTACCTTCGCGGCAAGGAATGCACCAGCCGCAGCTTTCGTGTTGGTAGAACTTGATGGTCCTGAGCGCGAACTCCACCATCGACACAGTCTCGTCCAGCACAACGATTCCGGCGGAGCCGAGCATCGTACCCGCCTTCGCGAGCTGGTCGAAATCCATCCCGACATCGATCTCGTCCGCCTTAAGGACCGGCGTCGACGACCCGCCGGGTACGACTGCCTTCAGCTTCTTACCATTCGGGATGCCGCCTGCGACATCGTAGATGGCCTTACGAAGTGAGTAGCCCATGGGCAGCTCATACACGCCGGGGCGCTCGACATTGCCGGAAATACCAAACAAACGCGTCCCACCATTGCGATCCGTGCCGATCTTGGCATATTCCGCCCCGCCCAGTCGCAGCACATGCGGCACACTGGCGATCGTCTCGACATTGTTAATCACGGTTGGGCCGCCCCATAGGCCGACAACCGCGGGGAAGGGGGGCCGGATACGTGGGACGCCGCGCTTGCCTTCAAGCGACTCCATCAGGGCCGACTCCTCGCCGACCTCATACGCGCCTGCGCCGGTGTGCGACAAACAGTCGAAGTCCAACCCTTCGATCCCGAAGATGTTTTTGCCGAGAAAACCCTTCTCGTAAGCCTCGGCGATGCAGCGGTCCATGATGTCGAGCAGATAGCGGTACTCGCCACGCATGTAGATAAAGCCCCGCTTCGCGCCTACTGCGAGCCCCGCGATGATGGTGCCTTCAATCACCGAGTGCGGATCCCACTGGCAGATCGGACGGTCCTTGCAGGTGCCGGGCTCCGATTCATCGCCATTTACGAGGATGTACTTGGGCCTATCGGACTGCTTCGGCACGAACGACCATTTGAGGCCTGTCGGAAAGCCCGCGCCGCCGCGTCCGCGCAGGTTTGAGGCCTTCAATTCATTAATAACTGCCTCGGGGCCCATCTCGATGGCGCGCCGCGCCTGCTTATAACCACCGAGTTCAACATACTTTTCGATCTTTTCAGCGCCCTGGCCGAAGCGGAACGAGATCACCTTCACTTCATCGGGATGCGATACCAGATACATAGCTGCCCTCCTGGGCCCTGCCTTCAACTGTTACTGCGGGCGAGCCTTCGCTCGATACTCGTCAATTGTCCGGTCCATCGACGCGGGGGTGACATTTTCGACAAAGTCGTAGTTCACCTGAACGGCGGGTGCCCAGCAGCACGCGCCGATGCACTCCACTTCCTCAACTGAAAATAGCCCGTCCGGTGTAACGCCTTTATTTTCGTGGATTCCGAGCCGTTCTTTGCAGTGGTCGAGGATCTCGTAGCCGCCGCGCACCAGGCACGAAATGTTCGTACATACCTGGATGTTGAACTTGCCCGCGGGTTTCGTGCGCAGCATGGAGTAGTACGAGATCACGTTGCGTACATCAAGTTCAGTGATGCCGACGCGCTCAGCGGCTTCGCGGACCACGTCATCGTTAATCGCGCCGATTTCATCCTGGGCGTACAGCAACATGGGGATGAGCGCGGAACGCTTGACGGGGTAAAGCGTGACGAGGCGGTCCAGCCGGGCCGCGAGTTCAGGGGAGAAGATTGTCGGTGTCGTACTCATGCTTCAACCTTTCAGCTCAATACCAGTGTAGCGAGTGCTTCAGCGAGTGCATCCATCTCAAGCGTTCCCGGTTTGCCGCTCCATGCAAAGGTGCCGTCCATTGCCATGCGGAATGCTCCTTCATCGAGGAGGGCGTTGTGGTCCGGCGCACGGGCCGCATCGAGATCGTACACCGCCCAGTAGCCCTCGCCTGAGCGCATCTGCAGGTCGAGCTTGACGTTTCGGCGCGGGCCGACAAGGTGCAGTTCATTGCGGCGCGGCTCCACCAGCATGCCTTGCGGTACAGCCTGGCCGAGACATGCAGCGGCCAGGTAAGCGCGCAGAAGATTGCCGAAGGAGAGCCAAATCTCCTGCCGTGCCGCGATCTCGCCGGCACTAGCGGTCAATTTCGCCCAACACAATATCGATAGAGCCGATGACCGCGACGACATCGGCCAGCAGTGCGCCTTTGCACATAACGTCAAGCGCCTGCAGCGTCGCAAACGAAGGATTACGCATGTGAACTCGGTAGGGTTTGGCAGTACCGTCTGAAACGACGTAGTAGCCCATCTCGCCGCGCGGGGACTCAATCGCCTGGTACACCTCGCCGGCCGGGACTGGGAAGCCTTCCGTGACGATCTTAAAGTGGTAGATGAGCGACTCCATCTCCGTCTTCATCTTTTCGCGTTCCGGCAGAACAACTTTTGGGGCATCTGCCTGGATCGCCCCTTCCGGGATGCCGTCCAGCGCCTGCTGGATGATTTTGACTGACTCACGCATTTCTTCGAGCCGAATCACGTACCGGTCCCATACATCGCCTTTGGTACCGAGTGGGACCTTGAACTGAAACTTCTCGTAGCTTGTGTAAGGCATGTCGCGGCGCAAATCCCAATCGACGCCCGAAGCACGCAAAGGCGGCCCAGTCACGCCAAACGCAATCGCATCTTCAGGGCTCAGATAGCCAACGCCCTTCAACCGTTCGATCCAGATCGGGTTGCCGGAAAGCAGGTTCTGGTACTCGTCGATTTTCGACGGCATACGCTTGATGAAACTTTGAAGCGACGAGAAGAAGTCGAGCGGTGGTTCAAGCGACACTCCCCCTACACGAAAGTAGGAGGTCATCATGCGCTGCCCGGCAAGGGCCTCGAAAAGCCGCAGAATATCCTCACGTTCCCGGAAGCAGTAAAGGAATACGGTGAGTGCGCCGATATCCATGGCATGCGTGCCCAGCCACACCAGATGCGAGTTCAGCCGGGTCACCTCATTCAGCATGACTCGGAGCCATTGCGCCCGATCGGGAATCTCAAGCTGCAGCAGCTTTTCGACCGCAAGGCAGTAGCACAGGTTGTTGCTCATGGGAGACAGGTAATCGATGCGGTCGGTCAGCGGAACTACCTGCTGATAAAACTTGGCTTCGCAGGTTTTTTCAATGCCCGTATGCAGGTAGCCGATGTCGGGCACGATGCGTAGAACCGTTTCTCCGTCGATCTCGACCACAAGCCGCAGAACCCCGTGCGTGGAAGGGTGCTGCGGGCCCATGTTCAAAATCATGGTCGAGTCTTTCGTCGGATCTTCAGGGCGGGGCGCGATCAGCGATGCGGTTTCTGTAAAGCGGCTCATATCAGCGGTATCCCTCCACGGGAAAGTCCTTGCGCAAGGGATGGCCTTCGAACTCGTCGGGCATCATGATGCGACGCAGGTTGGGGTGGCCATGAAAGCGGACGCCCAGCAGATCGAAAATTTCGCGCTCGTAAAAATCGGCGGAAGGCCATACAGGGGTAATCGAGTCGGCACCGCCTATGACCGAATCGACGAAGATGCGCAGCCGGACACGCTCCTTCATGCTGTGCGAAAGAATGTGGTAGGTAACCTGAAAGCGCGGTTCCGCCGGCAGCCAATCGACGCCAGTGACATCTTCAAAGAAGTTATAACCGGCTTCCTTTACGGCTTCCGCGGCTGCGCGTATGTCTTCGGGCGCGACTGTCAGGGTCAGCTCGCCGCGATCGAACTTGGCATCCTGAATCCGTCCGATCCCGAGCGCACGCACAGCGGCATTATCGGCCATTTCGCGCAGAACGTCCTCTTTCAAGAGCGTGCGTGTTTCCTTCTGGCCGGGATTCGAACCCATGCTCGGAATCGAAGCGACATTGGGTATGGAACTCATTTACAGATCCGCCTTATCCGACGACCAGTCAAGGATGCCTTTTTTCCAGATGTAAAAAAAGCCGACCAGCACAAAGCCGAGGTACACCGCGATTTCCCAAAAGCCGAACAGCCGCGAACCGGTGATGTGGGGCAGCTGCCGGTAGATGACCGCCCAGGGAAGCATAAAGACCGCTTCGACATCGAACAGAATGAACAACATGGCTACCATGTAGAACCGAACCGAAAAGCGGCCGCGTGCGTCGCCTTCGGCCGGAATGCCGCATTCATAGGCGGCAAGCTTGGCTTTGGAGGCGCGGCCCTTGCCGATCAACCAGGAGCCCACGGCCATGCCGCAGCCCATGGCAAGAGCAAGCAGCACTTGCAGCAACAACGGAAGATAGTTCCAAAAGTAATGGGGCGCGGACGACACTGGTACTCACCTCAATCTTCAATCTAGAAGGGGAGCCGGGAAGCGTCAAGGAAGGCTTTCACTCCAGTGAAGCTCCGCCGGGGAGTAGCGGTACGTCCCAAAATGGAAATGCTTCGCACAAAGAGTCCCAGAACGGGTCAGAGTGGAATTTTCACTCGGAAACGCTTAAGAAAAGGCAGGCATGTGCCGATAAAGTCGGGGACGGAAAGGATATTTCAAAGCCATGCCGACCTCTATGATGCCCCACTTGCAGACCATTTCCACCGACCCCGCGCTACCCACCACGCCGTTCCACCCCGCGCTGGTTCCCACGCCGCGCAAGCCCAAAGCAAGCAGCGTTGATTCCCTCATAAGGGAGATTCCAATGCAGCAAGCGGCCCGGCACACGACGCCCGAGGCGGAGCTCGACATGATGGCCGATGCCGGGCCGGGTATTTTTATGGGCCTGCGCGTTGCGCTGTTCTTCAACGCGGGGCTGGGAATTGTGGCTCTGCTTACCTATGAAACCTGGACCATGCTGGCGCGGTAGACACACCGCAATCATCAGCTTTTTTGCTGGGCAAGCGCCCGGGTGTCACCGGATGGCACGGAGTTTGCGCCGCGCGCCTGGTCAACCAAGGCCCGGATGTTTGCCGCGCAGGTACGCATGGAGAAGCGCTTCTCAAAAGAAGCGTCAGTCCGGGCGACCATCGCGGCACGCTCGGCGGAGCTCAACGCCAACCAGCGTTGGAGCAGCCGCAGAATCCCGGCCAAGTTGTCTTCTTCGACAAAGCCGGTGCCGTCTTCGGTGATATAAGGCCAGATATTGATCTTGTCCGAAATCAACACGGGAAGTCGACAGGCAATTGCTTCCGCGATTGCGATGCCGAAGTTCTCCTGGTGCGACGGCAGGATGAACGCCTCGGCCGCGTGAAAGGCACCCCACTTCACATCGCCTTGCAGCATTCCCGGCCAATGCACGCGCGCGCCGATGCCCGCGCTTTCCGCATACGCCTCCAGCGAGGCCCGCAGTCCTTCCTGGTCGGGCCCTGCCAGCACCAAATCGAGGTCCGGATGTGCCGCCGCGATTTCACGAAAAGCACTTAATAGCAGATCACATCCCTTTTTCTTGTGGATGCGACTGAGAAAGAGGAGAAATCGCCGACCCTGGAGCGCGGGAAAATTGTGGAAGAACGCATTCCGCTGCGTCTGCGGATCACCCTCCGGGCGGTTGGTTCCGAGAGGAATGACCGCACCGCGCCAGCGATGCGGCCAGAATGTCTGCGGCGCAAGCTCCTGTTCCGCTTCTGTTGTAAACACAACTCGCCGCGCGTCATGAAGAACGCGGTACTGCGATAAGAGCCAGAAAAGCTGCTTTTTCAGGTGTTTAGTTGGATAGGTACGGCGAAACCAGGGGTCCAGCATCCCGTGCGGGAAAACGAAATAGGGAATCCGTGCGGCGCGGGCAGCAGCGCGCGCAATCCCGGCCGGGTACTGCCACAACCCGTCGATCAGAAGTGCGTCGTACTCATGTGCGTGCTCTTTGAGCCACTTCCGAGCAGCCGCGCTGTAGCCGAATGTTGTGGCAACGGGTCCCAAGGCATGCACCGGAAATGGGTAGCGGCTCAGATACGGTGCATCGGGAGCATCGAGTGACAGTACCTCTGGCTCGACGCCGACCTCGCGATACCCGCGAGCCAGTTGCAGAAGGTTCTCAGGCGGGCCTCCCCCAGCCGGCGCGAGATCGTGGATGATGTGCAGTAAACGCATATGAGACGTAGACAATCAGAATCCTTACGGTATGTGCCGCTCCGAGCGACCGACCCATAGCTAGAATACCGACCGCGTGTAACAAAGACATTGCAGCACCGGAATCTTCCAGCCAGTAGCTCATTTTGAGACAAAAGGAGGCATTCACGCAGGTTTAAGCTTCAAGGGCACGGGTATGCGCCGCAATCATCAGTTCTTCACGCGCGGCAAGGATGCGTATCGGCACTTTGCTGTTTGCAGCCTCGATGCTCGGCGCATGGCTCATGTTTGCCTCCGCATGCAGACGCACACCAAACGGCGCGAGCCTCTCGACGACGGCGGCCCTCACTGCGGCGCTGTGTTCGCCGATGCCGCCTGCAAACACCAGCAGGTCGAGTCCCCTGAGCGAAACGGTCAACCCGGCAATCGCTTGCGCGACTGCCGTTGTAAAAACATCGAAGGCCAAGGCCGCGTCGGCATCGCCGTCCCCCATGGCGCGCTCCAGGTGCTGCATATCTCCCGAGCCGGCGGCAATCGCGGCCAATCCCGCGTGGTGGTTGACCTCGGCTTCCAGCGCATCCGTTGAGAGCTTTGCCGTACGCGCCATAAAAAACAGCACGCCCGGATCGAGATCGCCCGTGCGTGTTGCCATCGGAATACCCCCAGCGGGCGTCATGCCCATCGTGGTGTCGACCGAGCGGCCCCGGTAGGCAGCGCAGAGACTGGCACCACCGCCCAAGTGCGCAAACACGATGCGATCCGGCAAGCGGCCGCCTTCTGCCCGCAGCTGCCCGACCAACGACTCATACGACAGCCCGTGAAAGCCGTACCGCTCTACCCCTGCCTCGGCAAAACGCTGCGAAACCGGCAAGCGGCGGGCGCTGGGCGGCATGGTGCGATGGAAAGCGGTATCGAAGCAGGCTATCTGGTCAATGCCGGGGTACAGCTTGCCGACGTGTTCAACCAGCTTGAGTGACGGAGGCAAGTGGAGCGGCGCGAAATGTACGGCCTGCTTCAACGCCGAAAGCACGCTGCCCGTGAGCCGGACCGGCGCGAAAAAGCGCGGGCCGCCGTGAACCATGCGGTGCCCGACAACGCTGGGTCGAGCATTGCCATGTCGCTCAAGCGCAGCGGCTACCTTCGTCAGTGCTTCTTGTTGCGACGCAAGCGGATGCCGGTCGTGGGACAGCTCCTTTCCATCGGCATCACGGATCGACAAAGACCCGCCATCCTGCCCGATGCCGCTGGCTTCTGCCGTCACCAATGCCCGCTGCCCCGCGAAGTTGGCCTTAATGTCAGGAATGAACAACCCTGCTTTTAAGGACGAAGACCCGGAGTTGAGAACCAGAATCGGGTTGTTTGTCATGGATTGCCCCCAGCTTCGCCCTTGCTGTTTTCACCCCATCCCGCTTTGGTGGTTGCGGGCTCGGGACGCCCTGTCCACACCCAGTTCCGCACCTCCGGCATGTCTTCGCCGTGCTCGGAAACGTACAGCTTGTGCTCTTCGAGTTTTTCCGAGTGCAGCTGCTCGGCTTCCGCCACATGCGCCGCCAGCTCCGGCGTACGGCGTACCGCGTCCAGCACCAGCGTGAATCGGTCGATATGGTTCAGCACACACATATCGAAGGGGCTGGTGGTTGTGCCTTCATCCCGAAAGCCATGCACATGAAAGTTGAGTTCGTTCGCGCGGCCGTTCACGAGCGAGTGGATCAAGGCCGGGTAGCCGTGATGGTTGAAGATGACGGGCTTGTTTTTTGTAAAGATCCTGTCGAAGTCCGCGTCGAGCAGGCCGTGCGGATGCTCCGCCGGGCGCTGCAGGGTAAACAGGTCGACGATGTTGACCACCCGTACCCGCAGTTCGGGGTAGCGTGCACGCAGGATGGAGACAGCCGCGAGACATTCCATCGTGGGTACATCCCCCGCGCAGGCCATCACCACGTCGCATTCTTCACCCGGCGTCCCCGCTCCATCCGGGCCGGTGGAGCCGTCGCTTGAAGCCCAAGCCCACACGCCCAACCCCGCCGTACAATGGCGCACCGCATCCTCCATGCTGAGCCACACCGGCGCGGGCTGCTTGCCGGCAATGATGAGGTTGACATAGTTGCGCGAGCGCAGGCAGTGGTTCGCAACGGACAGCAGACAGTTCGCGTCAGGCGCGAGATAAATCCTCACGACCTCCGACTTCTTGTTTGCGACATGATCCAGAAAGCCGGGATCCTGGTGCGAAAAGCCGTTGTGATCCTGCCGCCACACATGCGAGCTCAGGAGATAGTTGAGTGAGGCGATAGGCTTGCGCCAGGGCAGGTCGAGGCACACCTTCAACCATTTGGCATGCTGATTGAACATGGAATCGATGATGTGGATGAACGCCTCATAGCAGGAGAACAAGCCATGTCGCCCGGTCAGCAGGTAGCCTTCCAGCCAACCCTCGCACATGTGCTCGCTCAATACCTCCATCACCATGCCGTCAGGCGAAAGATTCTCATCGACCTCCTCATACGCAGCTTCCCAGCGCTTGGGTGAAGCTTTGTAGATGTCCTGGAGGCGGTTGGAGGCGGTTTCGTCCGGCCCAAAAACGCGGAAATTGCGCGTGGCGAGGTTGGCCTTCATCACATCCCGAAGATAGCCGCCCAGCACGTGCGTGGCTTCAGCCTGTGTTTTGCCGGGCTCGTCGATCTTCACCCCGTACTCTTCAAATGGCGGCATCACCAGCGGCTGACACAGCAGGCCGCCGTTCGCGTGGGGGTTCATGCCCATGCGCAGTTTGCCCTTGGGCGCAAGGCTTTGAAACTGCTCGCGAAAGCGGCCCCCCTCATCGAACAGCTCTTCCGGTTTGTAGGAGCGCATCCATTCTTCCAACAGCCGCAGGTGGTCGGGGTTGGTCTTGACTGCCTCCAGCGGCACCTGGTGCGCGCGCCAGGTGCCTTCCACCTGTTTGCCGTCCACAAACTTCGGCCCGGTCCAGCCTTTCGGGCTTTGGAAGATAATCATCGGCCAGCGCGGACGTTCCGTGTTGCCGCCCTCGCCGGCCGCTTTCTGGATTTCACGAATGGTGCTATATGCCTCATCGAGCGCCGCGGCCAGCTTGCGGTGCATGGCCATCGGTTCGTCGCCCGCGACCACGATCGGGGCATACCCATACCCCTGAAACAAGGCCAGTCGTTCCTCTTCCGTGATCCGCGCGAGCACGGTCGGGTTCGCGATCTTGAAGCCGTTCAGGTGCAGGATCGGCAACACCGCGCCATCGGTTTTCGCGTTTAGGAACTTGTTGGAGTGCCAACTGGTCGCCGCGGGACCGGTTTCCGCTTCGCCGTCGCCCACCACGCAGGCGACAATCAGGTCCGGGTTGTCGAAGGCAGCGCCGTAGGCGTGGAGCAGGGAATACCCAAGCTCGCCGCCTTCGTGGATCGAGCCCGGCGTTTCCGGCGCGGCATGCGAGGGAATGCCATAGGGCCAGGAAAACTGCCGAAACAGTCGCCGCATGCCGTATTTGTCCCGCTGTACATCCGGGTAAACTTCCGTGTAGCTGCCGTCGAGGTAGTCGTGCGCGACAAAACCGGGCCCCCCGTGGCCGGGACCCATGATGAACAGCATGTTCGCCTGGTGCTCGTTGATGATGCGGTTGAGGTGGGTGTAGATGAAGTTGAGCCCGGTGGTGGTGCCCCAATGGCCCAATAGGCGCGGCTTGATGTCCTCCGGCGCAAGCGGCCGTTCCAGCAGCGGGTTGTCCTGAAGGTAAATCTGCCCGACAGTAAGATAGTTGGCTGCACGCCAATAGCCGTGCATTTTTTCGAGCAGATCGTCGCTAAGTTCCGGCATTTCCCACACTCCCTGTGTACAGCACCCTACTTGCTCAAGAGCGCTCCGCACATCAACGCGCGAAGAAACGCCCCGAGCAGCACTACAGGAGGGATGCAGTGGGAGGCGGCGCGACTGCCCGGCTCGCGAAAAGCGCGATACCCATGGTAAATTGATGGGCAGGCCGGAGAGATGGCAGAGTGGTTGAATGTACCGCCTTGGAAAGGCGGCGTACTCGAAAGGGTACCCAGGGTTCGAATCCCTGTCTCTCCGCCACGCTTTTAAAATCAGCAAGTCAGCTGTTTGGTTACCACGGCGGCTACCAAAGTTTAGATCAGCGCAGAAGACGCGGTGTCTCCTTCGGGGAGTGGCCATGACGTCCGCCGCTGTCCCCCTGCCTCCGCCTCCGCCCATCTGATAATCCTCGCCTTTTGACCTTTGCCGCTTCGCTGTGAATAGCCATCTGCGTTTTTGGGCTTGGCTTAGTGGAGGAACGCACTTGGCATTGTTCGGGTGGCATCCTTTCGCGCCTTAAGCAAGAAGGCGGCGGTGCAACGCTGCCGCTCAAAGTATTTGTTACGGGCGTAATCTAAATATCCCCCAAATAGGTCATGTGGCTACCCTCCTTTCAGTCATACGATCGGGGCATGACGCGAGTACCACAAAGTCCACTATCGAAATGCAGCCGCTCAGCTTCTCGAGTTCACGAGGTTACCTTCCGTGGGATCGGTTGCAACACTTCAGGGAGCCTCATGCCGAACTTTGCAGCAGCATCTACAGCGCAGCTTGGACGCCGTCGCGCGTTTTCTTTCTCGATAAGCGAAGGCCTGGAGAAGCAATTGGCGTGTTTTTGTTTGCTCGTTATGGCGCTCTGTGGGGTTTCTGCCGCTGCACGCGCACAAACAGCTCACTTCAGTGGAGTGGTAAGGGGGCTGGGTAGCGGGTTCAGCTACCCTGAAGGCGCGGCGGTGGACGGCAACGGCAATGTCTTTGTCGCAGACACTTACAACGATGCAGTGAAGGAGATCGTGGCGGTCGGCGGAGTGATTCCATCCAATCCCACGATCAACACGCTGGGCAGCGGGTTCAGCAACCCAGAGGGCGTGGCGGTGGACGGCAGCGGCAATGTGTTCGTCGCAGACAATGGCCACAATGCAGTGAAGGAAATCGTGGCAGTGGGCGGAATAGTTCCGTCCAATCCCACGATCCACACGCTGGGCAGCGGGTTCAGCAACCCAGAGGGCGTGGCGGTGGACGGCAGCGGCAATGTGTTCGTCGCAGACAATGGCCACAATGCAGTGAAGGAAATCGTGGCAGTGGGCGGAATAGTTCCGTCCAATCCCACTATCAACACGCTGGGCACCGGGTTCAGCGGACCCTTCGGTATGGCGGTGGACGGCAGCGGCAATGTCTTCGTCGCCGATTTCGGCAACAATGCAGTGAAGGAGATCGTGGCGGTCAGCGGTGTAGTTCCAGCCAATCCCACGATCAACACGCTGGGCACCGGGTTCAGCGGACCTACCGGTGTGGCAGTAGACGGCAGCGGCAACGTGTTCGTCGCAGACAATGGCAACAATGCAGTGAAGGAGATCATGGCGGTCGGCGGTGTAGTTCCAGCCAATCCCACGATCAATACATTGGGCAGCGGGTTCATCGGACCCTTCAGTGTGGCGGTGGACGGCAGCGGCAACGTCTTCATCGCCGATTTCGGCAACCCCGCGGTGAACGAGATTGAGCCATCCAGCGCGAACTTCGGGTCCGTGGCGGTTGCAACCACCACACCGACGTTGGAGACGCTGACGTTCACCTTCGATACAGGCGGCACACTGAGCGTGTCATCGGTGTTGACGCTGGGAGCGGAAAGCCTGGACTTTACCGATAATGGGACGGGCACTTGCAGGACCAATGGCCCGAGCCACGCCTACAGCGCAGGGGATACCTGCACGGTGGATGTGAGCTTTACCCCGACGTATCCCGGGCAACGCCTCGGCGCGGTGGTGCTGAACAACAGCAGCGGCAATCCGATCGCAACCGGCAATCTGCACGGCATCGGCACAGGGCCGCAGGTCGGCTTTTTGCCGGGCGTCGTGAGTACGTTGGGCAGCGGGTTCAGCAACCCCTTCGGTGTGGCGGTGGACGGCAGCGGCAACGTTTTCGTCGCTGACTACGGCAACAGTGCGATGAAAGAGATCGTGGCGGTCGGTGGGGTGATCCCAGCCAATCCCACCATCAACACGCTGGGCAGCGGGTTTGTCAACCCCATCGGCGTGGCGGTGGACGGCAGCGGCAACGTTTTCGTCGGAGACAGCGGCAATAATGCGGTGAAGGAGATCGTGGCGGTCGGCGGGGTGATTCCAGCCAATCCCACCATCAACACGCTGGGCAGCGGGTTCGGCAATCCCAGGGGTGTAGCGGTAGACGGCAGCGGCAACGTTTTCGTCGCTGACTACGCCAATAGTCTGGTCCATGAGATCGATAGAGCCGATGCGCCGACTCTGAGCTTTGCGAGCACTGCCGTCAGTTCGACAAGCACAGACAGCCCACGGACTGTGACGATGGAGAATACCGGCAATGCGCCGCTGACATTCTCCGTGCCTGCTATAGGTCTGAATCCAAGCATTTCCGCCAACTTCACCCTTGGGAACAGTTCGACCTGCCCCCAAATCTCGTCGAGTGGAAGCGCCGGGACGCTGGCCGCTGGAGCTTCGTGCACGGATGTGATCAGCTTTGCGCCTACCGCAGTCGGTGCTCTTACCGGCGGGTTGGTGACGACCGATGACGCTCTGAATGCAACCGCTCCCAACTATGCCACGCAAACCGTTTCACTCAGCGGAACCGGGATCGATGTGGCAACGCAGGTGGTACTCTCGGGCCTGCCCGGCAGCCTGGTTGCGGGCGGCAACATCGGCAGCATCTCCGCCATGCTGGAGGATGCAAACTACAGCACCGTCACCAGTTCGACAGCAACGGTGACGGCGACGATCACTGGGCCGAACGGCTATTCAAAGACGGTGACGGCGAATGCCGTCAACGGTGTGGCGACTCTGGACCTGAGCTCATTCAAGCTGACGATGAGCGGGTCCTATCATGTCCATGCCAGCAGCACCGGCCTAGACCCCTACGCAATAACTGTCCGAGTCCACCCCGGTCCAGCATCGCAGCTTGCGCTGAGTGTCTTGGCCCCTACGCTGGCCAGCGGAGGCAATCTAGGACAGGTGACGGTCACGGTTGAAGACGTATTCGGAAATCCTGTCGATACCCCCACAGATGTGACGTTAACGATCACCGGTCCCAATGGCTACTCTCAAACTCTAACTGGAAGACAAGCAGATGGTCCTGCCAGTTTCGACCTAAGCTCATATCCTTTGATCCGGGCCGGGACGTACACGGTAACCACAAGCAGCAGCGGTCTGCCTTCGGCTAATTCACCGGTGACGGTCACGGCGGGACCGGCTTCGCAACTCGCCGTAACAGCAGTACCGACTATGCTCGTCAGCGGCGGCAACCTAGGTACGCTCACGGCCACCCTAGAAGATGCAAACGGCAACACTGTTACAAGCTCGACAGGACCTGTGACGGCAACGATCACCGGGCCGAACGGCTACTTACAAAGTGTGACGGCGAACGCTGTGAGCGGCATCGCCAACCTGAACCTGAGCTCGCTCGCTTTGACAAGCGTGGGCACCTACACGCTCACGGTGACGGGTGCCGGGGTGGTATCCCCCAGCACGGCGATCACAGTAGCCAGTGCACCGCAGCCGGCCCCAATACCCACTCTGCCGAACGTAACGTACGGCGCGGGACCCACACCGCTTCCACCTACCACCAGCGCCGGTCTTCCGATCACCTATACCGTGACCGGGCCGGCCACCCTGAACGGATCGTCCTTGGTGATTACGGGGGCGGGAACCGTAACGGTGACCGCAACACAGGCCGGGGATGCGACGCATAGCCCTGTCACGCAGACCCGGAGCTTCACTGTGGCAAAAGCGGCTAGCACCGCCACGCTCGCGAGCAGCGGCGTGGCTGCCTCGGGAAGCTCCGTCACGCTTACGATGCAGGTTGCAAGCGCGGCCGGGATTCCCACCGGAACCGTAACTTTTTACGACGGCTCAACCATTCTGGGAACAGCAATGGTTTCGTCCACGGGTTTCGCCACCTTCACAGTACCCCCGCTTTCCGCCGGTGCCCATAGCTTGTCGGCCGCCTACAGCGGAGATGAGAACTTCCTTGCTTACACCTCGGCCCTTGCAGTGACAGCGGTTCAAGACTTCGGGATCGCGCCTACCGGAGGTACACTTTCGGTGCCCGTGGTACCCGGAGCCGCGGCGAGCTTCACTCTTGCGCTGACTCCAGGTCCGGCAGGCTTCTCGAATGCGATCACGTTGACCGCGACAGGGCTGCCTGCGGGAGCGACCTACAGCTTCTCGCCGGCCACGGTCACACCCGGTTCTGCCGTGGCGAATACCGTGCTCACCGTGCAGACAACCAAGGCCGTCGCAACAGCTCGCAACTTCAAGGAAGCCGCGGGAATCGCCTTCGCGATGCTGTTTCTCCCCTTCGGCGTGTCGCGCAAAGGCCGTGAGGCGCTGAAGAAAACTCGGCTGCTGAGTGTGCTGGGTGTACTTCTGCTTCTGGGAGGGGCGGCCGGACTTACGGGTTGCGGCAGCAGCAATGGGTTCTTCGGACAGCGGCAGCAGAGCTACACGACTACCGTGACCGGCACCAGCGGCACCCTTGCTCACGCAACCACCGTCGTCCTCAACGTTCAGTAACCGAAAAGGAGAAGAAAACCATGCGCATGTCACTTCGCACTCTGCTCCTTTGGGGAGCTGCCGCTGCCTCCACCACATCCCTTGTTTGGGGGCAGACACCTGCCCCCAAGCAGGAGGTGGATCTTGCCATCACCTACCTTGCCCCGCGGAGCAATCTCACCACCGGTCAGTTCTTCTGGGGGCAGGGAGGCGACTTCGAACTTTCAACCCAATGGCCGCGCGGCTTCGGCCTCGCGATGAACATCGCCGGTTCAAAAGCGACCAACCTCGCGGGTTCAGGTTTCGATCTCGATATGGTCACAACCACCTTCGGCCCGCGCTATACGTGGCATCGCCGCAAGATTGCGGTTTTCGGACAGGGGCTTATCGGTGAAGCCAACGCCTGGAACAGCCTTTTCCCGCAACCCCGAGGAGCCGTCACTGACTTTAATACCTTTGCTTTGCAGGTGGGCGGCGGTGTCGATCTCCGGGTGGGGCGGCATTTCGCGGTGCGGCCGATTCAGGCAGACTGGGTACGCACACAATTTCCCAACGGCACCACGGATGTGCAGAACAGTCTCAGACTCGGCGCAGGGATCGTTCTTCGTATCCCGCGCTAGTGACCGTCGAAACAGCGCTGTGGAGGAGATTCCATACAACAACGGCAACATCGGAGTCGGGGAACTACCAGTTGCTTGAAGCACCGCCGCCGCCACTGTCCCCTCCACCGCCCGAAGAGCTGTCCGAACCGCTTGAGCTTGCGTCAGTGCCGGTTCCCGAGAAGGTTCCACTTGAACTGTAGTGGCGACCGATCAAAGGGTTCCGCGATGTCATTATGAAGATGATGGTGCCGATGACGAGCGAGCCCATGCCGGCTTCAAGATTCCAAAAAGTCGTTTGTCCGGGCAGAACCGGATGCGCAAACGCGTGTATCGCTGCCACGGCGGCGGCGAAAGTCCCCGTTGTACAGGCAAGCCAAAGCAATCCCGACTTGGGGTAATTTGCAAAAAATATGCCGGCAAGGTAAGCGACGAGGGCAAATGGTAGAACGGCAAGCATCGCTGTCCAGCTCGACAGCCAATGCTCCACAAGGCCGATTGCATCGATCGCCGCAAGGGTGAGGAACGGCAGCGCCAAACGCCAAGACCACCTCCACCGTGCCAGGCTGCCCACTGCCCCGCCAAGACCAACCAGCAGCAATGCCGCAACCATGAGCTGCCAGCGCATCCAGCCCCCTTTCGGTGCTGGCGTAGGCAAAGCTTCGCCACGAATCAGGTGAGCCAGATCGTCAACCGCAGCGCTGACACCTGCACCGTAGTTGCCGGCGGCAAACCGCGGCTGAACGTCGGTGCGCAGAATGTCTCCCGCGACGGCGTCAGGAATCGTGCCCTCCAAGCCGTAGCCGACCTCGATCCGGTCATGGTGATCGTGGAGGGCGGCCACCAACAGAACGCCGTCATCGACACCTTTGCGCCCCAACTTCCAAGCGTGGAAGACGCGATTGGCATAATCCTCAATGGGCTCGTCTCCGGTGCTGCCGACCAGCAACACACGAATCTGAGCGCCTTTTTCGTCCTCGAGTAAGCGGATCTGGTCAGAGATGCCGGCCATGCAATCCGCCGAAAGGTGTCCCGTGAGGTCTGTGACACGGCTGCGCAGTTCGGGAACTTTGACCGGCACGCTGTCGTCAAATGGACTGGTAGGGTCGTCCGCCGCGTTACAGGCGCTGCTGTCGGACGCGGCCACAGGTGCGTCGTCCTGGTCAGTGGCTTGCGTAAGATACGA
>CAXTKZ010000054.1:17244-20580 GCA_964244985.1 uncultured Acidobacteriaceae bacterium
TGAATGCAACCCGACATCCCGGTACTTAACCTCTTGAAACGCCAAGAGCCCTTATCGTTCACGCGAAAGATTTGGCTTCCGTCTGCTCTTACTGATCAATTTTCTCCATAAAGGCTTGCATTGCATGTGCGAGGAGCTCGGGCGCTTCCATGGCGGCGTAATGCCCAACTCCATCGAGTAAAACCGAATGAATTGTTGTCGCGACTGCTGTCATAGTGTTCGCAGCGAAGGGCCCACTACCAGCTCCGATTGCGAGTACCGCTGCCTTGACCTTGTGCGATTGAGCGAGCGCCTTGATCTCCGGACCTTCCTTCAACATGGATCGATGAAGACCGATAGCGCCACGCCAGCCGTTTGGCCGTGAGTAGGTTCGAACAAACTCATCGAGATCCGCAGCCGTGACCGCATCGGGTACGGCACACATCGCCGGATACGCGATCTTTATCAGGAAGTCGCGTTCCCGACCGGCAAGCAACATCTCGGGTACGCCAGGGGCAGACAGAAAACCAATGTACCAAGCCCCACCATGCGTGATATCGGCAAAGCCCTCCAAACCGAAACCTGGCAGGCCCATCTCGATCGCGGTTAAGCTAAGGACATCTTTTGGATACACCGCGGCGAGACGGAAAACCGTAGCTCCGCTGATGTCCTGGCCGGTCAGATGAACAGGGCCAACATCCAGGTGAGCAATCAACTGGTGCAAGTCCTCGGCAGAGGTCTTGCTGTCGTAGTCGCCCTGTCCACTGGCAGAGTCTCCGAATCCGCGCAGGTCTACGGCAAACACGCGATGCTCGGTCGCGAGAAATGGAATTAACTTGTGAAAGGCCCACCAAGTCTCAGGAAATCCATGAACAAGCAGGATCGGCGATCCGCTCGTTCCTGCAGAAACATAATGAAGAGTTGTTCCATTGAGTTCTACATGGTGGTGACGAACACCGGTCAGCGTAGCGACCACCTGAGCTGTGTGCATGTTTTCCCCTTATGACAACCCAGTTGTCTAATAGGAATAATAGACAACCTTGTTGTCCAATGCAAGCAGAATCAGCAGCTTAGTTGCTTAATTAGAAACACCCCTCTACCATCGGCATTATGAGCCGAATTGGTGCGAATCTGACGCTTCTTTTACTTGGAGCGTTTCGATCGCTTACGCAGGCGGCCACCGAGCAGCTTGCCAGTCGCGGCTTCGAGGACTTCCGTCCTGCCCATGATTTCGCGATGAGAGCAATTGCAGCAGGGGCCAATAATGCTTCGGAGTTGGGTCGTTGTCTTTCTATATCGAAACAAGCAGCCGCGAAGACCATTGCATTGTTGGAAGGGCGAGGGTACGTAGGCAGAGACGTGGATGCACAGGATGCCAGGCGAAAGCGTCTGCAACTCACACCACGCGGCTTGGAAGTCTTGCGGGTAGGAGAGGAAATCTTCGACGAACTCCGCGCTCAATGGGCAGAGCGGATAGGTATGGACAGGCTTGAGACGGTCGAATCAGTGCTGGCCGACCGGCTCAGGGTGCTCGCGAACGACGTCATCGAACAGGGATGGTTGGCGCAAGATAGTGACATTTAGCTTTCAGGACCCTTTTGCCCACCAGCATAAGTCCACACAAACGCGCATTTAGGAAGCTGGCCGCGCTGTGCTGCCAGTAACGGTTGTTTGTGATGAGTTAGTCACCTCTAGACAACGTGTCACTCCGATGTCATCCCGGCTGCTAGCTACAAAGGGGCTGCGGCGCGCGTGCCGGGCAGGGGCTCGGGCTCGGGCTCGGGCTCGGAGAGAGCGAAACGCAGTGCGGCATCGCAATGCACAAGCGTTGTGTCGAACACCGGCACCGGTACGTTGCCTGGATGGAGCAGCATGCCCACCTCTGTGCAGCCCAGAATCAGACAATCGGCCCCACGCTCGATCAGGCGGCCGGCAATCGCGACATAGGCCGCCTCGCTATCCGCGAGCACAATACCGCGGCAAAGCTCGTCGTAGATAATCCTGTGGGTTTCAGCACGGTCGGCGCTGTCGGAAATGACCGGCACGAGACCGGCTGCGATCAGCCGGTCAGTGTAGAAGCTTTCTTCCATCGTGAATGCCGTCGCCAGGAGGCCGGGTGAACGCAGCCCCTGTGCCTTGATCCCGGTCGCCGTGCAATCGGCGATGTGCAGCAGCGGGATGGAAACACCATGGAGCATCTCCCCGGCAAATTTGTGCATGGTGTTCGTCGCCAGGAGGAGGAAGTCCGCGCCGCCACGCTCGAGCGCTTTCGCCTCCCGGTTCAGAATCTGCCCGGCCTGCTCCCATTGTGCCGCCACCTGCAACGCCTCGATCACCGCGAAATCGAGAGAACGAATCAGCAGTTCCGGCGAGTGGAGACCGCCCAGGCGTTCCCGCGTACGGTTGCACAGTTCGCGATAGTAGGTCTGGGTCGATGCGGCTGACATGCCGCCGAGAATTCCAATCGTTTTCACGTGAGCCTTCTTAGCATGGGAGCTCGATTTTCCATATTTCGTGTGCGGGGGAACATTTGTTGAAATCAAGCCGACTCGATGAACAGGTGAATTTCCATCGGTAGAAGGAAGTCACCTTCCATCTTTGCAGCATAGCCACCTCTGACAATGTGCATAGCCTGGGTCCTTCCGTTGCTTGTCGTTGAATGATCCAAGGGACCAGCATTTACAGCAGAGCCACGATCTGTTTTCCGCGCCGGCCGCCTTTCTCGAAGGCGCGATGCGCAGCGGCGATCTCGGCGAGTGGATACAGGGTGTCGATGACCGGACGGATCGCTCCTTTTTCCACGTAGTTCGTGAGCTCGGCAAGAACTTTCGATGTCGGCTGAGCGCTGAAAAATCGCACTCTCCACGCCCCGAACACCGAGGAGCCAGAAATATAAAGCAAAGCCGAAACAGGCTCTTTCGGATCGATGGCGATGCTGACCATAATGCTTCGCACCGCACAAAGGCTGGCGAGCCGCATGTAATGGCACATAACATACGTAGCGCTGCTTGTTAACAAAGCCCCTAAAATCGTGTCCATGGCCGCTACAACGACCAACGCGCCTTCGCAAAAAAGGCATTACCACCATGGCGACCTGCGCCGCGAACTGCTGCGCATCGCTCGTGGAGAGATCGCCCGCAACGGGGCACAGGGCGTGTCGCTGGCTTCCTTGGCGCAGCTTGCAGGTGTGAGCCAACCTGCGCCGTACCGCCATTTTGCCGACAGAAAGGCTCTGCTGGAGGCTGTCGCGGCGGAGGGCTTTGAAGAGTTCGATCACGCTCTCGCGGAAGCCTGCGCCGGCGGCAAACCCCGTGTTGCCCTGCACAGGATGGCCACCGCGTACATGGCGTACGGAGA
>CAXTKZ010000055.1:0-20323 GCA_964244985.1 uncultured Acidobacteriaceae bacterium
TTTGTGCTCACGCAATACTTCTACAACCAGATGGGGCTGTTTGAGCACAAAGACGAAAGCCTGCGCGAAGCCATGGGGCCCATGGTGTACGGCATGGATGTGGACGGGGAAGCGCATCGTGCCAAGGGGATTGTCTTCGCCGAGCAGGCATCGAGCGATGTGATCCGCAACCCCGGGAGCGGCCGCGGGCTGGACCGGGCTGAAGCGAGTCTGAAGGCCGGCGACGCCGCCGGCGCCGGCAAGTTGGCCGAGCAGGCGCTCAAGGACCACACCGCCGACCCTGCTCGCGCGAACTACCTCCTGGCTCTGTCATGGCTGCTGAAGGGCGATACCGACTCAGCCGCCAATGACTTTCACGAGGCGATCCGGTTGGCGCAGGATCCGCGTCTGCTGGCCTGGTCGCATATCTACTTAGGCCGTATCGCGGATGTGCGCGAGGAGCGCCCGGACGCTTTGGCTGAATACAAGACCGCGCTTGCCGTGCGCGATGGGCAGGCGGACACGCTGGCCGCCGCGCAAAAAGGACTTTCGGAACCGTTTACGCTGCCCCATGCCGCCGACGAGAAGAAACCTCAATAACCCGGGCGTACTTCTCTCAACCCAGACCTCACGGAAGGGCGCGATGTCATCCATCTTTCAGCAGACGGATTCCCGTAAGGTAGAAGCAAAAACCCCGGCAGGCGGCGAAGCAAAGCCATGGCGCTCAAAAAAACCACAAACGGCGCGGCGCTCGCGGAGCTGGAAGCCCGGCTCGGCCATGTGTACGCCCGGCGGGCGCTGCTGACCGAAGCTCTGACCCATGGCTCGCTGCGGCATGAGCAGCCCGACGGCGGCGGGGGCGACAACGAGCGGCTTGAGTTTTTGGGCGATGCCATTGTGGGTCTGCTTGTTGCCGAGTTGCTGTACCGCCGGTTTCCCACTGCAAGCGAGGGCGAGCTGACCCGTTTGCGCGCAGCGCTGGTGAGCCGCAAGCACCTGGGGGAAGTGGGCCTGGGGCTTGAGTTGGGCCGCTGGCTGCGGCTTGGGCGCAGTGAGGAACGCAGCGGCGGCCGCACAAAGGCCGTGTTGCTGGCCAACTGCGTGGAAGCCATCACTGCGGCGATGTATCTCGACGGCGGCGGCTTGGAGGCTCCGGCTGCTTTTGTGGAGCGCGTGGTCGTCGAGCCCTATGTGGATGGGCTGTACAAAGAGCTCGAAGCGAACAGCGCCATCGGCGATTTCAAGTCCGCGCTGCAGGAGCTGCTGCAGGCGCGCGGCGTCGGCCAGCCTGAGTACACCGTTGCCGACGAAACCGGCCCCGACCACCGGAAACGCTTCTGCGTGGAGGTGCACGGAGACGGCCGCGCCCTAGCCCAGGGCGTGGGCAGCACCAAGAAGAAAGCCGAGCAGGAAGCCGCCAAACGTGCGCTCGGGAAGCTCGCGGGCGATGGCCACAAGCTACCTCCAGGCGGCGCAGACGAACTTACGGATGGGAGCACGGCGTGACCAGCCCGACCGTGCCTCGTCTCACGCCGAAGCTCGCGCCCGCGCCGCGCCCCCCGGCGATCCTGCTGCCCACGGTCGGCGATACACTGCGCTCTCTTTTGTCGATGGTGGTGGTCGCGCTGTTTATCCTGACCTTTATCGTCCAGCCCTTCCGCATTCCATCGGAAAGCATGGAGCGCACGCTGCTGGTCGGGGACTTTCTCCTGGTCGATAAAACCGTGTACGCCCCTGCCGGGATGTGGCACAAACTGCTGCCCTACCGCGAGCCGCATCGGGACGACGTGGTTGTGTTCCGCTTCCCGCTCGACCCTACCGACTACGTCGTGAAGCGCGTGATCGGTGTGCCCGGCGACCGCGTTCACCTCACCGGCGGCATTGTATACCTCAACGGCGCGCCGTTGCGCGAGCCGTATGCCGTGTACGAACCGGCGTACCAGAACGGGTTCCGCGACGAGTTTCCCACGGGCGGCTTTACCGATCCAGGCGTCGATATGCACTGGTGGGAGTCCCTGCCCGCGCACACGCGTGGAGGAGACATCGTTGTCCCGCCAGATCGTTATTTTGTGATGGGCGACAACCGCAATCACTCCCGCGATTCGCGCTATTGGGGTTTTGTCCCGCGCTCGGCGATGCTGGGCCGCCCGTTTCTCCTCTATTTCTCGCTGCGCGAGTCCTCCGCAACCGATACCCCGCAGCTGCCGGATGATACACTCGGACACGAAAACGACCCCGTGAACTCAGTGGTGGACTTTGCCCGCTGGGACCGGATGTTCCGCATCGTTCGCTGACTGAAAACCATGGCCGCCACACTCGACGAACAAACCGAAGCACCCCCCACCGGGAAAGCACACGACGAAACCCCGCTTGAGTTCGTCGCGTCCATCGCGGGTGTGCTTGTGTTCGGCTTGTTTATCTTGACTTTCGTTTTTCAGAATTTCGTCATTCCGTCCGGCTCGATGCTTAAAACGCTGCTGATCGGCGACCATGTTTTGGTCGATCGCATCACGCTCGCGCCGGATGCGCACCTACCATTTGTGCATCAGCGGAACGTCCGGCGCGGCGACATTGTCGTTTTCTACAAACCCGGCGAGCCGGACCTCTTCCTCGTCAAGCGCGTTGTCGGCATTCCTGGCGACCGGATTCATCTCCGCAATGGCGTTGTCTTTCTGAACGGCAAGCCGCAAAATGAGCCGCAAACCGTGAAACCCAGTGACGCGATCTATAACCCGTACCGCGACGATTTTCCAGCGGTGCCCCCGGCTGAAGGCTACGACGTAACCGCTACGTGGAGTGCCGAGCTGCCCACGCATATTCAAGGCGAAGATCTCGTCGTGCCGCCAGACGAGTACTTCTGCATGGGCGACAACCGGCCCTTCTCGCTCGATTCGCGCTATTGGGGGTTTGTGCCGCGCGCCAACATTGTCGGCCGCCCCATGTTCGTGTACTGGTCGTTTATCACGGACGAAGCCCAGATTGAGAAAACAACCGCTGTCGAGCAGGTGAAGTGGCTCAGCCATATCGTTCTGCACTTCTTCGACCAGACCCGCTGGAGCCGCACCCTGCACCTTGTGCGCTGACCTACCCCACCGGAGACAGTTGAAACAGGTGGTATCGCGAAAAAAACCGGCCCTGGTTATCTTTCTTCTGCTTGCAGCCGTTGCCCTTCTTCCGCCATTTGTCAACCTGGGACGCTTTCAGCACCGCATCGCCGGGTCGATTGCCCGGTCGGTCGGCCGTCCGGTTTCGATGGACGCGGTTTCGTTTCGGCTCCTGCCCTGGCCCGCTCTCAAAATCGAAAACCTGGCTGTGGCGGAGGATCCCGGCTTCGGCACCGAGTCTGCCTTGCGCGCTCCTCAAGTCATTGCCGAACCGCGCCTGCTTTCCCTGTGGCGAGGGCGGTTCGAGCTGTCGAGGGTTGAGCTGACCGATGCCAGCGTCAACCTGGTCCGCAATGAGCAAGGCCGCTGGTCGATGGCGTCCGTGCTTTTGCAGGCATCGCGTGTGCCCAACGCACCCACGGCCGGTCCCCGCTCCGGGGCTGCTCCGCGCTTTCCGTATATTGAGGCAACGGGAACGCGAATCAACATCAAGCAAGGCGTCGAAAAGCTTCCGTATTCGCTGCTCAACGCCGACTTCACGATGTATCTCGCTCGGCCCGAAGTGTGGCACCTGAAGCTTGAAGGCGCGCCCACCCGCACCGACCTGCCGCTGTTTCTAAATGACATCGGCGTTCTCAGATTGGAGGGCGACCTCCATCGCGCGTCCGTCTTCGGGGCGATGCCGCTCGATATCCGGGGCGAGTGGTCGGGCGGGGCCATGGGGCAGCTCAGCCGGATGCTCCTGGCACGCGACATCGGCTGGCGCGGCGAGGTCGGAGCCACTGCCCGGTTCACGGGCGACCTGGACCACCTACTTATACGCACGCATGTTTCCGTCGGGGGGCTACATCGGCAGGAGTTTACGCCGGAGCAGCCTTTCGCGGTCGAGGCCGACTGCCGGGGCTCCTACAGCCGCGCGGAGTCTTCCGCAGACAATCTGCGCTGCGAGTGGCCGCTCGGCGCGGGTGGGCTTGCGCTTTCCCATGGGGCGGCGGGTTCGCCCTGGACGCTGCAAGCCGACCGTGTCGGTGCCGATGTGCTTGCGGCCGCGGTGGGTTTGCTGCGCCCCGGCTTGCCCCCCGCGCCCATGTTTTCCGGCGAGCTGAGCGGCGTTTATACCTGGGATTCCGCGGCGCGAGGATGGTCCGGGCAGGCGGACATGCCCCAACTGCGCGCTGGACCGATTGCCCTGATGCACGTACAGCTTGCCGCCCTGGGCGACAAGCTCGCGCTTACCGCGGACCCGCTTCGCCTCGGCCCCGCGATCCGCGTCCTGCAACTCAAAGCGGAGTTGACTCGCCATGGATATCTCCTACACGTCACGGGGGGCGGACCGTTTCCCGTTCTCGATGATGCGGCGCGCGCTCTCCGGGTGCCCCGCTTCAACGGTTTGTCCGCGCTGCCCGAAGACAGCACTCTGGACCTGAACCTGCAGGCAGCAGGAGCCTGGGTGGGTGCGGACAGCACAGAGGCGACCGGCACCATCCGGCTTGAGAATGTGCGCTGGCAGCCCGCGTGGCTTCCGTTTCCTGTCGATTTTCGGTCTGCCGTTGGGGCGCTTTCTCCGGGGCTGCTCCAGTGGACCGTGGCTGCCGCATCCGCCGGGCCCCTTGAGCTTTCCGGGAGCGCGCATGTGCCGCTTCATTGCACCCCATCGCCGTGCGTGACAGACTTCTCGCTGAATACCCCGGCACTCGACGCGGCGGCGCTCGAAGCAGCGCTGACGCGCGGACGTCCTGAGCTGCTGAGCACACTGCTGGCGCGGCTCAACGGTGCGGGTTCGCGGCTGCCAGCGGTGGCTGGAACCGTGCACGCCGGGCTGCTGACGCTGGGCAGGCTGCCGGTCCATGACGCGACCGTTTCGCTCGCCACCGGTTCGGGACTCGGTGTTGAGTTCCGCTCGCTCGACGGCCGCGCCCTGGGCGGCAACCTGCACCTCCAGGGCATGTTATCGCTCGCGTCCGGCACCCCGGAGTACCAACTCCATGCCTCGCTGGCCGGTGCAAGCACCGCCGAGGCGGCTGGGCTTTGGGGGGAATCGTGGGGACCAGGCACTTTGGGCGGCACTGCCGAACTTCAACTGCGGGGCGGCAGCACAGCCGCATTGCTCGGCAGCGCGCAGGGCAGCTTCACGGCAGGGTGGCAGCACGGCGCGCTGCCGCCGCTGCACTTCAATAGCTGGGACGGCTCCGGCGCGATCACCGGCAGCGGGCTTACTCTCCAGCGCAGCACGCTTTCCAATGGAAGCAGCGTCACCGGCAGCATCGGCTGGGATCGGTCACTGCTGCTCGCGCTCACTCCCGGCGCGGGCCAGGCTGCCGTCCCAATAACCGGCACCCTGGCCCAACCCCTCAGCGGCTCACCGGCAGCTCCAGAACGTTGATGGACAAGGGCTGGAGCGTGAGCTGCGGCGCGGACCCGATCGGTGTAAACGCGTGCTCGTTGGGAACGATGCGGGTGGGGTCGCTGATAGAGTTGGTGGCCTCTGTCGAAGGCGCGGACAGGGTGCACATGCGTCCCTCGCGGGCTTTTACCCCTCCGAGCTGCAGGGTGATCGGGGCGGGCTCTGTTGTTGCGTTGACGAGCTTGATGAACAGGGTGCCGGTCCCGGGGTCGCGCGTGACGGACTGAAACACCCGCACGGGTGCGCCGGACAGAGTGCTGTTCAGGATGTCGGTACCGTGATGCCCGGCGAACAGCGCCTGCGCGTAGTAGGAGGGCGAGCCGTAGCTCGTCATGGCGTCGTAACCGATCAAGTCTGTATCCCATTGCAGCCCGCCGGGATTGACGTTGGTCAGCAATGGCGCGTAGCTCGATAGGATCACCACGTCGGAGTTGCGCTCCATGCCGGTCATCCAGGCGGCATCGGCCAGTGCCGCGCCAAAGTTGGGGGTAGGGACGCCTTCGCGGGTGGCCCACTCGCCGACGAAGATTTTGGTGCCGGTACGCGGCGTTTTGTCGTAGTGGTTTACGTCGGAGTACATTTCCTGCGTGGAACGGTAATAGTGCTCGTCCAGCACGTCCATGGGCCGCGAGTGCACGCCTGTGGTTGCGATAAGCTGCAGCCGAGGATAGCGCTTCTTGATCGCGTCATAAATCTGCGCGTAGCGGCCCTCGTACGAATTCGATTTATCGAACCAGTCTTCGTTGCCGATCTCCACGTAGTGGAGCGGAAACGGCGCGGGGTGTCCGTCCTTCACGCGCTCCGCGCCCCAATGGGTATCGGGGCCGCCGGTTACGTATTCAATTTCGTCGACAGCGTCCTGCACGATCGGTTCCAGCGCGGGGCCGGGCTCAATGTGCTCACCCTGAAGGGCATAGCCGGCGTAGACAGCCAAGACGGGCTCGATCTTGAGATCCTCGCACCACTCGAGGTACTCAAGCAGGCCCAGGCCGTCGGAGGAGCGATATCCCCAGGGGCTTTTGTGCGTGGGCCGGTCAACGAGCGGGCCGATGGTCTGCTTCCACGGATAACGGTCGGCGAGGTGGTCACCCTCAAGATAGTTGCCGCCGGGCAGACGTAGAAATGTCGGATGCATCCCCGCGAGCATTTGCATCAGGTCCGGCCGATTGCCGTTCGCGCGGTCATGGTACGTGGGCGGGAACAGCGACGGCAGCGCGACCCAGAACGTGCCGGGCTGGGCGACAGTGAGGATGAAATGGCGGCGGGAGCCCGCGGGCAAGTCCGCCGGGGTTTGCAGCGCGGCGGAGTACTGCTTCCACTCTCCGGTAATGCCCGGGATCGTCTTTTGCACGATGACATGACCGGTGTCGTCATCGAGCAGCCCGACGCTGACCGATGCGCCGGTCTGCGACGCTTTGGCGTAAAAGGAAGCCTGGTAGGTGGTGCCGGGGCGCAGTGGAATACCCCAGTAGCCTTCGTTTTCCAGGCCTGCCAGGCTGCCGGTGCTTGCGGTGGCCGCCTCAAGCTTGAGGCTGGTGTGCACGGCGGCGCTGGGGCCCGTGCCGGCGTCCACCGACAAGGTCGCCTGCGCCGTGCCGCGCTGCATAAGAGACCAATGGGCGGTGCCGTCGAACCCGGGCGCGACGACGCGGTTGCGCAGCAGCTCCCCATACAGGCCGCCGTCGTAGGAAAAATTGATCTCCTCCGTCATAAGCCCGTAGAGCGTGGGGCTTGACTGCGCTTTGGCGGCACCGGCGTCGATGGTGAGGGTTGCCGGCTGTGATTGAGCAAAAGCAAGGCAGGGTGCAAGCAGAAAGGCAAGCGGAGCGGTACGCGGGTTCATCGGTCGGGTTCGTCCTTATCAGCCGAATGCGGGCGTTCCCCAGCATAGCGGAGAGCAGAGAATTGTGGAACTTTCTCACGCCGACTGCCAAAGGCTGTTTCCCGGTAGCTGCGCTTACTGGTGCTTCGACGTCAGTGCACCCTCGGGCCTGCTGCCCCAGATTTTGCAAGTATGCGCATCCAGCCTTCTTGTTATTCCATGAGTTGGGGGGAAACAGCGCTCCACCTTGCTGAGGCGGAAATCATGGCAGAAAATCCAGGCCTCCCAGCAGAACGCGCGAACGCGTTCTGCTGTCGAGCTCTTAGCCGGAGGGCCGTCGAGTTTGAACGGAACCAGGGTGGACGTATCTGGTTTTATCAAACACCTTCAGCCTGGCCTATCTACTCTAGAAGCTGATCTTAAGGATCTTTCCTTTATTGCCCACGAACCAGCCGGCCTCGCGGTTGGCGAAAGCGACAGCCCAGTAGCCGCTGACGTTGGGAAGCATGACCCAGGTATGACCTTCATCGGGGGTCCAGGCGGCGGCCCCTGCGGAGAAGCCGGGCAGGGTTTCCGTTGTGATCACGACGGAGCGGTCGTACCCGTGATCGCGATGCTCCTCCTCCCAAAGATCGTGGTGTGCCGGGTCCTGGCGGCCGCGCACATACGCAAGTCCGAAGATGGAGCCGGGGATGGGCGGCTTGGTGGTAAGGGTCCAGCTGCGGCCGCCGTTGTCGGAGGTCGCGGCCTGGGCGGTTGTGTTGTTGCTCAGGTTGCCGCCGCCGACCATGCCATGCCATCCATCGCGGAAAGCGACGGAGAAGCCGCCCGCGGAGGGGTTGCTGACGAGGGGCGTGTCGTAGGCTTCCCAGCTATCGCCGCCGTTGCGCGTAGCGAGGATGCGGGCAGTGGTGGAGCCGCCCGTGGCGATCCAAGCGTTCTGCCAACCCTCGGTGGCGATGCAGGTGCCGCTGGAGGAAAAGGAGGCCTCACCGGGCAGGGCGGCCGGCATGCTCCGGGCGATGGAGTGCCAGGTCATGCCATCCGTCGTGCGGATGTCGGGGAAAACGCCACTCACGGAGTCGCTGTGGGTGATACCGCGATCGGGACCCCAGAAGGCAAAGCAATCGTAAAAAGCGTTGGCGGTTTTGTTCTGGAACTCGTTCGTCCACTGGGCACCGCCGTCGACGGTTTTGTAGATGCGGAAGTCGCCGGTGTTGTCGCCGATGGACATGAGGTACGCGATGCGGTCGCTGATGCCCTGCACATCGCGGAACTGGAGGGATTCGGCGCCGGGGACCACGCCGGACTTCCAGGTGGTGCCGCCATCGGTGGTGACGGTGTAGGTGCCGCCGGCACCGGCTGCCCAGACGACCCTGGAGTCCACGGGGCTAACGGCAATCAGCAGCTGAGTGGTGCCGCTCTGCTGCGGAGTGAGCGTGGGTGCGTGAAGTCTCCACGCGTCTTGTGCAAGTCCATTTGAAGCGGCTGAAAATGCGATAACCAGACTGAGCAGCAGTGAACGCTTGGGCATACGTACCTTCCGGTGCGGCGAGTTGGGTGTGAAGAGGAATAGTACCGCGACGAGGCGATACGCGCTACAGGCTGCCATGGGGGAACGAGTCTCAGCATGACTTCGCAGAACCGCTCCGATGGATGCGGATGCCGGCGGGTGAACTTCGGAATGCTCCGAACATCGATAAGTAATCGCGGACAATGCCGGAACAGACCGAACAAAGGGGCGGTGAGTGCAGGGCTTTTGATGGCCATGCCGTCTTTTAACATCGAGGCAATCAATGGCCGGGCGGGTGTGACGGCTGTTCCGCAGAGGATGTCGCCTCCGACGGAACCAGCTGTGAAGCTGGCCAATGCATAGGCTGCGCATTTTCGTTCAGGCGCACCTCCACGGAGGACGGTACAGGCTGCACGCCCACGTTGTAGCCGTCCACCAGCAGCAGCGGACCGCCCGTGAGGTCGCGCGTGCTTGCCTCGATGGTGAGTTGCCGTACCTCACCGGGTGCGAGCGACATATAGTTATCGCTGTAAAACACCGGCAGAACGCGCGCGCCGTCCCCCTTGCGATGCAGCTGCAGGTGCGCGAGCAGGGCTACGACCTTTGTCGGGTTTGTAACCGTGACATCGAGTACAGTACTTTCGCCCGCTTGCCTCGGCGTCGCGGTCACGTTGAGCTCCGCGTCGGCCATCCGTTCCAGCTTTGTGTAGTCATCCTGTGCGACGTTCTTCCAGTAGAAATTAGTGGAAAGCAGCGTGCCGCTGGCATCGTGCAGATCGAGCTTGACGAAATACACCTCGGAGATGTGCGGGTTGATGGACAAGGTGTAAGCCGTCGCCGTGCTGCTACCGGGCACGGTGTCCAGCGAATGGGTGGTCTGGCGGTCAGTCGAGCCGTCAAGGCGATAAGCCGTTTCCGTGAGCTGCAACCCGGATAGCTGGACCGGTGTATTGTTCACCACCTGCACGGTGCGCAGCGCCTCATCCATCTGCACGTGCACCGACTCACCCGCCTTGCGTACGGCAAACAACGCGGCATTCGGCTCCAGGTCGTAGTGGTACAGCTGCCAGACAAAACTGGGCTGCGCGGGGTGGCTCATCCAGGTGATGATGCCGGTGGTGTTTTGAAACATGGTGGCGTTGCGCCCCTCGTACATGCCGCGAAAGGCCTCGTAGTTGGCCAGCTGTGCCTTGCGCGTAAAGTCCGCGAGGTTGCGGATGGGTCCGTAGCGGCGGGCCAGCGTGAAGGGATACTCATTGCCCCGCTGCGCGCCCGCGGCCATGTCGTGCTGCGCCCAGTCGTCGTTGATCGTTTCCCAGTCCTTTTGCGGCATCATGCCCTGAATGGACTCAAGCGTGGGGACGGAAACGGAACCCGTTTCGGTCTTAAACGCCTCGTTGATTTGATAGAAATACTGCGGCGCGCGCCAGTAGTATGGGCCATGCGAGGAGACGCCGCGGCCATCCGTGGAACTGCTCTGGTAAAGCCGCGTGGGATCGAGACGCTTCATCATGGCCGCAAGCGACTGGTCGAGCGCCTCGGGCGGGCGGCCTTCGTTGCGCGCGCACCACACCACAATCGACGGGTGATTGCGGTAGCGCAACACCTTGTCCGTTACATTTGCGAGATAGGTCTCGTAGTCTGTCAGGTCAGGACCGTCCGCGGGGTTGGGCTGGAAGAACTCGTCCCACAGCAGGATGCCGTATTTGTCTGCGAGATCGTACAGGTCGGGGCTGGTGCTTTGGCCGACCCAGTTGCGGATCATGTTCAGGTTCGCCAGCGCATGCATGCGGACCTGCGCTTCAAGCCGCTCATGCCCAATGCGCTTCATCGCTTCGTCCATGCCCCAGTTCCCGCCGCGCACCATCACTTTCACGTTGTTGACCACAAGGGTCAGAACATCGGAGCCGGGCACCGCGTACTCCACCTTGCGGATGCCGAACTGCACATCTGTCTGGTCGGAGATCGACTTGCCCGTTTCAAAGCGCAAAGCGAGGTGGTGCAAGTCCGGAGCGCCGTAGCCGTTCGGCCACCACAGTTTGGGATGGAGAAGGTGCAGCGCGGGCGTATTCGCGGCATCGGAGGCGACGTCTCGACGGCTGTGGGGAGCGAGCGTGATCTCCGTGCGGAACTCGACCGGATTGGGCTCGCCGGTGACCGTGCCGACAAGCGTTCCGGTGACGGGGCGATCTGTGTGGTTGTTCAGCGTCGCCCTGATGTCCAAGTCGGCGCTGTCGAGTGCCGCCGAAAGATGGCTCACAACATGCGGAGCCTCGATGGTGACCGGGCCGCTGTCGGTAAGAGTGACGGGCTGCCACAAGCCGGTATCGCGGTCGCGCACGGTCATCAGCCAATCCCAGCCGATGGCCGAAAGAAAGGTGGGTCCGTCGATGGCGGTTTCGCCGCCGTTGGGGCCCATGCCGCCCGCGACTGTGTGCTCATGCGAAACGCCGGGGTGCGGCTGCGGCGCAACGAGGACCGCCAATCCGGCGGGTTTGCCGGGCTTGACCAGGCCGGTGATATCGAAGTCGCCGCGGGCGAAAGCGCCTTTCATGGTGCCCAGTTTGCGGCCGTTCAGCCAAATCTCCGCCGCGTAGTTCACGCCGCCGAAGTGCAGGGAGGTGCGCCGCCCCTTGTACCCGGCGGGCACGGTGACAGTCGTGCGGTACCAGTAGCTCGCTTTGTTCAGGCTTTCCGGGATCGCCCGCATGTTTTCCCCATACAGCGGTTCGGGGTAGACGTGGTTGTCGACAAGCGTGGTGAGGACCGTGCCGGGCACTGTTGCCTTGTACCAGCCGGACGGCTCGAAACGCGCGGCGCTTAGCTCCGCCGGGGAAGCGGCGACTTTCGAAGCGTCCTGCATCTGCCAACCGGTCACCGTCTGCCCCTGCTGTGCAACCGCGGCGGGGACCATACAAAGCGCGAGTAGAAGGGGACACAGTCTCATAAGTCCTACAGAATACATTTCTCTTGAGAGGGTGTGCGCAAACTTCTCGATGGCTGCTTCAGGCTGGAAGTGGGTCATCCTGAGCACAGCGAAGGACCTGCTTTCACCCACTTGGTTCGGGTGAAGCAGGTCCTTCGTCGCTTCGCTTCTCAGGATGACCCCTCGATTTGAGCCCAATCGAATTTCATGTACGCTCTCGAAAGATTGCAGGAAGGTCTCCGCGGATCGGGGATGTTCAGTTCGACCACAGCCTTGCGGCAAGGGTCAGAAGTTCAGCCGGGTGACGATCTGCAAAAAGCGGTTGGAAGTGGAGCCGGTCACCAGGCCAAACGCGGGCGCGTTGAAGTAGGCGTGTGTCGCGTCCGTCGTCAAGCCCAGTGAAGTCCCGGGATTGCTGAGATTGTTGTGGTTCAGCACATTGAAGGCGTCCACGCGGAAGACAAACGCGAACTCCTTGTAGAGCGGAAAGGAGCGCGAAGCCGAAACGTCCAGGTCGACCTCGCCCGGCCCCGTCACGCTGTACCGGCCCACATCACCCAGCCCCGTTGCCACCACCTGCCTCCGTGCCACGCCGGTGCCGAGAAAGACTGGGCCGCTGGGCGTCAACGGGAAGTTCGGCGCACTTGTCGACCGGAAGTACTGAATGCCTGAGCCGTTGCGATACGGGGTGACCTTCAGCCGCGAGGTGTCGCCGTTCGGCCGCTGACTGTTCACGCCGGGGAACACGTTGGCCTGCGTGATTGTCAGCGGAAAGCCGCTGCGCGCGGTAAAGATCGGGCTGATCTGGATGTTGCGCGTGAACCACGGACCGGGCGTCCTGTACTGTGCGGCCAGTGTGTAGTTGTGCCGCACGTCGAATGCGGAGTTGCTCCGCTCCTGCGTTCTGCGGATCGTCGGATCCGATGGGTACTGGCCGGCGTTAAGGCCGTTCGCCTGCGAAAAGTTGAAGATGCCTGAACCGTCGTCGATGGTGTGCGACCAGGTATACGAGCTGAGGAGTGAAAAGACCTGCCCGAACCTGCGGTTTGCCGTCACTTGCAAGCTGTTGTAGTTGGAACTGCCCACGTTGTAAGACCCGGTCAACGTCCCCAGAGTGGGGAACCGGCGTGCGTTCTGGGTGGCTACCGTGGTATTCGCATAGGCGATGGACGTGGCTTGATTGAACGCCGGCAGGTTGCCGTTCAGATACAGCGGCAGGTGCACCGCGTGGCTGCCCACATAGCCGATCTCCACAACCGTGTTTGAGAACGACTGCTGCACGCTTGCGTTCCATTGCTGGTTCAGACTGAGCGGATTGATGCGTTGGTACGAAACCGCGCCCGTGGTGAAGGGATTGGCATTGGTTGCCGATGCAAGAAACAGGCCGGGGTTGTTGAAGTCCTGGACGCCGATCAGCGGCATGCCTTCTGTAAGTGTGAATGGCTGGGCGACACGCGTTCCCAGGTTGTTGAAGTTGACAGGTACGTCGTAGCCCGGAAACGCCACCTGAGAGCCCAGATTGGACATGATTTGGCCGTAAAAGGTGCCGAAGCCGGCGTGAACCACCGTGGATGGATGGGGTGAGTAGGCAAGCCCGATGCGAGGCGAAAAGTTGAGCTTGGCACTCGTGATATTCAGACTGCGCGATGCATTTTTGCCGGCCACCAGCAGGGTACCCGTGGCGATGTCGAAACGGCTGTAGCGGTTGGTCGCGATCGTCATGGGAGATTCATAGTCGTAGCGCACACCCAGGTTGGCGTTCAGTTTGGGCGTGATGCGCCAGTCGTCCTGACCGTATGCGCCGACGTTAAAGTTGCGGCGGCCCAGCAGCGGCTGCGGGAGGGCGTAACTGGCCGTTTTCACCTCCCCAAGCAGGAAGTCCGCTAGTCCGTTGGTAGCTTTGCCGCCCGAACCTGTGATGTCGGTGAGCTCGCCGGTAAAGCTGTACGTTCCCTGATACGGTGAGCCTGTGTTGAAGACATTCACCTGGTCCTTCCGCAGCAGCGCGCCGAGCTTGATCGTGTGCGGGCCGAGGACCTTCGTTACCGATCCATACGGGGTAAAGGTGTTGCTGTACGTCTGGCCGGTGGACCCGGTCGCCGCGCCGAAGTTGCTGAAGCCGCTGATGCCGATGCTGGGCGTCTCCTTGAACGGGTTCCGCTGAATGCCGATGGTCTGCGCCGGATCGGTTCCGTAGCTTGCGGAGGTGCGTTCTTCCACCCAGCGGTTCCATCCGAAGCGCCCATCGATGACCGTGGTGGGATTGACCGTGACCGTGCCGCCGGTGGACGCCTGCCATCCCTGGTCGCAGTTGCAGCCATAGGAGGTTGCCAGGATCGAGTTTTGAAACGCCAAGGATTGGGCGGTCGCGGCAATCCAGCGGTTCACGCTGCCGTAGAGCCGTACCTTTTCTCCGATCGAGTGGTCGATGCGCCCGGAGTAGCGCGGCGCGGTGTACGGCAAGGACTCCTGAAACACATAGTTGTTGGTGTAGATATTGTTCACACTGTCGTAGGTGCCCAGCGTGTTAGGCAGCGGCAGGAGCGCCATGAATTTCGCGGCGGCCGGGTCCAGGCGATTGCTGGGGATGATGTTGCCCGAAAACGGCTTGTTGGTGGCGGGGTCGTACACGGTCACGGGCGACGCCGCGAAGTTGCCGGCGCGGAAGGCGGCGGAAGGCACGGTCTGTGTTTGAAAAGCCGGGATCCGCTGCAGCGTTTGGTCGTAGTTCAGGTAGAAGAAGGTGTGTTGCTTGCCGACGGAGAGCCTCGGGATGTACAGCGGCCCGCCGAGGACCGCACCGAACTGGTTGTAGTTGTTTGCCGGGCGCTTGACCACCGGCGTTTGCAGCTTGTCCGCGAAGCTGTTTGCGTTCAGCACGGCATTGCGGAACAGCTCATACACGCCGCCGTGGAAGCTGCTGGTTCCGCCGCGGGTGATCAGCGTAATCACGCCCCCGGAGGTGCGGCCGTACTCGGCGGGCGCATCGGCGGTGATGATGCGGAACTCGCCCAGCATGTCCGGCGAGGGTAAACGGCTGATCTGACCGGTCACACCTTCCACGACAGAGTTGCCGTCGAGCAGCGTCTCGGTGTTCAGGGTGCGGCTACCGTTGATCGACAGCTGGGCGGAGTTGACATTGGTGGCGTTGCCGCCGTGCACTACCCCGGGCGCAAGCGCAAGCAGGTTCGTGATCTCGCGGTTGGGAAGTGGGAGGTTTTGCACGTCGCTCGGGGTGATCAACGTGCTCACGGTTGCGTCTGACCGATTGAGCTCTTCGGCTCTGGAGGACACCTGGACGACCTCGCCCACCTTGCCCAGCTGCAGCGTGAGCGGCAGCTCCACGCGCCCAGCCACGGTCAACTCGACCGTTGTTTCCGTGCGTTCGAAGCCGGGGGCTTCGACGCTCAAGCTGTACGTGCCGGGGGGCAGCTGCAGCGCGGTATAGTGGCCCTCGCCGTCGCTGGTCACATGGGTGATCACAGCCTTGGTCTGCCGATTCAGCAGGGTCACGGTGGCGTTCGGTACCGCCGCGCCTGTCGCGTCGCTTATTGTTCCGGAGAGGCGTGCCGTGGTGTCCTGCGCGAGCGTGGCCGCCGGTGCAAACAAGAGGGCAGCAGCCAATGCGAAATGCCGGTTCGAGATCATGGTGGGACTCCTGCAAGAGAAACGGCGTTGTTCTCAGTCCCGAGCGAGCTGAAGGGGCCTTTTCCTCGCCCGAGGTGAAGCAGAAGCCACCCTAGCGAAAAAGCGACATCGTTGCCAAGTGCATACTTGGTTTTGCCATTATGGATCGCTGTATTGAGGAAAGTGGGCGGCGGCGGGACTCAGGAGCTCGCCTAAGCTGTTGGAACCCGATCTCAGCGGTCGCGATCAGGTCGATACGGTCTAGGTCCGCCCACTGAATGAGTTCTGTTATGCGGGGCAACCCTAACTCAAAGACGCGCTCGCCACCTGAGGAAGTAGCTTTGAAGACATCAGAAGCATGCAATCATTTCTGGTCCAATCCCTTCTCGATAGATAATGAAAATGCATGGTCCGCAGGCTGCTTGAACGATCTTCCCGCTCATTTAAGAATTGAGCGCCGAACCATCTCATGAACGCGCTTGTGGGAAAACAATAGTGAACAAGAAAGTAATGATTCAATGCCGCTGGGCCGATGCTTTCACTTGTCAGGTGAAGCTGCTGGTTTGTCGCTGCACCCGGGCTTGATATGTTGGAAGCATGATAATAGAGTGAGTTCATCAGTCGCCTGTGTTGAGAAAGTTTTCCTCTGCCGTTCCCGGCCTATCTAAACCTTGAACTCCGGTCTTGTGTTTTCCCCAGCAATCTCATTATAAGTTTCTGCTTCAGAGCAATCGTGCGCGTCGGCAAACTCGGCTCATTACGCCCTCTGACCGGATGACTTGTTCATGCTGTACTCAGCGTTCCGTAACATCCCACGAAAGTAATCTAGGCGGCACGTTTCATTGCCGCTAATCTGAGCGGGACTAAGCAGCGGATTCTTTGTAAGATTTTTGCCTTTGCTGCACATTGTCAATCGGAGCCGTCGTGAACCCTGCATTTTTCAGAAACTATGGATTCATCCTCTTCGTCGTGTTCAGCTCGGGACATTTTGTATGGGCACAGTCCTCCACGAGCATGACGCAGACTGTGGCCCAAAGGAATACGCTGGGCGTAACGACCGTGGCACCCTCCGGCAGCCTGCCGTTCAATGCTACGGCGACGTTCTCCTATGTGCTGCATACGGCGGGCGCGCCCGCGCCGACTTCCGAATCCATTCAGTTTTATGACGGCGCGAACGCAATCGGTTCCCCGCAAACCATCGGCAGTCTCGCCGCGGCCAACCTGCTTCCTTATGCTCAGGTAAATACAGCGCAGGGCTGGGCAGCCAATGGTACCGCGCCCACCGTCACTCCCAACACTGGAAACGGACCCGACGGCAGTACCTCGACCGCAACCCAGATTGCCTTTCCGGCCACAGGTGCGGGAGGTGGTTCCGGAGTCACGCTCGCCGTCCCCGGCACCAGCTATGCAAGCATCCCTTTGACGCTCAGTGTTTGGGCTCGATCCAGCTCTCCGGCAACGCTTACCCTCAGTCTCAGCGATTCACCCCACGTCGCTGCCACCGGCTTCAACGCCTGCTCGGTGACCAACGTCTGGCAGCGCTGCACTTTCACCTACACCTTTCCTTCCAATGCCGGTACCGGCTTTTCCGCCAGTCTGATTTCCGCCGCGAACTCTCCCGCACAGACGATCAGTGTCTGGGGCGTACAGGTAGAGCAGGCCTCAACGGCCGGTCCATTCGTTTCAACGATCGGCAGCGCGCGCCCCACGGGGGGCCAGGGCGGCACGGTTTCTTTCGCTTACTCCTCGTTGCAGCCGGGCAGCCACTCGATTACCGCGGTGTATTCCGGCGACAGCAACTATGTTTCATCGACTTCGAATGCTGTCGCGGTGGTCGTGAACCAGGCTTCGCCCACTATCACGCTCACACCGGGCACTGCTTCTCCCGTCACCTACGGTCAGGCGACGTCGTTCACCGCCGCGATCGCGGCACCCTCGGGCGCAACCCAGACGCCGACGGGCTCAGTTCAGTTTTTCGACGGTGCGACTTCGCTCGGCAGTGTGAACGTCAACGGGAGCGGGAGCGCCGTACTGACGCTCTCCGGCCCAACGCTGCTGAACGCCGGTACCCACTCGATCACCGCCGTGTACAGCGGCGATGCGAACTTCTCCACGGTGACTTCGTCTGCCCTTTCCTATGTCGTCACAAAGGCATCCAGCGTGTTGACGGCGACTAGCTCGCTGAATCCGTCCATCTACGGTGATTCTGTCACTTTCACCATGCAGGTGGCTTCGGCCGGGGCAGTCCCGACCGGAACCGTGCTGGTGAAGGACGGGTCAACAACTCTCGGAACGGCAACTCTGAACGGCACGGGAGGCGCAACGCTCACCGTCCCGCTCTTTACAGCCGGCTCGCACACCATCAACTTCACGTACTCAGGTGATGCTAACCACAATTGATGCATCGTCCAGGCCGCCTCGCCCACTGCACGAGGCGGCCTGCGCTTCACAAGAGGAATTGTGAGAGGGATTTTTCTTCCGATACGTTTGGTGGTGCGCAACATCGCTGTGATGATGTTGAGCTGCCTCGTACCCTGCGGGGTAGCTTCGGCCCAGAGTGCCACGCTGATTCAGCAGGTCAATCCAGCTCCGGCTTCTCCCATTGTGTGGCAGGCTCCTGAGGCCATACCTTTCGGGACGCCGCTTTCCACGCTGCAGTTGAACGCAGCTTCGGCAACTGTCGGCACCTTCATCTATCAGCCGGCTATCGGAAGCATTCTTCCTTCCGGTACAACGATGTTGTCCGTCGTGCTTTCTCCACTCGATCGGAACTATGCAGCGGAATCGGCTTCGGTTCCCATCACCGTTGTGCCTCCGGGTTCCTCAGGCTTCACCGTGACGCCATTAAGCGCAAGCTCGCCTGAAAATCCGGTGACGCTTCAGCCGGGCATGGCCGCGACGGTACAGCTTGCGGTAAAGCCGATAGGGAACTTTCATCAGCCGGTTACCTTATCGTGCAACGCTCCTTTCTTGAGCCGGAAATGCGTCTTTTCGCCTGCCGTGATCAGACCGATGACAAGCCCTGTCCAGGTCGCGCTCACGTTGATGCCTGTCAAGAATGCGGCAGCCGATCGATCCTCGCTGAACCGACTGCGGACAAACTTCTTCAATTCCGAAGCGCTCTTTCCGGGAATTGCGTCATCCGCCTTGCTCGGCATGCTTTTCTTCCCACGTCGAGCGAGAGGGCTGACCGTCTGGCCGGCGTTCGCAAGCGTCTTACTTGTTCTTCCGTTTCTGGCTGCGTTGTCGGGTTGCGGTACTGGACGTTCGTCCCCGTTGAGAAAAATCGAGATTCTTGGGAAATCTCTAAAAGAAACTCACATTGCGCAGATTTACGTCCTGGATGAAGCGCATTCTCCCTGGGTGAATCGCGGTACCCCGCATGAAGGAGCGGAGCGATGAAGTTTGCACACGCTCTGCGGCGGAGAGTAAACCTCCTTGGGTTCTGCTTGTTCGTTATTCTTGCGAACGCCTGGGCCTGCTCCTTGTGGGCACAGCTGCAAGCCGTCCCGGTGATCTCACTTTTTGCGGGCACGGGAGCCAAGTGCCAAAGCCAGCCCTGCGGCGACGGCGGCCCAGCGATAAACGCCACGATCGGCGAACCCTGGGGGCTGACTCTCGACAATGCCGGGAACGTTTACATAGGATTGGGATCTTACGATCCGCGCGTGCGCAAAATCGACCGAAACGGAATTATCACCACCGTCGCGGGGAATGGAACCGCTTGCTCCTCGGCAACAGCGGGCTGTGGCGACGGCAGTCCGGCAACCAGTGCCAATCTGACCCAGCCCATCGGAGTTGCCGTGGACAGCCAGGACAACATTTACATCGCCGACCTCGATCAAAATCGTATACGCAAAGTGACGGCCGCGACGGGCGTCATCAGTACGGTTGCGGGAACCGGTGTCGCCTGTTCGTCGGCAACCGCCGCCTGCGGCGATGGCAGCGCGGCAACCAGCGCGCAGCTCAACGCTCCGCAGGCAGTCGCAATAGATAGCCTGGGCAATCTGTACGTGGGCGATACAAACAACAACAAAGTTCGTGAGGTGTCTGCAGCTACGGGCACTATTTCGACCGTTGTCGGGACCGGCACCACTTGTACATCGACAACAGGCGGGTGCGGAGACGGTTCAGCCGCGACTCAGGCGTCGGCAAGCACCCCCCGCGCGCTCGCCTTCGATTCTGCCGGCAACCTGTATCTTGCTGAAGAAACCGGCCATCGCATACGCAAATACAATCCCACCACGGGCTTAATCTCCACCGTAGCCGGCACGGGAGCGATGTGCTCTTCCTCAACAGCCGTGTGCGGCGATGGCGGCGCAGCCACCAGCGCTGCCTTCAATCAGCCCACCGGACTTGCCCTCGACAACGCCGGGAACATGTACATCAATGACGAACTCGACAACCGCGTCCGGAAGGTCGGCGTCGGTACCGGAGTCATCACTACAGTGGCGGGCAATGGAAACCAAGGTACCGGCGGCAACGGAGCCGATGCCACGGCCGCGACCTTGAATGGACCGGCAGGGCTTGCCGTGAATGGAGCCGGCGATCTTTACGTCGGTACCGGTTTCAGCTTTCAGGTGCGGAGGGTGAGCTTCGGCACGTTTGGCTCGACGGCGGTCCAGGCGACGGGCGGGGTTCAAAACGTATTGGTCAGAACAACGGCTACGGAATCAATCACAAGCATCGGCGTGCCGACGTCCATCGGGGGCAAACAGGAGTACACGGTGGGAACCATGACCGGGTGTACCCTCGGCTCCAGCATGTCGAGCGGAACGACCTGCACGATCCCCATTACCTTTACGCCCGCGTACCCCGGTCTGCGTCCGATGCCCCTGCAGATCGCGACGAGTGCGGGCTCCATCAGCTTTCCCCTTGCGGGCGTCGGTACCGGACCGCAGACCTCGTTGAGTCCCGGCGTGATGACCACGATTGCCGGCACAGGTAC
>CAXTKZ010000056.1:0-12914 GCA_964244985.1 uncultured Acidobacteriaceae bacterium
TGGGGCTGGCGCTGGTAGCTGTCGGGCTGATTGCCGCATAAAAAAGCCGCGCCCGAGAGGGGCGCGGCTGAAGTGAGAACTCATCGATTCGCTTAGAAGTTGTAGTGCGCCGAGAACTCGATCGTGCGCGGGCCGTTGCGGGAACTGGTGATCTGGCCGAAAGTCTTGCTGTTCACGCTGTTGTCCGGATTGCCGTAGCTCACCAGATTCATCACGTTATAGGCATCCGCGCGGAAACCGACCTGCTGCGTCTCCGTGAGGTGGAAATCCTTGAACAACGAGCTATCCACCTGCTCAAAGCCTGGGGCGCGCTGGGTGCCGACTCGCGCCGTGCCGAAGCTGGTCGGCAACTGCGCCCCATAAGCGCAGGTACCATCGTCAGTCGCGCCGCATGGAACTGCGGAAGGGTCGGTCCCAAACCAGTTTTGGGGACTGCGGTTTACCTGACGCAGCTGACGGTATTGGTTTGCGCGCGCGGTATATGTACCGGTATTGCTGTTGTCGTTCGAGAAAATGGTGATCGGCAGTCCGGAGTAAACAATGGCAGTACTCGACAGCGTCCATCCACCTGCAAGCAGATCGACTATCCTGTTCGCGTTCGTACCGAAAGCCTGACCACGTCCAAACGGAATCGCATACGATCCGTTTGCCGAAAGATTGTGCCGAACGTCCAGCTCCGACGGGCCGTAATCGCCGGGGATGTTATAGCCGTCCTGAATACCGTTCGGCCCCGGAGAGTTCGCCGCGCCGTAGTTCCCGTTCGTATCGGTTAACGACTTCGACCACGTATAGTTCACTGTTCCTTCGAAGCCTTTGCTGATGCGGTGCCGTGCGGTGATTTGAAGGGCATTGTACTTCGCGATTCCGTATGTGTCGAAGGTTTCAATGGTGTTCGCTTGCCCAGCTAAATTCGCCAAGGGAGACCGATCCCCTACAGGAATATCGGCGAGCGGTGAATTGTTGGTCAGGCCTCGCGCAGCGATGTCCGCCGCCTGCGCCGTCGTGAGCTGGTTGCCGTTGCGGTAGTCGATGAGGTGCTGGCTCAGCTCGCCGACATAGCCGAACTGCACGGAAGTCGTGTTGTTGAGCTGCACCTGTGTATTGAAGTTGAACTCCTGTGTCAGGGCTTGCCGGTAGTTCTGGTTGAAGGCTGTGTAGCTCGCATTGCTCGCCCCGCCCGCAGCTCCTACGTTGAAGCCGTTCACCTCGGGGTACGCGACCCCCGGTGCCGCCGTGGACGTCGGCGCATTCGAGTTCAACATAAAAGCCGTGATGAACGGGGCATTCGCCGGCAGCTGGCTCGAGCCTTCAAGGAAGCTGGTAGTTCCGTAGCCGCCGCGGAAGACCAACCGGGGGTTTGCCTGGTAGGCGAAGCCGAACCGCGGTTGGGCCGCGTTGTAAGTCGGCTGAAAGCAAGCCCGGTTGCCACATACGAATGAGCCCGCCGGCGCACCTGCCGGCACCTGTCCGGCGTACTCGACCAGACCCTGTTGGGGACCGCTCAGGATGACATTGGCGATGCGATCATGGACTTCCACGAACGGCGAATCGAACTCATACCGGACGCCGAGGTTCAGGGTCAGCTTGTCCGTGACCTTCCAGTCATCCTGGACGTAGCCGGCCACCCGATACTGCCGCTCTCCGAAGAATCCATTCGATAGGCTGATGGACTGGGTATTCGGCAGGTCCAGGACCCAATCCGCAGGGGAGTAGGTGAGCGAAGCACCAGGCAGCGAGGAGTTCTGCCCGTTGAACCCATAGCTGCCTAATTGACCGCCACCTCCATACTGCGTGAAGTTCTGCTGATAGCGCAGGAAATGACCGCCGACTGTGAAGAGGTGACGTCCGCGCTGGATCGTCAGGTCGTCAAAAACACTGTAGGTGTTGTCCCGAATCTGCTGCGGAGATCCCGGAGTACCCACGCTGCGCAGCTCGTTGCTGAAGTTCTGGGCAGTGAACCCGACGAACTGCTGCGGTGCCGGGGTCGGCAAGCCGACAACAGTATCGCCGTTCAACCCGAACGCTCCCGTCGAGTCCGTGGGGATGTTGTTGTCCCAGCGTATGCGGGTAAAGCCGAAGCGCGCTTCGTTCACAACAGCCGGCGAGAAAGTATGAACCCAAGTTCCGCCGCCCAGGTGATCGGGATAAGTGTTCGCGTTCGGGAAGATGATGGGCAGCTGCGATACGCTCGCGTTGTGGCCCGTACCCTGCGCATAGAAAGCCGTGAACTTATCGGCTGTCCTGAAATCGTACTCAATCTTGACGTCGCCCTGATCATTGTCGGTAAAAGAGTTGGTAGGCCCTTGGTAGTTGTTCTGGTCCACTCCGCCTGTGGCGGCATGGTTCGGCAACGGGTAGTACTGTGGGTGCGCGATCAAATATTGCACCACAGGGTTGTTGATCGGCAGCGGCCCTTGGAACGGCTGATAGCCGTTCTGCTGATTCACGATGGAATAGCCCTGCGCGAGTGCCGCCGAAAAATCTCCTTGACGCTCCGCCGCCGAGAGTACGCCCACCGAGCCGAAGCCGCCGGAATGGTAGCGGGTCCCCGTGTAATCCACGAAAAAGAAAAGCTTGTTCTTTAGGATCGGTCCGCCAAGCGTACCGCCGAAAAGGTTCTGCGTGAAGGGCGTCTTCGGCAGTCCACGAAAACTGTTAGCCCAAGAGGTTGCGGCGAGGTCCTGATCCTGCACAAAGTAGTACACACTGCCGTGGTACTTGTTGGTGCCGCTTTTCAGCACGGAAACAACATCGCCGCCGCCCACATTGCCGTACTGCGCGGGTGCATTAGCTGAAATCACACGAATTTCCTGTATGGCGTCCGGCGACGGGTTATAGCCGATCAGATTGTTCTGTGTTTCATCGATATTGATGCCGTCCAGCGTGTAGGTATTGTCCTGCGCGCGGTTGCCGTTGATCGTGACGATGCCGTTGTTGTAGGTGTTGCGCTCGATGGCGTTCTGTCCTGACAATCCCTGCGGATCAACGCTGACCGCACCCGGCTGAAACAGGGTCAGTGACGAGAAATTGCGTCCATTCAACGGGATGGTCGCAATCTCATTCGTGTCCAGCGACAGCCCGAGCGTCGCATCCGTGCTGTCCAAAATCGGCGCAAGGTTTGCCTCGACCTTCACGTCCGTGGTCGCCCCGACCGCCAGATGCGCGTCTTCCTTGGCCGTCTGGTTGATCTCAAGCGCGAACTGCGGAACTGTCGTCTGCCCAAAGCCCTGCGCCGTGATCTCGACCGTGTAGGGACCAATCGGCAGGAAGCGGATGGTGTACACGCCCGCGCCGTTGGTCGTCACCGGGGTGCGTACGCCCGTGGCCGTGTTGACGGCCGTAACCTGTGCGCTGGGGATCACCGCTCCGCTCGGGTCGGTGACGGTGCCGGTGATGGATCCGGTCACGGTTTGGCTGAGGGCGGCTGTAGCGGTGGCGAGAAGAAGGGCGGTCGCGAACTTGGCTTCGCGAGAAAACAACCTGGATTGCATGGCACCTCTGGCGGGATATCGTTCCACGTGCGGGATCACTCGCCAGTCAAGGAGCCGCATTGCAGATGGGCTCGGGTCGGCGAAGGGACGGAACGGTTTCAGTTCAAATCGGAAAGTCTTCTCAAAAGGTATCGAATGTTAACGTTATCGTCAACAAAATTCATCAAATCGATACCAAACGCTCAACACACGCAAAAAGAAAAGCGCCTCAACCCAAGATAAGGCTTCAGGCGCATTTTCGATTGATCGGGCTGCTACTTGATTTCAGGAGCCGTTTCGCCGGTTTTTGCGGCTTCAGCCTTGGCCACGGTCGGCTCCGTATCGCCCTTGATGCCCAGCTTAAAGCCGCGCAAACCCTCACCCAGGCCTTTGCCCAGCTCGGGCAGTTTGCGGGGGCCGAAAACAAGCAGTGCGATGGCAAGAACAAACAGGAGGTGCGTCGGCGTAAACAGGTTATCCAGCATATCGGTCGCCCGCGTCACAAGGGTGCGGGTCTTTTCCCCATTTCAATCAGGATTCTCTCACATCTAGGACGCACAGGGCGCGCGTCCGGTTTTCAGGCGGACGCGGATGGATTCGACGGGATAGCGAGACGGGCAGCCAGCATCAGGTAAAACGCGGGAAGACCTTCGCCGGCACCGAGGGCAAGCCGGCGATGCGTTTTCATGGTCGGGTACACGCGCGAGCCGTTGCTGAACTCCAAAGTAGGTACTGAAAACTGGCTTCCGGGATAGATAGACATGGTCCAGGTGCCGCCATGCCCATGCCGCAGCCACTCGCCGAACCAGCACCCCCATAGCAGCGACCACCATTCGCCGTCGGCGGGAGGCAGCGGCCCGGGCGCGGGTGAAAGCCGGTTGAGAATGCGCTCTAAACGCTCCAAGGAATCTCCGTCGAATACGAGCTGCGCGCGAAAATCGGCGGCAGCTACTGCCTTTGCTTCCCGCGCGTAGTCCTCGACCATGGGCACAAGACCGTCCCATTTCCTACCGGCGAACCGCTTCCGCGCCGCCTCGCTGCGAGCTGAACCACTCCCGACCATGCTTCCAGCGTACCCCAGGGCACCCGTGCCGATGTAAAGTGAAAGGGTGGTTCCCGGAGGTTTTGTTCTCTTGCTCAAACGTTTTGCCCGCCGCGCCTTGCCCGCCTCCCTGCTTTTGCTGTCCGCTTTACCCGCCCTGGCGCAGGCTCCGCAATACCACTCGCCCACTGTTGCGGCCAACAGCACGCTTGCCGGGGTGACCTATAACAACCGTTACGAGGTCTACGGCGGTTTTGCGTATGCCCATTTCGACGCCGGTCCTTCGCTGCTGCAAGGGGCAAACCTGGGCGGTTTCGACATCCAGGGAGCACGCTTTTTCACGCGCAGGTGGGCAGCGGCGGCCAATGTGCGCGGCTACCTGGGCACCAGTGGTGCGGCACCCAACCCCTACCGGATCAACGGCCCGTCGGTGAGCGAATATTTCGCGCTTGCAGGCCCACAGTATCGGGCTGCGTCCAACCAGCATGCCTCGCTTACGCTCCACGCATTGTTCGGGGGCGCATACGGCAGCTTCGCCTCATCGCTCGGTCGCGACGTCAACGGCAACAAGGTCGAGCCCGCACAGGTCGGCTTTTACAACGACCAGATCACCTTCGGCAGCGCCATCGGGGGTTCCATCGACCTGAACCGGTCGCCGCGCCTCGCCTTTCGCATCTCGCCAGATGCGACCCTGACCAACTTTTCCAGCCAGGGCAAGAGCGACTTCAAGGAGCAATTCGCGATCTCAGTTGGCGTTGTGTATCGCCTGGGCAGGCATATCGATCCCGTGCGGGCCGGCGCACCCGCTCCTTCGGTCCACTAGCTCCCTTAAAGCAGGCCCGCGAATCGCGCCCAGAGCCGGCCGCTGTCCACGCCGGTGATCCACGAAACGGTTCCCGTACCGAAGCTGTTGAAGCTTGCATCCGCACGCATACGCGGTCTTGGGCGGCTGTGCTCTTCCGTCAGCCCCAACGCGTGAGCGACGACGATCTCGTCCCAGATGTGGTGCGGTCTGGAGTGGTCCTCGGTTCCGGGTGGCTTTAAGTGTTGGTCATACCAGGCCTGAAACTCCTCCCACAACCATGCACCGGCGCGCCCGCGGCGGGCCAGCAGGGCCTGGGCATGGTCGAACGACATGGCCAGGTCGCGGCGGCAAACATCCGCCGGACCGAGCGTGAGCGGGACATCCGATTCAAGAATCACCTGCTCGGCACAGGGATCGTTCAACACGTTGAAGACATCGCCGCCGCTTTCGCCCTCAAAGGCCATTTGCACCACCCGGATTCGACTCGTGACGGTCGGGTCGGCAAGAATCGCCGAGGCTACATCCGTGGGGGCGCCGATCGCCAAGACCGTCAATCGGTTCTCGCTTGAGAACTCCCGGGAAGCTTCCAGCAAAAACTCGCTTGCCGCACTTACTCGAGGCTCACCAAGGCCGGCAAGCGGCAGGCTGCTTCCTTCGACCAAGGGCGGATGCGGGCGCAGCCCCAAGCGGTTTTCAACAACGTCGACAAGCACCTGATGGGTGTGGCGGGCACTGATGGTCACAGCATGGGCAGACAGGATGCCGAGTACGTCAAAACGTGGATCGAGCAGCAGGTGTGTCACTGCCCATTGATCGTCGATTTCGTTGCCGATATCGGTGGACAGGACGACCGGCAGCTTCGCCTTCATGCTGGTGAAGATGCCTTCAGCTGCCGTCGGGAGACGGCGGATCGGGCACCATCCGGTAGAGAATCAGGTCGTCGCGGTCCTCATCGTCGAAAGCGTGCCAGTGCGCCACCGCACGCAGATGGTAGCCTGCATCGCGGATGTCGGAAAGTGTGCCCGGGTCGAGCTCGTTCCACTGCGCATACCAGCCCGGGCGATAGCGCTGGATGCGCGCGGGCAAATCGTCCGTGCCGAAGTCATCGCAAATGGCCGGCAGATGCGTAAACAACGAAATCTGGTCCCCGGAAATGGACAGCAGCATGCGCTTACCGCCCTCGGGATGGCTGTCGATGTAGGCGGTAAGTCCCTGCGCAGCGGTGCGGAGCGTGTACTCGGGATGACGCGCGAAGGCGACGCTGCCGCGCACATCGGCCGCGAAGATCCACAGCAGCACCCCTGCCGCGGCACCTGCAAGAACTCGGCTGCGGTGTGCCAGTGCTTCCGCCGCCCGCACCGCCGTGAAAACGACCAGAGGGACAAGCGGCATATAGTAGCGGGGTTGCGGATTGTTGTGCCAGCCGGTGAAGAAGATGTAACCGGCCGCGCCCACGATTGTTGCCTGCACAAGCGGGCTGCGGCGCAGTTCAGGCGACACGGCACATCCCAGCGCCAGCAAGGCTAAGGTCGTGCAGACAAGCAGCGGACCGGCCCAGAGCAAGCCGTGCGCCGCGTACCAAAACGCACCGAGCCAGCCCACGAAGCTTTTCGGATGATCCCAGTCGTTCGCGCTGAAAAGGTAGTGGTAGTCGACGGAGTATCGGCGCGCGACCAGGAAAAAATAGGCCAGCCATGGGATGAGCCCCCCGGCAAACGCCAACGCAAGCTCCCGTGCTGCCGCGCGAAAGCGGCTCCCTGCGGATCGAAACACAAGCCACGCCGTGGCCGGAAGAAGGAAAATGGCGGTGGTTTTAGTGAGAATCGCCAAACAGCCCAGCACACCCACACCCACCAGTGCCCATATTCGCCGTGCGCCCTGCCAGGGTTGGAGCCGGATCGTCAGTAAGAATCCGGCGAGGATCCAGAACGTGAGCAGTGGTTCAAGAATCGCTAGGCGGCTGAACGCCCAAAGGTAAGCGCTCGCGGCCAGCAGCAAAACCCCGCCCCATGCACCGATGCGCGTTGCCCCAGCAGCACGCAGCACGGCAAAACTTAGGAGAAGATTACCCGCGAACACACAAAGCGCGAGCCCGCGCGCTGCTTGGGGTGTGACTCCCGTGACCTGGAACACAAGCCACACCAGCGCAGGCCACACAGGAAGCGCTATGGACGGATTGAAATCTCCCGGAAGCAGCCAGTGCCCATAAAGGGTGGACCGAATGGCACCGCTCGCATACCACCCTTCATCGGTGTATTTGCTGTAGTCAAGCCAGGATGAGAAGTTTGGGAAATCGGCCTGGAGATGCGGCCAATGCAGCGCCCACAACCCGAAAACAAGTAGAAATGCCAGCGACGCTCCAATCCCCCGCAGGCCGCGCCATCCCTCCTCACTCATAGGCAAGCGCGTCGATAGGATCCTTGCCGGCCGCCTTCAGGGCTGGGTAAGCAGCGCCCAGCAGTGCCCCCAGAAAGGCAATGGAAAGCCCGGTGATGCGCCAATGCCAGCTCACAATAAAGGGCAGTGTGGGAAATCGGTAGCTCAACCCGACCTTGGTCAACTCAGTCAGAAGAATGCCGAGCACCATGCCGGCAAAGGTAAGCAGCGCGGTTTCACGCAGAATCGCACTTACGATATAGCCTTTCGACGCTCCCAGCGATTTGAGAACCCCGATCTCCCGGGTGCGTTCCGTTACCGCCGTGTACATGGATTGAAAGACCACCAGGAATCCAACGACGCTTGCAATCCCGATCACACTGTCCAGCGCCGGCGTAAACCCGGGAAGGTGCTCGGGCGTCATGAGCGACAGCCATTCATACAAAGTTTGCACTTGGTACTGCCCGAGTCCCGGGGTGGCATGAATTTCTTGCTTGATTGCGTCGAGATTGGCCTCGCTGTCGCTGCGGATGTAGAAAAGCGAAGCATTGTCCGGATTGCCGAGCAGTGTTGCAAGTGTGTGGATGGGTATCAGCTTCCGTCCGCCCTTACCATGCTCGACAATGCCGCAGATGCGGAAGGGATTGCTCTTGATCGTGATCGTTTCACCGACATGGTGGCCTTGGTCGGCACGCGCGAAAATATCGTCGACGATGACGTCGTTCGGCCCCTGAAAAGGGGTGCCAGCCAGGTAAACAAACGGCTTCAACGCGTTATAGCTGTCGTAATCGATGCCCCAAATTGTTTCCACCGTGCCGGCCGTGCTCAGGTCCGTGATCACCGGGGAGGCCACAGCAACATGCGGCAGTTTTCGCAAAACCCCGGCGATGCTGGCGGGCACCGGAGCCCCTCCCACGCCGGCCAGAAAGCTCGCGTTCGGCGGCCGCACTGTCAGGTCGGCCCCAATCCCGCTGTTCTGAGCGCGCGAGTTTGAAATCTGGCCCAGCATGATGCCGACCACCGAAAGAATCATCACCACTTCGATCGCCACGGCAAGCATGGTCACGATGGTGCGCACAGGCCGGTACAGCAGATTGCCGACGATCAGCTTATTCATGGAGGAAACGGCTCCCGCGGCTTTACGCCCACCCGAGTGTAGCAAAGCCGTCGGCCTTTCTACGGCCTTCCGCCTGTCGACGGCGATGAGCTTTTTTCGCCGCGTTTGTGATTCAAGTCACTTTTCTTCATGTTCTATGGCATAAGGCACACAAATGATCCGGCAGCAAATCCCGCTGGGTTGTTCCGCGTTGTAAACCCCTATTCAAAACGACTTCACTGGTCTTATCGGCAAGGGCATGCATCTCGTTCAGAGCTAATTCTCTGAAAAAGCCAAACAAGTACCGTAATGGAACTCGCAACACGAAGGGTGCCGTTTTGGGTTGACCACTTCTTTTCGCGTCGCAATGCGATGGCGCGGGCTCGCGCGAGTCGATAGGCTCACGGTATGCCACACCTTTCACACCCGCGGGTGATCGCCGCCTTGCTTGCCTTCTTTGTAGGGGCATGCATCGTACTCGCCGCCGTTCTCCGGGCGCGCCGCTCACGATACCCCGCGCTTCTCTACGCTTGTGCGGGCTGGATGGCGCTTCTCCATACGGTTTGGATCCGCGGCCTCCTCAGCGGCGATCTGTTTGCCGCCCATCTCGGAACGCTCTTTGTGCTCACTTTTCCTTGGTGCATGGCTGTTACCAACCATATGAGCATGGCCGGATTTGGAACACTGCACAACATGCTGCTCAACTACGCCCGTTTCGTGCTCGGGTTTGGCGGGTTGCAGGCTTTGCTGCTTTGCCTGTTTTTATGGGAGTGGAAGCTTACTCCGCGACGCTCAGCAGGCATGCGGGGCAGCCCACGAGCCCGCCCGCGCCGACCGTAGGGGTTCTTGCCCTCAACGACGTATTTTGCCCCCTCACTCGCGCTCAGGTAGCATCATAGGCTGGCAGCGTGTTGGGCCGGCTTCCTGCACCGATGCCGCCGGCTCGCCGAGTTCCTCCGTCTCCAGGCCGCGTGCCGGGATGGCGAAAGCACCGGTACCGCTCGCCACCCGGAGGAATCACCCGTGCCACAACGCGACAAATTTCTTTTTACCTCGGAGTCGGTCACCGAGGGCCACCCAGATAAGATTGCCGATCAAATCTCCGACGCTATCCTGGACGCCTGCCTCGAGCAGGACCCCTATGCACGCGTCGCCTGCGAAACTCTAACCGCTACCGGTCTGGTCGTCATCGCCGGCGAAATCACGACCAAGGCTTATGTGGACTTCCAGACGCTCGTCAGAAGCGTGGTCCATGACATTGGGTACAACGACGCAATCTTCGGCTTCGATTCGAAGACCTGCGCCGTTATTTCTTCGATCAACAAGCAGTCCGGCGATATCGCCATGGGCGTCGACACAGGCGGCGCGGGCGACCAGGGCATGATGTTCGGCTTCGCCACTAACGAAACCGAGGAGCTGATGCCCCTTCCCATCTCGCTGGCGCACAAACTGGCGCGGCGGTTGAGCGAGGTTCGCAAAAGCGGGCAGCTTCCCTATCTGCGGCCTGACGGAAAAAGCCAGGTCACGGTCGAATACGACGGCAACGGTAAACCCGTGCGGGTGGACGCGGTCGTTATCTCGACGCAGCACGCTGAAGAGGTCGCAACCGACCAGCTGCGGGCCGACGTGCTGAAGGATGTCATTCAGGTAGTGATCCCGGCGGAGCTGCTTGACGCGGACACCAAATACCACATCAACCCGACAGGACGCTTTGTGATCGGCGGACCCATGGGCGATACCGGGCTCACTGGCCGCAAGATCATCGTCGATACCTACGGCGGCATGGGGCGGCACGGCGGCGGAGCGTTCTCCGGCAAGGACCCGACAAAGGTAGACCGTTCGGCTGCGTACATGGCACGCTACATCGCTAAAAACATCGTCGCGGCGGGCCTGGCGGAGCGGTGCGAGGTGCAACTGGCTTATGCCATCGGCATCCCCGATCCTGTCTCCGTGCTGGTCGACACCTTCGGTACGGGTACGCTGTCCCCGCACGAGCTTGAACAGCTGGTCCGCGACAACTTCAAGCTCACGCCCAAGGGCATTACGGAATCGCTCGAACTGCGCAGGCCGATTTACCGGAAAACCGCCGCATACGGCCATTTCGGCCGCACGGACGGAGACTTCGGCTGGGAGCGTACCGATAAGGTCGCCGCCCTGCGGGAAGCGGCGTCCGCGAAAGAAGTGGTAGGAGTGAAGTAACCAAAAAGGGCCGCGCAAGCGGTCCTTTTCCTGCGCTCACATGATTGCACGAACCCGTACGAGAGTTTCGGCCCACCGCGCATACCAACATGCGGCGGCTCTCTTTCTGCTGCTGCTTTTTGCATGCGAGCTTGTGCATGTCGCGCGCGCGTACTCCCTCAACTGGGACGAAGCGCACCACCTTTACGACGGCTACAACATCTTGAGCCGCCATGACTACCGGGTCAACGCGGAAGTGCCGCCGCTCATCAAGCTGGCCGCCGCGCTGCCTCTTCTGCCCATGCACCCGTCCATGCCGCCGACCCGCATCGACGCCCAGGGCAAGTACGCATTTCTCGACGGACGCGCTTTTATTTTTTCAAACGGCGGCGACCGCGTCCTGTTTCCGGCGCGCGTGATGTGCATGGCTTGGGCGCTTGTGCTCGCCTGTCTTGTGTACCTTGTGGGTCGGGACATGTTCGGAGCGGCCGCGGGTCTTGCGGCGCTGGCTTTGTTTATCTTCGATCCCCTGCTCCTCGCGCATGGCACGCTGGTCTCCACCGACATCGGCAGCGCTCTTTTTCTGTTCGCGGCGGTGTACGCCTTTTACCGCTACGTGCAGTCTGAAAAGCCGGTATCGCTGCTTGCGACAGGCCTGCTTGCGGGGCTTGCCATGTCCGCCAAGTTCACCGGCATTCTTATCGCGCCGATGCTCCTGCTGTTGTGCGCTGTCGAAGCCGCACGCGGGCGCAGCTGGCCCCTGCTGGGCAAGCGGCTTGCGGCCTGCATCGGCGTTTTTCTGATTGCCTGGGCGGTTGTTTGGAGCTGTTACGGTTTCCGCTACGCAGCCGCTCCGGCTGGGTTCGCGCTTTCGCCCGCACTCGACCCATATCTAGCCTCCATGCCGAGCCACAGCGGAGCCGCGGGGCTTGCATTCGCGGCGCGGCATCGGCTTCTGCCCGAAAGCTACCTCTGGGGACTGGCGAACACCAAAAAGACAGAATGGGAGTACACCAGCTACTTCTTCGGCCGCGTCTACCGCCATGGTCCGTGGCAGTACTTTCCGGCGGCATTTCTTATAAAATCCACCCTGCCGCTGCTGATCCTGCTTGCGCTTTTTCCGGTGCTGCGCGTGAGGGAAACGCGCAAGCTCGTGTTCCTCCTCACGCCGGTTTGTGTCTACTTCGCCGTGGTCACTTCGTCGCACTTTGACATCGGCGCTCGGCACCTTCTGCCTATCTATCCATTTCTGTACGTTTTGGCCGGTGCCGCGGCAGCTGCGGCCCTCCGCAAGAACCGCGCCTGGGCCGCCGCTGTCGGCTGCTTGCTGGTGTGGCAGGCCGTCACCTCCATCCGGGTCGCGCCGGCGTACATGGCCTACGGCAACGAGGCATGGGGCGGCCCGCTCGCCGTCCGCAAGTACCTCAGCGATGCAAACGTGGACTGGGGCCAGCAGCTCAAGTCAGTCAAACAGTATCTCGATGCCAACCACATTACGAATTGTTGGTTTGCCTACTTTCCCGACGGCGCGGTCGAGCCGCGGGACTACGGCATTCCCTGCCGTCGTCTGCCCACACCCAGCGGCCTGTGGTGGTTCCAGCTGCCCATGGAGGTGCCCCCGGTGATTGACGGCACCGTTCTCATCAGCGAGAGCGACCTAGACGGGGTTGAGTCCGGCGACGGCCCGCTCAACCCTTATGAGGCTTTCCGCAGCATGAAACCCGCGGCCATTCTTCAGGATGGTGTGTACGTGTACCAGGGCCGGTTTGCCGTACCGCTCGCTGCCGCCTGGGTGGATGTGCAGCGATCGGAGGATTTGGCAAAAGCAGGCCAAGGAGGGCCCGCACTCGATCGAGCGCGGAGCGCTGTCGATCTTGCTCCCGACTCAGCCAGAACACAGCTGAACCTGGCTGAAATCCTGAGCATGCAAGGGAAACAGCAGGAAGC
>CAXTKZ010000056.1:13014-20314 GCA_964244985.1 uncultured Acidobacteriaceae bacterium
TGCGGGGTCATCAGCACGGTGTACAGTGCAGGGTTCCTGCGGGCGAAGTCCATGTAAGCCTTGGCCACACGGCGCACCGCCTCCTCGGCGTTTCCCCTGGAAGCGGCGCGGGCAAGAACGGCATGTAGCCGCACGAGACCCTCATCGGCGATCGCTGCCTCAAGATGCGCGCGGTCGGCAAAATAGCGGTAAAGCGCGTTCGGCGCGATCTCGAGTGATTGCGCGAGGGAGCGCAGCGACAGCCCGGCAATGCCGTCCTGCTCGACCTGCCGCACGGCGGCTTCCAAAATGGCGTTGCGGCTGGTCTTGGACGGGTATGGCATTTCCTTATCACTGTACATCTTGACGCGCACACTTTGGAGCAAACAGCTTGGCGCGGGCGGCGCGAAGGAGTACAGTGAACACCATGAAGGTGCACACTGTCCACTCTCAGGAAGCGGCGGGAGCGGGCTGCGGCACCACGGGGAGAAATCATGAAAAATGTTGTCGTCACCGGTGTTTCCTCCGGCATAGGCCGGGGCACCGCCAGGGTGCTGCTCGCGCGGGGGTTTCGGGTTTTCGGCAGTGTGCGGCAGGCGCATGACGCTGAACGCCTGCAGGCTGAGTTCGGCCCGCACTTTCAACCGCTGCTTTTCGATGTCCTCGACGAAGCGGCGGTCAAGCGCGCCGCGGAAGAAGTGGCGCAGCGGCTCGCCGGCGAAACCCTCACCGGGCTCGTCAACAATGCAGGCATGGCGCTCGCCGGACCGCTTTTGTACCAACCTCTCGATCATTTCCGGCAGCAGATGGAAGTCAATGTTGTCGGTCCCCTGATCGCTGCCCGGGCGTTCACCCCGCTGCTTCGCGCCAACGAGAAGACGAAAGCCGGCCGCATCGTCAACATCAGCTCGGTCGGCGGCAGAATGGCAGCGCCGTTCCTGGGAGCCTATGCCGCCTCAAAGCACGCGCTGGAAGGCATGTCCGAGTCGCTGCGTCGGGAGTTGATGCTGTACGGCATCGACGTAATCCTGATTGCGCCGGGCTCGGTCGCCACACCGACGTGGGACAAAGCGGAAGCGGCGGGAACTGAACAGTACGCCGACACGCCCTACGCCGGCCCGCTTAAAAAGTTCGTCGACTACATGGTGATGAACGGACGAAAAGGGTATCCGCCGGAGCGCGTCGGTGAAGTCATCTTCACCGCGTTGACAGCGGCCAAACCCCGCGTCCGCTACGATGTAATTCCCCAAAAGCTGAAAAACTGGACTGTACCCACAGCCCTGCCGCGCCGGTGGCTGGATCGCTTGATAGCAGGCCAGATCGGGCTGCGGCAGATCCCTCCCACGGAGCGGCCCGGCCGCCTGTAAAAGCTGTCCGGTGCCTGCCTCGCGCGGCACCGGGCAAGCGCGGGCAAATAGTCTCGGCGTGTAGAGCCGGGACGATCTGCGCTATGGAGGGTAGAGGTCTACGGAAACATAGATGTCATGGTTTACCGCTCCATTTTAGAAACACTTGGCTGCCATCATTGAGGTGCGAGGAATCTGTCGTATAAGACGACTAGTTTACTTGTTGATTGGAGCACCACACGTTGGGCACGTCTTGCGGTAGAGTTGCCGACCTCGGAAAGAAGAGCCACAACCTGGACGTGGGTAAAAGCCATACTGGAGCCAGGTAAACCCTAGTGCCAGCATGTATGTGAGAGCAAGGGCGTATGTAGGCCTATAGTCGTGTAGGAGAATTGGCAGCAGCCCACCAATCAACACGCCGAATGGTACCCAGCCCATGACAAGAACGATCATGCGAAGCTTGAGTCGCCTGTAATCGCGCCACTCTGAGAATGGTTCTAGGCTGCTCATTGGCATGATGCTCCTGTCCCGGTCCACCAGAGTTACCAATGCCCCGCCGGGCGTATCGGGCCTACCTCCTCCACCTGCCTCCACCCAACGTCTTTACGAGCCAGTTCAAATGGATCGGCAAACAATGGAGTGGTGGCCAGAGACGGGATTGAACCGCCGACGCCGGCCTTTTCAGGGCCGCGCTCTACCACTGAGCTATCTGGCCTTGGGAGTCCCAAGCATGCCTGTCTTCACGAGGAGATCGCGTTCGGGACGGGCATGAACAGCGCGAGGAGCGCTTGCCCTGAGTATAGCAAAGGACCACCAACCCGCAACTGCCGTTTAAAAGCGCGCGACGAGCCACACGCCCCCAATCAGAAGCGCGCAACCCGCGAGACGCGCGGGCGAAGCGCTGTGCTGTTTAAAGCCGATCCATCCAAACTGGTCGAGCAGTACCGACACAATGAGCGAAGCCGTCAGGCTCAAGCTCGTGAACAGCCCCGAGCCCAGTCGCTGAGCAAACACAAGTCCGGCGAGCGTGGACGCAATGCTGAGCAGACCGCCGGTCCACGCCCACCACGGCACATGGCCGGCTGCGACGGCTGCCCGCCCCAGATGCGCGGACCCAAGCTGACGCAGGGCAAGCGCGAGCAGCAGCATGCCGAGCAGGCCCGAGACGTACACCCACAAGCCGGCCAGAGCGGGCTCGCGCAGCCCATTGTTCAGCTCGGCGCTTGCACCGGTCTGGACCGGGTTTGCCGCCCCGGCAAGAAGGGCAACCAGCATTGCAATCCAGGCCGTTTCTAAACCCCGCACCCATAGGATGCGCGGCCTTACCAGCGCACGGTCACGGCTTGCTCGGTGTAGCCGGTGCCCGGCGGAAAGCGGATGTGCAGCGTTTTCAAAGCGGGATCAGGTTTGCCGGATGGCGGCAGGAGAACATCCCCTGCAAGCGGTGCATCGTCCGGCACCTCTGCGCCGTTGTTGAGGACCCCACCCTCTGCCCGCGCGGCTCGGACGCCGTTCAAACGCAGGGGCAGCGTGTACTCCGAGCCGCCCTGCGCTTCCAACACCCAGGTTGCGCTGTGGGCGTCGCTGTGCTGTTCCAGCACTTTCAGCTGCGCTGTTTGCGAGCCCGGCAGCGGCAGCGTCGCGGGTAGGGCCAACTCCGCCGGGGGCAGCGGGACGAGCAGCGTGTCCCCGCTTGCGCCTCCCAGCTTCGGCGCGGGGCCGCTTTCCCTTTCCATCCGAACCTCCATGGCACCGCCCACCCGGGCATACCGCAGCGTGACCAGCCCCCCACCCACGGGCACATGGCGAAGCGTCGCGCCGGACCATGCCGCGGGCAGCTGCGGGTTCACGTGCAGGAGACCGGTCGCCGCGTCGAAGCTGACCCCGAACAATCCCCGCAGCGCGGGTGTCAGCACCATGGCGGAAGACCAAAGTTGATGCGTCGTGGACTGTCCCACAGGCTCGAAGTACTGCCCGGACAAAAGTTCTGTGACCGCGCCCAGGTCCTGCGCCCAGGTCAGGTTCGCGTTTTCCATCAGGTGTTCGTAGCCTGCGAGCGGGCGTCCGGCGCGGTACTCGGCCATCGCGGCCCAGCCTGTGAACAACGGCCATACCGTGCCCTGGTGGTAGCTGATGGGGTCGTACAACGCTTCATGTTCACCCATGTCGCGCGTGCCCCAGTCAGTTGAAAACTCGTGCGACGCCCAACGGCGGAACATCCGGTCGCTGTCCGGCAGCGCATAGGTGCCGTCCCACCAGGCGACAGCCGGGTAAATCGTCGCGGTTGTGTCGAGCTTGTCGGGGCCGTTATAGGAAAACGCATATACGCCGTCGGTACGGGTGTATTCGCGCTTGATCGTCGCGGCCACGGTTTGGGCGCGCGCCGCCGCGCCGCCGTCCGGCTTGCCCGCGAGCGCGGCCAGCTTCGCATAAGCCTGCGAAGCTTCCTCATCGAGCGCGGCCAAATAGATCTCTTGGTGCGGCATCCCCGGCGGCCAACTTTCCACCCACCCCGTACCCTGCGCATTGTCGTAAATGCCGTCGCCGTCGGCGTCGTGCGTCGACTCAAACCGCCAGGCTTTCTCAATCTCGGGCCAGTGCTGCCGCACATAAGCCGCATCGCCCGAGCGCGCCCCATAGTCGGCCAACACCATCAGCAGCAGCGGCGTGGAATCGGCGGCGGCGTACTCATAAGGCAGATGCGGCCAGTCCACCAGCTCGGCGGTTTGCGAATACTCATGCATGATCTTGCCGTCGACGCGCTGCCGCTTCAACAGGAAGTCGAGCTCGGCACGGGTCAGCGCCCAATCGCCGTAGGAATCCACCGCGTACAGCGTGTACAAGGCATCGCGCCCAAAAAACCAGCCGAAGCCCGGACGGTTGGACGCCATGGAGCTGCGCAGGCCGGCCACCAGGCCCAGCTCCTCGCCATATTGCTGCGTTTCGTGCCGCACACGCAGTTGGTCGATGGACACCTCAGCCCATTTGAGGGCCTGGTTGAAGCGCTCATCCGGGGTTTCGGCGACCGTGCGCCGGTCGAAAAAGTGTGCGTAGCGCTCTGCCGCGGTTTCGTATGTCGCCCGCACGTGGCGGCCCAGCGACGCAAGCTGCTCGCTAAGCGCGTTTTTGCTCGCGGTTTGTGAAGACGTTCCCGCCGCCATCAGCAGCGGGAAATACTTGTCGCCGTCGCGCGCGGGGTCGTAACGCAGCACCAGCTGCAGCGGCAAATCCTTTGCGCCCTCCTGGTATGGGGGAAGAATACCGGGTTCCGTTCCGGGCATGGCGACCGCGCCGGCCAAGTCTTCTGAGTCGGTATGCAAGAGGTAGTAGCCGCCCGCTCCGCCGAGCGGCACCCACTCGGGCGAGGGCGTGTTGTAGTTGGGCGCGGGCCACATGCGCTTCAGCTCCGGGGTGAATGAAAACACCAGGGTCACCGGCCGGGCCGAAGAGATTTGAAACATCGCGACCGTGCCCGGGCCGCCTTCTTTTTCGCACTGCGCGGCGAACAAAATTTCACGCACGGTAAACGCCGGGTGCGCAAACGTGATGGTCGTGTGGTCGGGTTGAACCGTGACCTCCGCCGCATGGTCGTTCAGCGCGATCGGCACGGGGTAGTTTTGCAGGTTGGCCTCAATGTGCACATGGCTGAGCAGCTTTACCGGCCAGGTCCAGGCTTCAAAACTGCCGTCGCCTTGCCCCACGGTCGCCCCGCATGGCCCGGCGACGGTAAACGGCTGCAGCGTGGACGAGCGCTGGTGGATGACCAAGCCGCCCGCGGGCGAAGCCAGGGGGAACGCAGGCACGGGCGCGAGCCAATCGTTTTGCGCGAGCACGAGAGGCGCGGATACCACCCATGCAAACGCACAGAAAAACCGATGCCATACACTTGGGGCCATGCGTTTCACTTCCCTGGGAACACTTGCGGACACACACATGCTACGCGCACTCGCGGTGTGCGGGCTGCTCGGCTTTTCCCCGCTCCTCGCGCCGGCGCAAACTCCGGAGGCACGCGCGTCGCAGGCTTATACGCGCGCGGTCGGGGCGGGTCCCCTGGCCCTCCGTGCGTTTTTGGTCGGGATGCCCAAGGGGGCCGATCTCCACATGCACCTGGCGGGCGCGGTATACGCGGAAACGCTCCTGGACGAGGCCGCCGAGGACGGCGTATGCGTGGATCCGGCGGGGCTTGCGATCGATCGCACAGCACCGCACGGGGCGTGCAGGCCCGGCGAGGTGAGCGGAGCCGCCGCGATAGAAAACGACAACCGCCTGCGCGATGGACTGATCGACAGCTTTTCCATGCGCGCCTTTGTGCCGTCGGCAGGGTTCAATGGACACGACCAGTTTTTCGCGACGTTTGGGCGCTTCGGCGGCCTGGGGCGCGTGCATACGGGCGACTGGCTCGACGAAGTGGCGACCCGCGCCGCGCGACAAAACGAGCAATATCTTGAGGTGATGGACACACCCGACTTGAAGTCCATTGAAGCATCGGCGGAAAAGCTGGGCTACAGCAACGACTTCCGCGCGTATCGCGACAAGCTGCTCCCCGACCTGGGCTCCAGCATCGCGGCCGCGAAAAGCGCGCTGGACGCAGCGGAAAAGGTGCGGAACACTCGGGAGCATTGCGGAACACCGCAAGCCGCGCCGGCGTGCAAGGTCGAAATCCGCTTTCTGTTTCAAGTTCTGCGCGAGCAAGCACCGGCCGATGTGTTTGCGCAAGTTGTGTTCGCCTTTGAGCTTGCAAAAGCCGACGCGCGCGTGGTGGGCCTCAACTTCGTGCAGCCCGAGGACGGCTACATCTCAATGCGCGACTACAGTCTGCAAATGAGCATGCTAGACGCCCTGAAGCCGCTGTACCCCAGCATGCATATCGCACTGCATGCTGGCGAGCTTGCGCCGGGGCTGGTGCCGCCGGAAGGGCTTGCGTTTCATGTCCGCTCGGCGGTGGAGGAGGGTCATGCCGAGCGCATCGGTCACGGCGTCGATGTACCGTATGAGGACCAAGCCGACGCGTTGCTGGCGGAGATGGCTGCGCGTCACGTCGCGGTCGAAATCAACCTCACCAGCAACGACTTGATCCTGGGCGCGGCAAACGCAAATCATCCTTTGCCGTTGTATCTCCAGGCGGGCGTACCGGTCGTGCTTTCCACCGACGATGAGGGCGTGTCGCGCATCGACCTGACGCATGAGTATGTGCGCGCCGCGCTCACGTACCGCCTCAGCTATGCGCAGCTCAAGCAGATGGCGCGGGCGTCCCTCCAGCACGCTTTTCTGCCCGGCGCGAGCCTTTGGGCCGCCGAAACGCCCGAAACCCTGCGCGCCCCGGTTGCCGCCTGCCGCGGCCAACTCGGTGCGGAGGCACCCACGGGCGTATGCGCCGCCCTGGTGCGGGGCAGCGAAAAAGCAGTGCAGCAGTGGGAGTTGGAGCGGCGCTTCCGGGTCTGGGAAAGTAGCAAATAGAAGAGGGCAGGCTCGTGGCCTGCCCTCTTGCTTTCTTACCAGGTGAACGTCTTAAACAGGCTGAACGTCGGACGCCTGCCAGCCTTTTGGCCCCTTCACCACGTTGAACTGCACCGACTGGCCTTCCTGCAGGCTTTTAAAGCCGTTGGAGCTGATAGCCGAAAAATGCACAAATACATCTTCCCCGTTTTGGCGGGAGATAAACCCGAAACCCTTTGCGTCGTTAAACCACTTCACCGTACCTTGTTCCATTATGCCCTTATCCTGGGTTGAAATTGCACCAAAGCAAACAACCCTTTTTTGGGGAGGGCAGTACCGGCGCGTAGCAAGTCTAGCAGAGGTTTACGGTGATTCTCTACGACTCCCGCGAGCTTTTCTAAGAGCCCGCGGGATTCAGGTGGCTGTCTACCAGGCAATAGCCGCCTGTTAAAAGATGTACTTAAGCGCGAACTGCACCACACGCGCGTCCGGGCTTTCGCCGGAGGTGGCCGAGTACTGGCCGCCGGTTGAGCCGAACC
>CAXTKZ010000057.1:0-10591 GCA_964244985.1 uncultured Acidobacteriaceae bacterium
CAGGAAAAGCTGGTCCTTTTGCGCAAGCGCTTTCCGCTGCGCTCCTCAGGGGGTGTGTGAGAAGGTCTGAACCTGCTCTCCCAAGCTAAATTCGGGTCATCCTGAACGGAGTGAAGGACCTACTTGTGCCCATTTGCACCTACAAGAGTGAAAAGCAGGTCCTTCGCCTACGGCTCAGGATGACCCTTCTTTCGTGTTTGCCGCACTCTTACACACCCTGTCAGGAATACCCGGTTTCAGGCTGGTCGCATTTCTTACACAGGGCTGTCAAGGCTTTTACAAGATGCGATCCGATGCGGCTGCTTGTAAGCCTTTCGCCGTGCAAACTCGTCTAAGTTGGAAGTATGCGCCGCGCCTTCCTAGCCTCCCTGCTTCTGCTTGCCCCCGTGCTCCACGCCCAGTCGGCCCCCTCGCCCGATGCGCCGCCAGTTTCGACCGCGCCGCCGCAACAGGATGATACGCAGACCGGTGCGCCGGTCACGACCCTACGCGTCAACTCAAACCTGGTTTCGCTGTACTTCACGGTGCACGACAAGCGGGGGGCGCTTATTCCCAACCTGACAAAGGACGACTGCCAGGTTTTGGAGGATAAGAAGTTGCAGAAGCTCCGAAACTTCGAAGCGCGGGCCGATCAGCCGCTCACCCTCGGTATCCTGCTCGACACCTCAGGCTCGCAGCAGAACGTTTTGCCGCTGGAGCAGCAGGCCGGGTCTTCCTTTCTCCACAGTGTGCTGCGCGAAAAAGATGAGGCGTTTCTGATTGCGTTCGACGTGGAAGTGAACCTGCTGGAGGATTACTCCAATAACGCCGGCCAGCTGAGCCGTGCCATGAACAAAGCCGAAATCAACACCGGAGCCGGCAATGGATCGGCGGGCAGCGTGGGTGTGGGGCAGGGCACGGTGCCCACGCAGGGCGCGCCCAAGGGCACGCTGTTGTATGACGCGGTGTACCTGGCTGCCGGGGACAAACTGCGGCAGGAAACAGGCCGCAAGGCGATGATCCTGCTCACCGACGGCGGCGACCAAGGCTCGAAGTACCGGATTCAGGATGCGATCGAAGCCGCGCAAAAGGCGAATGCAATCATTTACGTCATCCTGATCGCCGACCGTGGATTTTCCTATGGCTACGGCATGAACCTCGGCTACTCGGGCGACTCGCAAATGCGCCGCATGGCTGGGGAAACAGGCGGCCGCGTGATTGATGTCGGCAACAATGGAAAAAAGCTGGAGGCGGCATTCCAGCAGATCGAGGACGAGCTGCGGACGCAATATGTGGCCAGCTATGTGCCGTCCAACCTGGACTTCGACGGCAAGTTCCGGACGACCAATATCGAGTGCAAGGGCGACGGGCTGAAGGTGCAGACGCGCAAGGGGTATTATGCGCTGCCCCAGGAGGGCGATGCGCAGTAAGGGCTTATTCTTGGAGGGCTGCTTCCTGCCGGGAGAGCCCGAGGAGAACCGATGCGCCGGATTGCTTTCACCGCCTTGCTGATGACGGCTGCCGTAAGCGGCGAGGCTTTGACTTTGCCGTTTCTTTCTCCCAGGGTCACGATCGAGTACGACCACGCCGCGCCTTTAAGCCGCCGCACCTACTCCTGGGGCGGCGTACGTCTGGCGGTGCCTAAGTACGGCACGGCGATCCAGGGCGCGGCCGATAAGTACCTGCAGGCGCGGGGATGGCAGCTCCTCCCTTCCGGAGGCAGCGCGACCGTCTTTGCCACAGGCGATGTGCAGGGCATTGAAGAGCTCGACCAAGGCTATGGGCAAGATAATTGGGGCGTGGGTCAGTGGGGTCCGCAGGGCCTGGGTGGGGGTTGGAACCCGACCTATGGCGAAGCGACGGTCAACGCACTTGCTACCGCGGAAAGCCACTTAGTCCTCGATATCTTCGACACGAACAGCCACCGGCTGCTGTTCCGGGGTGTCACGGGCGAGGACTTATCCGGCACGGAAAAGAAGAATGTAAAGGGACTGACGGGCAGGGTGAAGCAGATGTTTAAGAAGTTCCCACCAAAGTAAATGAGTTTGGACTACGCACTTAGAGGGGTCATCCAGAGCGCAGCGAAGGACCTGTTATTAGTGCGCAAAGTAGAAGCAGGTCCTTCGCTGCGCTCAGGATGACCCATATTTCGTATATTTTGCAGAGCTGCTGACCCGCTTACAGCTGCTTCTTCGACAAGTACCAGCTCTCCACCTGCAAGCCGGCACCTCCGCCGTTGGTGCGCTTTTCCGCGTCCGCGACGGTTGCGGGGCTGGGAACGATGACTGGCTCGCCGGGCACCCAGTTTGCCGGGGCAGATGCGCCAACTTTGTCCGTCATTTGAATCGCTTCAAAAATACGCACCAGCTCATCGACCGAGCGCCCCAGCTGTGGCGGGTAGTAGATGATCGCCCGGATCACGCGCTTCGGATCGATGGCGAACACCGCCCGCACTGCAGCAGTATCCGACACAGCCTCGTGCACCAGCCCATAGGCGGTGGAAACCTTGAAATCCAGATCGGCAATGACGGGGAAACCGATTTTGGTGCCGCCGATCTGCTCCATATCGCGCACCCAGGCGATATGCGAAAACACAGAATCGATCGATACGCCGACAAGCTGCACGTTCAGGCGGTCCCAGTCGGCCTGGCGCTTGGCAAATTCGATGAACTCGGTCGTGCACACGGGCGTGAAATCGGATGGATGCGAGAACAGCATCACGTACTTACCCTGCGAGGTAAAGTCGCTCAGCTTGATCATGCCGTGCGTGCTTTTCGCTTCGAAGTCGGGGGCCTGCTCGAGAATCTTGGGGATGCGTGCTTCAGCGGCGATGCTCATGGTTTCTCCGGAAAGGTTCACTAGAAGAGATGCACGGAAGGGAACGAGGTTACCGGGAAAGCGGACGCGCCCGCTCTAAGCGCGGCCGCATCGTACAGGCGAGCGGGAAGCGCGGGCTGGGGCGTAATTGCACCATGGCGATAGCGCGAGCATAGCACAGCGTTTTTTGGGGAGACATATGCGCGAATACCGATACATCCTGCTGGACGTGTTCACGAGCAAGCCGCTGGAGGGCAACCAACTCGCGGTTTTCCCCGACGCCCACGGGCTGGCAGACGAGGAGATGCAAGCCCTGGCGCGGGAAACCAACTTGTCCGAGACCACGTTCTGCTTTCCGGAGACTGGGGAAGACGCGGTGCGGGTACGCATTTTCACGGTAGAGGAGGAGCTGCCCTTTGCCGGGCACCCCACGCTCGGGACCGCTGCCGCTCTCCGCTTGGACTTTCCCGACGCACGGGAGGAGATACAGTTACGTTTGGACGCGGGTGTGGTGCCGGTGCGGTTCGCGCCGTCAGACCCGATGCACGGGGAGATGGATCAGCCGCTGCCCCGATTCGGTCAACAGCATGACCCGGAGGCCGTGGCGCACGCGCTGGGGCTGCCCCGGGCGGCATTGGACGGGGACAAACCGATTGAGACTGTCTCCACCGGGCTCCCATTCGCCATCGTGCCCCTGCGCTCCGTGGAGGCGCTCGGTACGCTTGCGATCCCGAGGGAGCGGGCTCAACACTACCTCAACGACACTGACGCCAAATTCTTTTACGTGCTCGCACCTGGCGGCGCTCACGCTTGGAGGGCGCGGATGCAGTTCTACGGCGGCGAAGACCCGGCGACCGGTTCCGCGGCAGGCTCGGCAACGGCGTGGCTGGTCCATCACGGCTACGCCCCGCCCGACACACCTTTGAGGATGGAACAAGGCGTCGAAATCGGGCGAAGGAGCCTCCTTGAAACCCGGGCGCGACTCGCCCCGGACCCGACGGGTGCACAAACCTGGGACGCGGGCAGCTACGTGCGGGTGGGAGGCAGCACTGTTCTTGTGGCAGAAGGACGCTTTTTCCTTCCGTGATGCACATTCGTTCCACAGGCCCAAGCCCGCGCCGGACGCGGGTTCCGCCACTTTCGAGCTAGATTTCCTTCCTTTCCTGCACGGGTGAAGCGTGTTTTCGCTTAATCTTCGTACTTGCACTGCAGGGGAACGCTCCGTAGTCTGAGCAAGCGTTCACAAGCCATGTTCGACCGGCAAAGGAACGCAACTTTCGCCTTTACTCGACAACTGAGCTGAACCGAGAGCTGCCGTTTTCCCGCGCTCCTTGCGCGTCCTGCGTCCGCACACAGTGTGCGGGCCACGCCGCAAAAGGAGGCCGGAACCGGAGCCCTTTGTTCCCCGTGTCTGCTTGCGCCTGAACCGCAAGCAGGGACGCCCAATGCGCCTCAACGGCGCGGCTGCCCGGGCTTTTGCCCGCACGAGCCGCGCCTCGGGCTTGGACGTCCCTGCTTTGCCCCAGGCCGGCTGACACGGCTAACGGATCCCCTCCCGGGGAGCATGCGCGGTGCCCTGCCTATCTATATAGATGGCGCGGCGCGCAGGCTCTGGCCCGCGAGGGGCTGGAGACCCCATGCGCCCACGAAAAGTCATTCTTCTTGTTGACGGAAATGAGCAAGCCCTGAGCGTACGTAAGTTCATGCTGGAAACCCGGGGCTACCGCGTCGTGGAAGCGATGAGCGCGTCCGCGGCGCTGGAGCGGTTTGGCGATGGCGGCATCGACCTGGTGGTTGCGGACCTTCTGCTGCCGGGCATGGACGGCAACGAGATGGTCCGCCGCATGAAAGCCGACGCCCCGGACACGCCGGCGCTGCTCGTCAGCTCGACGGTGCGCGACTTCGGCCGAGCCGAGGCAGCGGACGCGTTTTTACCCAAAGGGGCGGCTACGCCGGGCGAGATGATGGAGCGCATCCGGACATTGATGGTGCGTAAGCGCGGACCCAAGCGCGCCATTTCCGCCGCGCCACAGCCGTCCACGGGGTTCGGGGACCGGATGCGCGCGCATGCTTAAATCTCTTCCGAGCGCGCTCCGGCCCTAGAATGGAAGGGTGAGTCCTTCCTCAGCGCCCATTATCCAGGCCGAGCATCTCGGCAAAACCTACCGGGCCGGCAAAGTGGCAGTGCCGGTGCTTCAGGACGTTTCCTTCGAGGTCGCGCGCGGCGAGTTTGTCTCGATCATCGGCCCGTCGGGCAGTGGCAAGTCGACGCTGTTTTATATTCTGGGCGGCCTGACGCGGGCGAGCACAGGCCATGCCCGCGTGGACGGCGTGGACTTTGCAGCGTTGGGGGACGGGGAGCGTACCCGGCTCCGCAAGCGCAAGATCGGGTTTATCTTTCAGAAGTACAATTTGCTCCCCACCCTGACCGCGCGGGGCAATGTCGAGATCGCGCATGAGATCGCTGGCGGGTCTGCTCCCTTGAATCGGGCGCGCATCGGCGAGCTGGCGGAGATGCTGGGGATTGCCGGGCGGCTTGACCATCGGCCCTCCGAGCTGTCGGGCGGCGAACAGCAGCGTGTCGCGATCCTGCGGGCACTCTTCAACGAGCCGGCGATCATCCTGGCCGACGAGCCGACCGGCAATCTCGACTCGAAAACCTCGGACGCGGTGCACCAGCTGCTGCGGCACTCAAACAAGACTTACGGGCAAACTGTACTGATGATCACTCACAACCCTGAAGCGGCTGCCTTCGCGGACAGGACGCTGGCTATGCGGGATGGAGCGCTGGTCTCGGGCTGAGGTTCGTCTGTAAAACCTGTAAGTGAAGAATCTGCCGTCCTGTTCTGGTACGCGCCGTTCCGAAGGAACCTGGAGTCGTAAGCCAGACGTTCAAAGTGCGTGCTACACTTCCGCGCATGCAGCTCATTATTATTCTCGTTGTACTTCTTTTGCTTTTCGGCGGCGGCGGGTATGCCATGGGTCCGGGCGCGGGCTACTACGGCGGCGGCGGGTTGAGCCTGATCCTGCTGCTCGTTATCCTGTACCTGCTGTTCGGGCGAGGCCGCGGACGCACTTTATAAGGAGCGGTTTAGGCGCACGGCGGCATCGGTTCTTGCGCTTGATTGTAAGCGCGGGTGCGGCAGACCGTTTCTATGGTGCTTGGTTGGTCTAATGCGCATCCGATTGGCATTCCAGTCCGCCTTGTGCTGGCAAATACATCCGTATTGGTCGAGCTTACGAGAAATCGAGATAGCTGCGGCTGTCCCGCATCGACTTTGTTCCCGCACCGGCGCCATCACGGATCTGATGTTTGGGCGTTCTCGGCCTGATGGCAAACCAGCCCTCTAAAGTCGAGGCCACGCCCGCTCTCCGTAAGACTTCCACCTTGGTGCCGGCGCGTTAGTAGATGATCTATTTCAGGCAATGTGACCGTACCCGGCGAAGCTGTGCACGCTCGCTTCTGCGAACGGGTGCTTGTGGCACTGCACAAACAGTCGTTTGTGGAAGCTTCGCCGGAGTGCCACCAGACTTAATGATGACTGCTGATAATCGACAGTGTCATGTCCTTGACGGACATGTATCCGTGCAGGCTTGATGCGCTTTCTGGCGGTCTTAATTGTTGCGGTGGGCGACACCCTGAAGTTCGTCCTTAGGTGAAGCACGATTGTACTTGGCTCACTCGATAGGAAGCGCGTCCGCTGGAGGGTGACGCAACGCATCCAGCGTGATGCGTTCACCGAAGATGCCCCAGTTCGAGGCCTTCGATTCCTTAATCAGGACATAAACCAATCGACGTTTTCCCGCGTGCATGCATGCGTGGCGTGCAACAGATTCGGTAAAGCGTTCGATGAGCGTCCCCTTCGCAGCGTCCTCTAGTCCGCCCTCAAACACGTTCACTTCAAGGCTGATGACTCGGGGGCCGGAAGGTGCCCCACCCACGAAAATGCGTTGAGTGGGATACTCGTTTGCGTAGATCCACACAGTGCTTCGAACAAACGGAGTGTTCGGAAGGTTTTCACACTCCAGGCTGATAGTCGTGAGTTCATCGGCAAGCGACGTCAACGCCTCATCGCTGAAGGCATGTTCGGGATAGTGCAGATAGATTTTCGGCATCGCTGCTTTTCCTCTTCCTCGAACGGAAATATAAGCTGGCGCCCGGTCGTGGTACTCCACCGAGCAGAAGCGGCTTGCCAATGGCGGAGCTTCGCCTTGGCAAGCCTGCGGATTAAATGCCCTGCCCGCCGGAAACCTCGATGCGTTGCGCGTTCACCCAGCGGTTGTTTTCTGAAAGCAGGCTGGCGATCATCGGCCCAATGTCGTCCGGCTGACCAACCCGTCCTAGAGCTGTCATATCCGCGAAAAACTTGTTGAATTCGGGCGTATCCCGCACAGCTCCACCGAAGAAGTCGGTTTCAATTGCACCAGGCGCTACGGTGTTGACGGCAATGCCGCGCGCCCCGAGCTCCTTCGCCAGGTACACCGTCAACACCTCCACTGCTGCTTTCACCGCCGCGTAAGCAGCCCATCCCGGAGCCGACACGCGGGTCAGAGCGGAGGACAAGTTGACGATGCGGCCACCGTCTGCGATCAAGGGCAGCAGCGCTTGGGTGAGAAAGAAGACGCCCTTGAAGTGAACGTTAACCAAAGTGTCGAACTGCTCCTCAGTAGTTTTTTCAATCAGCGCGTAATCTCCGTGGCCGGCATTGTTCACCAGGTTGTCGAAAGTATTCCGGTTTCACCTCTCCTCCAGCAGCTTCCGCAAAGCATCGGTAAAAGCCGGGAACGAGCTCACTTCTCCAACGTTCAATGGAAGGGCTGCCGCTTTTCGTCCCATTGCCTGAATTTCGGACACAACAGTCTGCGCCTCTTCTGACCGGCTCTGGTAAGTGACGATTACATCTCCGCTCTGGCGAGCGACACTTAGAGCGGTATTGCGGCCAAGACCCCGGCTGCCGCCGGTAATTACCGTTATTTTCTGCATATACGTTCTCCTTATCAACCGGATTCAGTATGCTTGAGAGGTATCGTTCTCCAATTGCCGGATGCTGTCGCTTCTTTGCCTGATCCTGCAATGTTTTCGAGCGTATCCTCCCGTATGAGCAAACTCCTACACATCGTCGAACACCTCGCCGCGCCGTATGCCGCAGACGGCAACGTTGTTGAGACTGCCCTGCCGGAGGTCTCCCTGGTGCGGGCTACAGCGCCGGGCGGGTTGGTTCATGCGATCTCACGTCCACTTGCCTGTCTAGTGCTGCAGGGAAAGAAGCGAGTCACAGCAGGGTCTACGAGCGTAGAATTCGGTGCCGGCGAATCCTTGCTCATCACTGCGCATGTACCCACAGTCAGTCAGGTCACTGAAGCGACTGAAGACGCACCATATTGTTCGATCGTTTTCTCGCTCGATCCTGCGGTGATCTCCGAGGTCGGAGTGGAGATCGATCATGATCCCACTGCTAACACCTCTCCAGTGCAGGCTGAGGCGACCGGAGCGGAAGTTGCGGACGTGGCCTTGCGGCTGCTTCGTCTCCTGGATCGTCCAAACGGGATCTCTGTGCTGTATACCGCCTACATCCGGGAACTGCATTACTGGCTTCTTGTTGGACGGCATGGATGGGCTGTCCGCAAGCTCGGCGCTTTGAGTGGACCTCGCCAGGCAATCACACGCACGATCTCACTTTTGAGGGAGCAGTTCGCGGAGAAGATCAGCATGGATTCCTTGGCGACAAATGCGGGGATGAGCCTGTCTTCCTTTCACCAGCAGTTTCGGGCTGCCACAGCATTGACGCCTCTACAGTTTCAGAAGCAGCTCAGGCTGATCGAAGCTAAACGGCTGATGCTGTCCGATGGACGAAACGCAAGCGCTGCAGCGTACCAGGTCGGGTATGAAAGTGTGCATCAGTTCAGCCGTGAATACGCCAGATTGTTCGGGGCTCCGCCGATGCGAGACGTTGAAGCGACAAAGGTGGTGGACCGTTCGTCAGCAGCAAAGGTTGAGGAAAGCATATTTCAGGAGAACGTCTGAAAAGAGACGAAGGCTGTTCGACCGTAAAACTTGATTAAGATGTGCATTTCAGTCACTACTAACTGCTTTGAACGGTCGTTTGTGGTGGGTTGGTAAATACTGGACGACTTCACAGGACTGATTTCTGCGCGAGCGAAAGTTCTTCCTGCCAAGCAGGAGCGAACACCGCAGCCACGGGCAGTGGTCAGTACGGCTGAAGGACCAACGCGGGTTGAAGCGATTGGCCGGACACCTACACAGCCAGAGTCCTGGCAGATGCACGTCACGGAAGTTGGCGGCGCTGTGTTGTCTCAAGAAGTGCTCACTGCCGGATCGAACCGGACTGCTTTACGCTGCCCGCAAGCGCACATTCCGAACCTGTCCAACCCCGCCGTGCTTTTCCCCTTCTGTTGAGTCAATGGCTAAACAAAGTGGCGATGTGCGGAGCCATGGGGTTCTGCGCTCCCTGGGGCTCGGCTTGATTACCGGGGCTGCCGACGACGACTGCTCGGCAATCGGCACCTACGCGCAGGCCGGAGCGCAGCTAGGCTATGGCGTTCTTTGGGCCGCGCCGGTTGTTTTTCCGATGATGGTGACGGTTGTGTATCTGTCGGGCAAGCTCGGCCAGGTTACCGGGCAGGGTTTGTTCACTGTGCTGCGGCAGCATTTACCCCGTTGGGCGCTCTATGCGTTCCTTATTCTTACTTTGACAGGAAACCTCATTGAGGCTGGGGCCGACATGAGCGGCATGGCCGCGGCTGCCGGCCTGCTTCTGCATGTGCCCCGTTGGCTGTTGATCGCGGGAATCACGGCGGCCGCTCTTGCGTTTCAGCTCCTGGGTTCTTATGGAGTCATCAAGAACGTTTTTCGGATCCTGGCTTTGTCGCTCCTGGCTTATGTGGCGTCGGCTTTTCTCGCGCATCCGCACTGGCCGAGCGTCGCCCGAGGCACCTTTCTCGGAGCGGGCATGCAATGGAACCGCGACTCGCTTGAGATGTTGGTGGCCATTGTCGGGACGGCACTGTCGACTTACATCTTTACCTGGCAATCAAACGAAGAAGTAGAAGAAAAATCGGAAGATGGACCGCGCCGGGGTACGACCGATGCGGCACTGCGCACCAGTGCATGGGACGTCGTGTTCGGGATGATTTTTTCAAGCGGCGTTATGTATTTCATACTGCTTTCCACGGCCGCCACGCTGTTTCCAGCAGGCAAGCATGTTCTCAACACGGCTGCCGAAGCAGCGCAGGCGCTTCAGCCGGTCGCGGGACGCGCCGCCGGTCTCCTGTTCACGCTGGGCATTGTGGGGGTCGGTTTTCTGGCCATCCCGGTTATGACGATCGGGGCCGCTTACAACCTGTCCCAGACCCGAGGCTGGCGCAACGGCCTGCGCTATCGGCCCCGGCAGGCTCCCCGCTTTTATGGGGCGATAGCCGGCTTTACCTTGTTGGCTGCGGGCTTGGGGCTATTGCCGATCAATCCCATCCGCGCGTTGGTGCTTGCCGGGGTGGTACAAGGGTTTTCAACACCGCCGCTGCTGTTGCTCATCACTCTCCTCACAAGCCGCCGGGCTGTGATGGGCGACAAGCGGAACGGCCCACTCACCCAAGCGGCGGCTTGGGCCACCACCGGCGTCACCTTTGCCGCAGCGGCCGCTTTGGCTGTGAGCTATTTGCACCGTTAGGCGATTGCCGGTAGAGTGGATAAGTACCTGATGCGGGAGTAGCTCAGTGGTAGAGCATCGCCTTGCCAAGGCGAGGGTCGCGGGTTCAAGTCCCGTCTCCCGCTCCA
>CAXTKZ010000057.1:10691-20115 GCA_964244985.1 uncultured Acidobacteriaceae bacterium
CGGCGCGGTACCCAAGTGGTAAGGGAGAGGTCTGCAAAACCTTTATGCGCCGGTTCGATCCCGGCCCGCGCCTCCAGCTTTTTATTTCTGCTTTAAATCAAGCGTATACAGGTTGCCTGTGCCCACCTGCGGCACAACAAGCGGTTGGTTCGCGGGCGTCAGTCCCCCGAAGAAGTAGTTGACCGTGTTTCTATTATGGAACGCGCTCAGGTCCGCGATCGTGGTGACAGTTCCATCCGGCACGTTCACCTTCAAAATCGGATCGGTACTGTCCATGAAGGCATGCATATAGATGGCCCTGCTGTCCGCGCTCCAAACGGGGTCTGCGCCGCTTATCGCGGCAAGAGGCTTCCATTGCCGCTGGGTGAGGTCGTACAGCATCAGGCTTTCCTGGTTGAGTGTAAGCGCCGCGATCCAGCGGCCGTCCGGCGACCAGCGCGGGCTGAACAGGCCTTCCGATCCCGGCACAACCTCTGTGCGGCCGCTCCGGAGATCCAGGATCTCAATGGTGTGTGGGCCGCTTTCCTTGCCCATCAGGTCCGGTTCGCGCCCAAAAACCAGCTTTGTGCCGTCCGCGGACCAGCCCGGGTCGGCGGCATTGCGATTTTCACTTAAAAGGTGTTGCGGCGTGCCCCCTGCGGCGTCGATTAAATACGTTTGCCAGACTTTGCCGGGTTCCCGACCCATCACGGCCAAACGCTTGCCATCGGGCGACCAGTGCGCTAAAAATGCCTCAAGGTAATCGGGCGTAAGTCGAACCTTATCGGAACCATCCGCTGCCCGCGCGCGCCACAGTCTGCCGTCGCTGTCGGTCCATGCCACCCACGCGCCATCCCGCGAGTAGTCGGCCCGAGTCGTGTTTCCCAGAAACGCCGGGGCAGGATGAAACCCGTCCTTCCCATCGAACACCTGCAAGCCTGAAGGCTGGTCCAGGCCGAGGAAGAAGATGCGGGAACCCGCGCGAGCCGGGACCGGTGAGGCGAACTGCAGCGGCCCATTTGTGAGCTGGACGAGGGGTGCTGTTCGTCCCGCACCTTTCAACTCCCAAAGATCGCCGCCCGACTGGAAAACGTAAGCGCTCCCGTCCGCAGTCCAGGTTCCGCAGCAAGCCGCATGCGGTTCACGCTCGGAGAGCCGCTCCGGGGTACGTACCGGCTTGGGCGTTTTGCTGCCTTTTTTAAGCTCCCACAAACTGGAGGTGTGGGTCAGCGGGTCCATAAGCGTGAAGCGCAGCAAGGTACCGTCCGGCGACCAGCGCAGCCAGAAGGCACGTCCGTTCAACTTTGCGTAGGGCAGGGAAACCCCGTCCCCGAGTCGAATCACCGCTAGATCGTTGCCGTTCGCGTACAGGATGCTTGTTCCATCCGGCATCCAGGCGGCATCGTGAGCGAGGACGCCGCCCACGCGCGAGGCACTGCCGCCCGAAGAAGGCACCACCCATAAAGGCTGTTCCGAGGCAGAGGTGAGATGGCTGCGCAGAAGCAGCTTCGAGCCGTCTTTTGAGATATCCGCCAGTGAGTTCGCGTCGAGTTCCCGTGGGAGCTGAAGCGTTTGCACCTCCCCTGTACTGAGATAAATCGCCGAGAGCCGAGGCTTGCCTTCGTCCATCACCGAAGTGAGAATGCGGTCTCCGTCGGTGGCCAGGGTAATCAGATTTTCCGGGTTCGGCGGTCCGGTCGAAATAGGAACATTGCGAGTTAGCTGTTCCACCCGGATGGGAGCCGTTTCCGATGGCCATGAAAGAAAAACAACCGCAAGCACAGCGATCAGCGCCGCGGCGATGGCGATCCACGGCAGGGCTCGATGGCCGAGAGTCGGAAAGTCCGTTTTCGCGGGCGCATTTGCTTCCTCAACCGCGGAAATTGCGAACTCCTCGGGCGCAGCGACCATCACGGGTAGTGCTGCAACGCTGGCTGGGATCGCTTCTGCTTTTTGCATAGGCAGGGCAGGTGCGGCACCCGCGAAGGGAACTGGCTCCTGAAAAGCTACCGGTGCGATGAAGCGGTAACCGCGCTTCGGCAGCGTTTCAATAAAGCGTGGATTGTCGGCGGAATCGCCCAGGGCATCCCGAATCTTGTTGATGGCCCCAGCAAGCGCGCGTTCAAAGTCGACGTTTGTGTTGCCCCCCCAGATTCTTCGCTGGAGCTCCTCGCGTGTGACCAGCTCCCCGGCTTTCGATAGTAGGATGGTCAGGATCTTAAAAGCCTGCCCCGGCAGCCTGACCCGGAACCCTGCCTTCCAGAGTTCTTCCGCCTGGAAATCTGCCTCAAAAAGGCCGAAGGTACACCGGGCAGAGTGTTCTATCGCGGTCATCGGTTCACTCAGGCCCATGCAAAAAATACTAGTCCATGGCTCCTGTCCATGGCCATCCAATCCTAACGTGAAAATCTAAGTAGCTCATTCTATAAAGTTTAGTCGGCAAGAAAAAATCAAGAAACAAAAGACCTGCCGTCTATTGCATCCACCCGAGCGAAAAGAACAAGGTCACGGACGAACTGTCGAAACCGGAGTCGCGCAGCCCCCATACGTGTAAGACTGCCTTTTCCGAGCGAGAGCAGTGATGGAGAACCTGCAATGACGAACTACTTTCGAGAGACCGGAAACCGCAAAAAGATGTTCCGCGTTGTCCGTGGCGCGCTTCTTCTCAGTACCCTGACCCTTCCCTGTGCACCGCGTGCCTTCAGTCAGGCTGACTCTGGGCGTATCGCCGGTACCGTGACCGATCCATCCGGGGCCGCAATCCCCAATGCAAGCATCAGTGTTGTGAGCGTGCAAACCGGCCTTGAAATCACAGGCACTTCGAACGGCAGCGGTGAGTTGAACGTCCCCGCTGTGCCGCGCGGCGACTATACGGTCAAAGTGTCCGCGCCCGGCTTCCAGACACAGACGCAGATGGTGACGATCACCGTTACAACCAGCTTGACCGTCAACTTCCGCTTGAACCCCGGCGAGGCTTCGACCAACGTCCAGGTCACAGACGCAGCATCGCTGGTAAACACGACCGACCCGACCCTTGGCGAGACGATTACGGGCAAGCAGATTACCGAACTTCCTTTGAATGGACGCAACACGCTCAACCTGGCGCTGCTGACTCCGGGGGTCACCCAAGGAACGTATACCGAATATAGCCAGGACACTGTTGGGCGTTTCGGCTATTCCGGAGGCGGTACCTTGGCGGTGAACGGCACTCGTCCGCAGGCTAATAACTTCATTTTGGATGGGATCGACAACAACGACGGTCTTCAAAACATCAATATCTTTTTCCCGCCAGTCGATGCCACTCAGGAATTTAAAGTCGATACCAGCGTTGCCCCGGCACAATATGGACGCGCGGGCGGGGCTTTGGTTGTCACTTCGCTCCGCTCCGGATCGAACCAGCTGCATGGGTCGGCATTTGAGTTTTACGAGAGCGGCAAATGGGCCGCGAATGGCAACTACCGTTTTCAGGGCGCGCCGGCGCAACCATTGGGAGAGTACAACCGGAGCCAGTTCGGCGGTTCCGCAGGTCTGCCGATTGTCAAGGACAAGCTGTTTATCTTCGGCGACTACCAGGGTACCCGCATCCTGCAGCCCTTTGGCGGCCACTACGATACAGTTCCGACGGCACTCATGCGGCAGGGAGATTATTCTGAACTGCTGAATCCCGGGCTGAATGTCGGTGGCTTTACCACTACATTTCCTCGTTGCGTCCCCAATGCGGCGACACTGAACACTAATGTCACGATGAATAGCAAGGGCCAGATCTACGACCCTCTGACTTGTACGCCCTTTCCCAATAACCAGATCCCTGCGGGGCGCATGAACCAAGCCGCGGTGAACTATTTCAATGCCTTTCCGCTGCCCTCGCGGACTGATCGTGTTGTCAACAACTACCTAACGCATAATAGTTCTAATTCGAAATACAACACCTTCGACACGCGGCTGGACTGGAATCCTTCGGCCAACAACCTTTTCTTCTTCCGCTTCTCATATGACAATTCAACGTCCAGCCAAGGCTCAGAACTGGACCAGAATGGTAATAACCCGCAGCTGTCCGCCAACGGTCAGAAAAATTTCGTTCACGCGCGTGGCTATGATCTTGGATTCACGCACACCTTTACGCCTCACATTGTGAACCAGGCCCGTATTGGCTATAACCGCGTCAACTATGCGTTCGCCCCATCGAACAGCGGCATTTCCGTGGGCCCGCAACTTGGCATCGCGAACTCAGCGATCGGCGCGGCTGCCAATACCGGCGGTCCACTGATCGGCGGCAATGGTACGGAGCTGACCTACACGGGCGACTTCGGGTTGTTTGCGGTCCCGCAGAACACGTATGAGGTCACCGATACACTCAACCTCAACCGCGGCAGCCACTCCATCAACGTTGGAGGAACCTTTCTTCGTCGGCAGGTCAGCTACTATCGCCCGATCCTGGGTAAGGGCGGATTTTTCGTTACCAACACTAACTTCACCGGCTACGACGAAACGGAGTACTTGGTGGGCGGCCTCGATAACTACCAAATCGGCTCGCAGACCGGCTACTTTGGCAACTTCAGCCAGGAGGACGGTGTTTTCATTCAGGACGATTGGCGCGTCAATCCTCGGCTGACGCTCAATCTCGGGTTTCGATGGGACTATCTGGAATGGCCGTATGAGATGCACAACCGGCAGGCCTCGATCGATGTGAACACCGGTAAGCTCCTCGAAGCAGGCGTGGGCGGAGTGCCGCGCTCCATTATCCACCAGGATTATGGCAATTACGCGCCGCGTGTGGGCTTTGCCTACGATCTGCGCGGCGACGGGAAGAGTTCCCTCCACGGCGGTTATGGAATCTTTTACTACCCTGATTACGGCGGCATCAGCAACCAGCTCGGACAGAACCCGCCTTTCGGTGGTGCAGGTTTCTATTCCGCAATCAATGGATATTGCCTCACGCTGTCCGGCCAGACCGCTCAATCGGCAACTCCGTACTCCTGCGGCAATCTGACCAGCGCCGCAGCTGCCTCCGTTGCTTTGCCGGGACCCGGTTTTCCGAACTTTGACCCGAATAACCTGCCCGCAAGTTTCAGCGCTACCGCGGTGAATCAGGACAACAAGCACAGCCGTCTGCAGCAGTACAATCTGCAGTTCCAGCAGCAGCTCAGCTCTAGGGATGTATTCAGCATGGCGTATGTCGGCACCTATGGTTCGCGGCTGTCGACCTATTACAACAACGCCACGCAGTACAACGCCTATAGAATCGGTGGAACTGCCCGACCATTTCCGAATTTAGGCTACATTTCGTACAACGATTACAGCGGTTCCTCCAACTACAACGGCCTGCAGCTGCATTATGAGCATCGTGGCACTAATTTTGTGGCGACGGGCTCCTATGCCTGGTCTCACACATTCGACAACACAGACAGCCCATTCGGCCCCACGCCTGTAACTTTGCTACTCTACTACGACCAGAATGCTAATTACGGCAACTCGTCGCAGGACGAACGGCATATTGCCAGCACTTCCTTTGTCTACAACCTGCCGTTCGGGCGCGGACAAAGGTTCGGCGGCAGTGCAAATCGAGCGGTGGACCTTGCACTCGGCGGCTGGCAGATCAATGACATCGTCCAGCTATCGACCGGGCAGCCGGTTGATCTGCAAGCACAGGGCAGTGCCGCGCCGGTGAACCGGCCTGACTTGGTCGCGCCGATCCGCTACCCTAAGAGCATCAGTGGCCAATGGTTCGACCCTAACTCCTTCTCCAATAACATTCCTTTTGTGCGGGCAACAGATGTGCCGGCGGCCAGTAATACCTTCGTGTACTCGCGTGTGGGTACGTTAGGCAGGAACCAGATTTATGGTCCTGGGTTCCGTACGATGAATGTGGGCGTCCAAAAGAACCTGCATATTGCTGAAGGCAAAACCATCGAACTGCATGGGGATGCTTTCAACGTTACAAACACTGCTAACTTCGCCAATCCCAACAACTACAACGGGGGGCCAACCTCGAACTTCGGCAAAATCACCGGTCTTCACGGTGCACCCCGCCAAATCCAGGTCGCCGCGCGCTTGGTGTTCTAGCCTGAACAGCGGGGATAGGTTTCGACTCATCTCCGCTGTTCTCACATGCCCACTCAAAGTAAAGAGAAGACCCATGAAGTCGCTGCACTTTTCGGCGCTGTTGCTGCTCCCTGCCTTGTGCGGCGTCCCGCACATCACCGCGCAAACCCCGGCCAATGCCGTCTCCACCCCGGCGGGGCCGCTCCACTCTGTTGAGGCGCGCACAGAACCGGCCTCCCTGCAATCTGCGGTTATCTATGAAATCTTCCCTCGGTCGTTTTCCGCCGCGGGCAACCTGAACGGCATCACCGCCAAGCTCGACGACTTACAAAAATTGGGTGTCAATGTTCTTTGGCTGATGCCGATCAACCCTGTCGGCCAACTGCAAAAGAAGGGAACCGACGGCAGTCCCTACGCTGTTCGTGACTTCTACGCGGTCAACCCGGAGTACGGCACCAAGGACGACTTACATCGCCTGATCGACGGCGCACACCAGCGGCACATGCGGGTGATCATCGACATCGTCGCCAACCATACTTCGTTCGACAGCGTGATGATGGCGCACCCTAAGTTCTACAAGCATGACGCGCAGGGCAAGGTGCTTTCCCCGTACGACTGGACGGATGTTGCGGCGCTGGACTACAGTAACCCCGAACTGCGCCGCTATATGACGGACATGCTTCTATATTGGGTGAAGGACTTCCACCTCGACGGCTTTCGCTGCGATGCGGCCGCCGAAGTGCCCACGGACTTTTGGGAGAACGCCCGCAAGGAGCTCGACCAGGTTAATCCGAACATCCTGATGTTGGCTGAGGCCTCAAAGCCCGAGCTGCTGCGCAGCGCCTTCGACCTTGATTACTCCTGGCCGCTGATGCGGGCCATCAATAATGTGATCGAGCATGGCTCGTCGGCGCAGGTAGTGGAAGAAACGCTGGACGAAGAAGAAAAACAGTTCCCGAAGCATGCGGTGCACATGCGCACCATCGACGACCATGACGAACAGCGCGCGCTCGCCCGCTACGGCGCGCCTGCGTCGCTTGCGGCGGCGACGCTCATTTTCACCATGGATGGCGTGCCCATGCTGTACAACGGCATGGAGGTTGGCGACCCCACCGAGTCCGCCGCGCCGGCACTGTTTGAGCCGTTGAAGGTGTGGTGGCAGGCCGGGGAACTCCGTCCGCAATTTCCCCGTTTCTACCGCTTTATGATTCCGTTCCGCGAGGAGCACCCGGCGCTGTTGCGCGGCGAAACCGTGTGGCTGCATAACTCGGAAGAGGCGCGCGTCGTAACGTATATCCGCCACACGCCCGAGGAAGACATCCTGGTCGCCGTCAACTTATCCAACGCGCCTTTCCGAGGCAGCGTCGAAGCCGCCCCAGGAGCTTGGAGCGAAGCTAAAAACCCCCTTTTCCCGAGTCGTCCAACCGCGATCCCAGCATTATCGCTGGGCGCGTTTGAGTTCCGCATTTTCAGTAAAACCGCACAATCGCACTAATTGTCTTCGGAGATAAAACTATGGCTTTCCCCGCCCGAGTATCCCGCATCCTTTCCTTCGCCGCGCTGCTTCTAAGCGCTTCCGCAGCGGCCTATGCACAAACAGCGCCGCCCATTCCCGCCGGAGATATCCGCATCCATTACTTCCGTCCCGACGGCAATTATGCGGGCTGGACGGTGTATGCCTTTTTCGACACAACAGAGCCGAATAACTTCCCGGGCGGCCCGGTTGCTGTCACGGGCAATGACAACTTCGGCGCGTACTTCGACGTGGGCGTCACTCAAAATGCCCAGAACGTCGGCATCATCCTCCATAAAGGTGACCTGAAGGATCCTGGTCCAAACCAGAATGTCAACCCATCCACGCAGGGCAATGAGTTCTGGGAGATTTCCGGCAGCGACACCCTTCTGCCCACGCGTCCCGCAATCGGTGTGGACCCGCCGATCCCCGCCGGTCACGCGCGCATTCATTACTACCGGCCTGACGGCAACTATGCCAACTGGGTGTTGTATGTGTATGGGGCAACGACCGACCCGAACAGCGATTTCTGCAACACCAACGACGCTTTTGCCGGTTTCGACAGCTACGGCCCGTACTTCGATGTGGCGATTACGACAGGGCATCTCGGCTTCATCATTCACAACTGCTCACTGGGTATCAAAGACCCCGGCCCGGACCAATCGCTTGAAGTCCCGCAGCAGCTTGAGGGCTGGGTTGTCTCCGGCGACCCGACTGTGTTCCCGCAGCCGCCGACAGCGGCGCAGCTTCTCAGCGGGCCGTTTCATCAGCTCCAGGCTTACTGGATCGACGCCACCACGGTTGCACTGCAGCCGCGGTACGCGCAGTCCGGCTGGACATACGCACTCAACGCAAGCCTTACAGCGGGCTTGCAGCTGGTCGGAACCGGTGTAACAGGCGGCACCACCCTTCCTTTGACTCCGTACAGCGGCACGCTCACCGCACAGGAGCTCACCCGCTTCCCGCAGCTTGCCGGCTATGCCTTGTTCAAGCTGGCTCCCTCGGTAAGTCAGGCAGCAGTTCTGCAAGCGCTCAAGGGGCAGGTGGTAGTTTCCGCGACCGCGTCGGACGGCACTCTCAAATATGCCACCGGTGTACAGGATTTCGGGGCTCTGGACGCATTGCTGGCCTATAACGGCAGGCTCGGCGTGGTGTTTCATCACCAGGGTGACGCTTCCTGGACCGACTGGCCGGAAGACGAATCCTACCCGGTAAAGATCAAGGTGTGGGCCCCGACGGCGCAGGGAGTTTCGCTGCTGCTGTTCGATAACCAGACCGACGCGGCTCCGCAGCAGACCATTGCCATGCATGCACATGGCGGTGTCTGGACGGCCGACGGCGACTCGACCTGGAAGGGTAAGTACTACCAGTTTTCAGCCAAGGTATATGTGCCCGCCGACCAGGCAATCGACACCAACACGACGACGGATCCTTACTCGGTCGACTTATCCTTGAACGGCGTCATGTCCCGTATTACCGACCTGAAAGACCGCGACACCAAGCCGCCTTTCTGGGACTTCCTGCCTTCGCCGCCGTTGGCGAGCCTCAACGACATCAGCATTTATGAGCTGCATGTTCGCGACTTCAGCGTGGGCGACCCATCTGTACCGGCGAAGCTTCAGGGTACATATACGGCGTTCGATGACCCATTCACCCAGGGCATGCGCCACTTGCATACCCTCGCGCAGTCCGGCCTGAAAGCAGTTCACCTCCTGCCGACCTTTCACTTCGGCAGCGTTAACGAGGATAAGTCCACCTGGGCGAATCCCGGCAATCTATCCGTATATCCGCCCGATGGGCAGCAGCAGCAGGCAGCGGTTGAAGCCGTGCAGGGAACGGATGCCTATAACTGGGGCTATGACCCAGTCCACTACATGGCACCCGCGGGCC
>CAXTKZ010000058.1:0-19968 GCA_964244985.1 uncultured Acidobacteriaceae bacterium
GCCCGGCAGTCACTCGGACACACTTTCTGTACGCTCATCGAAAGGCCTTTGATGCCCCGTCTCTCCTGCCTGCTCAGCCTCGCTCTCGCGGTCTTCGCCTCACGGTCCCTTCCCGGCCAGCAGCCCGCTGCCGCCAGGAACGTCCTGATCGTTATGACCGACGGCTTCCGCTGGCAGGAGATGTTTCGCGGCGCCGACGCAACGCTTCTTACGCCCAAGAACTACTGGGAGGGACGCAACGTCATGCCACTTGAGAATCAGTTCCTCGCCGGCACTGCCGAGGCCCGCCGCGCCAAGCTCCTCCCTTTCTTCTGGAACACTCTCATCCCCCAGGGCGAGATCTACGGCGACCTTGACGCCGGCTCCGATGCTTACGTCACCAACGGCTTCAACTTTTCCTACCCCGGCTACAGCGAAACCCTCACCGGCCACGGCGATCCGCGCATCGACTCCAACGACAATAAGCCCAACCCCAACGTGACCGTGCTTGAATGGCTCAACAAGCAGCCCGGGCTCGAGCGCACGGCAGGGGCATTCGGCGCGTGGGCGGTCATCAACGGCATCGTCAACAAGGAGCGCTGCGGCTTCCCCGTCAACGCCGGGTACGACGCGTTCACGATGGACCCGATGACCCCGGGGCTGGCTTTATTGAACGAGCAAAAAGCGGACGCGCCGCGCGTGTGGGACGACGAACCCTTCGACGCTCCCGCGTTCGCGACCGCGATGGAGTACCTCGAGCACAAACACCCGCGCGTGTTGTTCGTGTCGCTCGGTGAAACCGACGATTGGGCGCACGCAGGCAATTATGGCGAGTACCTGCTGTCCGCGCACCGCGCCGACCAATACTTACAACAGTTGTGGGCGAAGCTGCAGAGCATGAAGGAATACCGGGGCACTACAACACTTCTCTTCGCCACCGACCACGGCCGCGGCGATGATGCCGACGAAGGCTGGCGCGGGCACGGACAAAAACAGCCGGAGTCGAAGTACATCTTTATTGGGCTGCTGGGTGCGGGCGTGCCGTCGCTGGGCTTAAAAGCGCACACGGCACCGGTGACGCAAAATCAAATCGCCGCGACCGCAGCCCGGCTGCTGGGCAAAAACTGGAACGCTGCTGAACCGCGCGCGGGCAGGCCTTTACCGCTAGCTGCTGTCAAAGAAGCATTCTAAAAAGAACGGGTCATCCTGAGGAGCAGAGCGACGAAGGACCTGCTTTAGCTTTTCGGAACGCAGAAAGGCAAAAGCAGGTCCTTCACTCCGTTCAGGATGACCCATTTCCAGTGATTCGGACTTACCCCTTCGGGTTCTTCAACAGCAGCGCCGCCACCGCGCCCAGAAACACTACCCCACTCACCCCCTCCAACCCGCTCGCGTACGAGTGTGAATGGGTGCTCAGCCAGCCCACCGCCACCTGCCCCGCATACGCGCCCAGGCCGCCGAGGCAGGTGATGATCGCGATGCCGCCCGCGGCTGCCGTGCCTTCAAGATTGCTGGTGAGCCAGGTCCAGAACGGCCCCTGCACCGCGAACACCCCAAGCGTCGCCAGCGAGAACGCGAACAGCACGGCGGGCAGCGAGTGGGCCCGCACCGCCAGCGCAAGCCCCAGAGCCGACACGGCCATGCAGCCCGCGACGTGAAAACGCCGGTCGCGAAGCTTGTCCGAACTCCAGCCGACCAGCACCATGGCGACCGCTGTGACGAGGTACGGAAGGGCTGTCACGATGCCCAACGCCCGCGGGCCGAGCTGCCGCGCGGATGGCGTGGCATGAAGAAACAACGGCAGCCACAGGTTGATGACGTACACGCCCACTTGACAAGCGATGAACACCGCCGCCATCGCATACAGCGAAGGCAGCCTGAGCGCGTCGAAAAAGCGCGTGTGCCCGCCCGAGCCCTGCGCTTTACGGTCCTCTAAAACCTGCGACTCCACCCACTGCTGCTCGCCGGGGCTGAGCCACCCGGCTTCGCGCGGATGCTCCGGCAAAAGGAACAGGACGGACACGCCGGCCAGGATGGTGGGCAGCCCTTCCGCAAGGAAGAGCCACTGCCAACCATACAGTTCCCCCGTGCCGTCAAGCTGCAGCAGCGAGCTCGCGAGGGGGCCGCCGATGACCCCAGCGATTGCGGTCGCCGTCATAAAGCGCGAGATGGACCGCGCCCGCTCGCGCGAGGGAAACCAGTACGTGAGATATAGGATCATGCCGGGAAAAAAGCCTGCCTCGGTGATGCCGAGCAGAAAGCGCAGCATGTAAAACATATGCGCGGAGCCCATGAGCGACATGGACGCCGCGACCGCGCCCCAGGAGATCATGATGCGCGCCATCCACCGCCGCGGGCCCACCCGGGCAAGGATGAGATTGCTGGGGATGTCGAACAGCGCCGAACCGACAAAGAACAAGCCCGCACCCGTGCCGTACACGGCGTCGCTCATGTGGAGGTCGGCCTTTAACTGCAGCGCGGCATACCCGACATTCACCCGGTCGAGATATGCCAGGATGTACAGCAGAAACATGTACGGGATAAGCCGAAGGGAGATTTTGCGGTAAAGCGCCCGGCTGTCGACGGCCTCGGTGGGAGCTGCTGCGGGTGTCGCCATGCCACCAATCTATCGCCTTTAGCTTTCAGCACTTTGGACGGAATTGCATGGCACACCAAGCCGCTGTTTGACAGCATGAATCCCGGCACGTACCGTTGAACGCTCTATCGCTTATGGACCCGCAACCGAAGCAAAGCCGGGCGCTGCTGCGGCTCGTTCTCACCGACGTGCAGTTTCTGCTGCCGCTCGCGGTGCTTTTGCTGGGGCTCGCGCTGCTGCTGCGGCTTCAATGAAGGAAATAACAAGACACGGGCTGGGCGTGGTGTGCGGGCTGGGCGCGGGCGTGTGGCTGGGCGCGGCAGAGGTGCCGACCAAGCTCGTCAACTCCGGGCTGTCGCCGTTCACGGTCTCTTTCTGCATGGTGTTGGGCGTGTTTACCGCGCGTTGGAGCTTCCCCACTCTGCTCAAGGGCACACGCTCGATCGCCGCGGACCTGCTTGCAAAAAAGCACCTGATCGTATGGGCATTGCTGGCCGGAGCCTTGTGGTCCGTCGCGAACACGCTGACCGTGTTCGCCGTGCGCGATGTCGGACTTGCGGTCGCGTTTCCTCTCTGGAACGCGAACAGCCTGTTCGGCCTCCTGTGGGGGCGCTTGCTGTTCGGTGAGCTGCGCGGGGTATCGACGTCCACGCTCCTTCGCGTCGTTTTCGGGACCTGCGCCATTGTGTTTGCGGCGTGGCTGCTGGGATCCAGCACCATCCATGGGGGCGGGGTCACGGGCCGCCACGCCGGGCAGGGCGTCGCGGCGGCGCTCGGCGCGAGCCTCCTGTGGGGCACCATGTACATTCCGTACCGCAAGGCCTATATCAGCGGCATGAACCCGCTTTCGTTCGTCACCGCGTTTACGCTCGGTGAGGTGGGCACCATGCTCGTGTTGGTGCTTGCGCTGGACGGCGGCACGCACGCCGCGGTGTTTCATCCGGCGCTGCTCAGGCCTGTGCTGTTTTGGCTGTTTTTGGGCGGGTTCGCATGGGTCATCGGCGATCTGCTGCAGCAGTTCGCGACCAAGTATCTGGGCATCGGGCGCGCTATCCCTATCTCAAACACCAACCAGCTTTGGGGCCTCGCGTGGGCGGCCCTGGCCTTCGGCGAGCTGCGGCACGCAACCGGCGGCGCGCGCGCGATGGTGGTGGCCGGGTCGTTGTTGATGATCGCCGGCGCGGTTGCCATCGGCACCGCCGCGGCGCGGGGGCGCGAGCTTACCTCCACCAACGAAGCCCTGAAGCGCGAGTGCGACCGCTACGGCATGGATTACCACCGCGTGCTAAGGGAGTACAACGGCACCGAGTGGGACGCGCGCGATGCAGGGCGCTCCCCCTGGGATTATGCGATTGTTGCCGCCGCGGTGGGGATTTTTATCGTGCTCGCGGTGGACGCCGCGCCGCCGGCGCTCGCCATGGACCTGCGCTGGACCGCCGCGCTGAGCGTTGTGCTCGCGGCGGCGCTGGGTGTTTGCGGATGGTTGCTTTATAAAACCACGCGCTTTTCCTGAGCCCAGCCCATACACTCAGGGCATCATGGGTATTCGACTTCAGGACATCGCGGACGAGCTCGGCGTTTCCAAGGTCACCGTGTCGAAAGTGCTGCGCGGGCGGCCCGATGTCGGCAAGGCCACGCGCGAGCGCATTGAAAAGCGCATGCGCGAGCTCGACTACCAACCCAACTACCAGGCGCGCGCGCTGGCCGGCGGGCAAACTCACAGCATCGGGTTGATCGTTCCGGACCTGGTGCATCCGTTTTTCGCCGAGGTCGCGAAAGGGGTGAGCGCGGCGGTGCGGCAAAGTGGGCGCGTACTGCTGATGGGTTCATCGGAGGAAGATCCGGCCATTGAACGGCAGCAGATTGAAGCGCTGCTCGGGCGCGGGGTCGATGCGCTGCTTCTCGCCTCCTGCCAGAGCAAGCTGCAGCTGCCCGCAATGGGGAGCAAAACCCCGCCTTGCGTGCTGCTCGACCGCAGCTTCCCGTCGAAGAGGTTTCACTTCGTGGGCACGGATAACTACCGCGCAGGCCTGCTGGCGACGGAGCACTTGCTCGCATTGGGCCGCAAACGCATCGCGCACATCGGCAGCGAAGCGAGCAGCACCGGGCGCGACCGACTCCGGGCGTATCGCGATGCGGTGGAAGCAAAGCGCCTGCGGGTACCGGAAAGCTTCGTCGTCATCCGCGAGCGGTTTGAAGAAAGCGGCGACCGCGCCGGCTACGAGGCCATGCGGCAGATGCTCCGGCACAAGCGCCCGCCCGATGCCGTGTTTTGCTACAACGACACAACCGCCCTCGGGGCCATGGCAGCCACGGAAGCCGCCGGCCTGCGCATCCCCGAAGATGTGGCGTTTGTGGGCTGCGGCAACTTCCGTTATGCCCCGTACCTACGCGTGCCGCTGAGCTCTATCGACCAGTCCGCGCAGTTGCTCGGCACAGCCGCCGGCGAGCTCGCCCTGGAGCTGGTCGCCGCACCTCCGCAGGGTGCCCGCACGGTGCTGCTTGCGCCCTCGCTCGTGGTGCGGGCGAGCTCCGCCCCACGCTGATTCTTCTTGCCGGACATAGAACCGCCCTGATACGTTACCGGTAACGAAACAGGGGGTAAACACATGAGTACAGCAGCAGAACCGCTCCCAAACCTTGAAGCCTGGGACGACTTCCTCGAAGGCCGCTACAAGGAAGGCAAGTCCGAGGCCGAGTTCCGCCAGTACGACGCCGAGGCCACACCGGGCGTCGCCGAGTTCTACCGCACCAACCACTTGATGCAGACAGTCGATTACGTTCTGGGCAAGGAAAAACAGTACTTCAGCCTGCAGCGCGGCGAGAAAACCGTGTGGGAAGCTGCTCAATATCTCAACACACTGGTCGACGACAGCGATCCCGATACCGACCTGACGCAGATCGAGCACCTGCTCCAAACCTCCGAGGCGATCCGACGCGACGGGCATCCCCGCTGGATGGTCTTGGTGGGCTTCGTCCACGACCTGGGTAAGTGCCTGTGCCTGTACGGCGAGCCGCAATGGGGTGTGGTGGGCGACACTTTTCCGGTAGGCTGCGCATGGTCGAAGGACATCGTATTTCCCGAATACTTCAACAGCAACCCTGACCGCCTTGTACCTGAATATCAAACCAAGTACGGCATCTACGAGCCCGGCTGCGGGCTTGAAAACCTCCACTTGTCTTTCGGGCACGACGGCTACATTGCCGAGGTGATGAAGCCGTACCTGCCCGATGAAGCGCTCGCCATGCTGCGCTTCCACTCGTTTTATCCGTGGCACAAGCACGATGCGTATCAGTATTTCGAGAACGAGAAAGACAAAGCCATGCTGCCGTGGGTGCGCAAGTTCAATCCCTATGACCTGTACTCGAAGGGCCACACCAAGCCGGATATGCGCGAGCTGAAACCGTACTACGACGACCTGTTCGCGGAGTTTCTGCCGGCGAAGCTGCGCTGGTAGCCGCTATTTGCGGAGCAGCGGCGCAACCGCTGCTTCGACGGTCTGCCCCACGCGCTCGTACCCCAGCGCATTGGGGTGGATATAGTCGGGACTGAGCCGGGTGACATCCCCCACCACCCCTTCGAGTAGCTGCGGAATAAGCAGTACGCTGTACTTGGCTGCGAGTGCAGAGTAGATCGGGTTAAACTGCGCCCGATACTCGTCCGGAAAGAGCCGCTCCGGCAGCACCACACCCGCGAGCACCACGCGCACATGCGCAGCTTGCAACTGTTGGATGATCGTACCGAGATTGCGTACGGCCTCATCCACCGGCTGGCGATAGATGGCGTTGTTCGCCCCCAGCTCCAAGATCACGATATCCGGGTGCTCGGCTAAAACCTTGTCCACACGCTTCAGGCCGTCGCTCGTTGTTTCTCCACCCACACCCTCGTTCAGCACGGTCGCCCGGTAGCCGTCGCGCAGCAGGTCTTTGCGCAAAAAGTCAGGGTACGATGCGCCGGGCGGCGCGCCCACGCCTTGTGTAAGACTGTCGCCGAAGCAGACGATCGTTTCCGCCGAGACTGACGCCGTGGTTATAAGAGCAAGAAGAAGGGTCCACCGAAGCATGGTGGACCCAGTGTAAAGCCTAGCTTCAGCTCGGAAGCGCCCCCTTGTGCGCCTCAGCCTGAAGCCTCAGTTCATGGTTTGATCTCGATCACCGCCAAGCCGCTCGATGGAATACGGAGGCTGAGCCGGCCGTTTTCGAGTGGAAGCGGCTCCGGTTCACCGAGGGTACCTACCTTTTTAAGTTGGGCGATTTGCTGCAGCGACGGGTAGGCGGGGGAGCCGAGCTGCTTCCAGGCGTCGAGGGTGTCGCCGTGCTCCGTATCGACGCGGCGAACGGTTGCACGGGCGGTAGGCCGCAGGCCGGGGATGGTGATGGTGATTTGTTTCGCGGCGGCATGGGAGCCAGGGGGCTCGACCAGGCTCCAGGCGGCGAGGATTACCGTGCCGTCGGGGCGACGGGTGACGAGCATGTCGTTGACGCCGGCAGGCGTGGGCAGGCGGGTCTCGCCAAGGGTGTGCAACAACGAGAAGGCAAGCAGCGCGGGCTTGGGGATGCCGCGTTCTGCAATCAGCCCGTAACCGCCATAGAAGGGAGTTTTCACAACGCCCTGCTCCTCAAAAACGTCGGACACATCCCAATAACTCATGATGTCCACCAAGCCGTCGCACTGGCGGATGGTATCGGCCATCCAGGGACCGATGTAGGTGGAGTCGGTGATGGGCTGCTCATTGGCATAGGTGGCGTTGAATTCAGACCAGATGAGCGGAACATGCGGCATGGCGGAACGCGTGATCTCGTCGTGGACCTTTCGGAGGGCGGCGGGGACCATCTGGTGCGGCGCGACGGTGGGCGGGTTGGGAAACTTGTCCCTGGGGAAAACGTCGGCCACGACGTCGTTGCCATACACATGGGTGGATACAAAGTCGAGCGGGATATGGTTGGCCGCGGCATGCGCGATGGTGTCGCCGACCCAGGCGGCCTGCGCGGTGGCGGGGCCGCCGACCCTTAACTGCTGACTTACGGCCTTCAACGACTTGGCTGTGTTGTCATAAAGCTCAAAATACGTGGCCTGCTGCGGACGCCCGGCCCAAAAATCGATATTGGGCTCGTTCCAAACCTCGAAGTACCAGCTCCCGACCTCAGCGATGCCGTACCGCTCGATGAGGTGCTTCGCGAAAGCGGTGATCAGGGCGTCCCATTTTCCGTAGTCCTTCGGCGGGGAAACATTCTGCTTGTACCAGAAAGGGTGCACGGCCTTGGGATCGGAAGCGAGGGCGTTGGGAGTGAAAGAAATTTCGACAAAGGGCTTCACTCCCTCGGCGAGCAGTCCGTCGTAGATTTGGTCGACGTAGGACCAGTTGTAGACCGGGTTGCCCGCTTTGTCCTCGTCATATACGCCGACCTCATCGTGAAGGATGGCGTGGAAGCGGACGTATTTGAAGCCTGTGGCGGCGTGGACGATCGCAAGGTCCTGCCGGTAGTCGGCGCGCAGGGTGAGGATAGCGCGGCCGGAGCCGAACATTTGCTCCCAGAAGTGGGGGAAGGGCGTCGCGGGTGCCTGGAGGTCGAGGGTGACCTGTTCGGGCAGGACTTCCTGGGCCAGGACGGCGGAAGGGCAAAGACAAAGCAGGGTGGCGAGCAGGGTGCGGGAGAACAAAGGCGTGGGCTCCTTCGGGGTCGCGCCTATTGTACGGTTTCGGGCTGAGCGTCGGTTTGCGGGATGGAACACACGCCGTACTCAACTATGCAACTCAGAAGCACTGGAATCATTCCTAGAAGGTAAATCCCGATCCCGACGCAGGCCGGGTACTTAAAAGAAAACGGAGCACCCTCCCCAGATGTACTACACAGATAAGAAACTGCAATACCCCGTTCGCTGCGACAAGCCCAATCCCCTGTTCGCAAAGATGCTCCAGCAGGCGATCGGCGGCGTGGAAGGCGAAATCCGCGTGTGCATGCAGTATTTCTTCCAGGCCTGGGGTTCGCGCGGGCCGGTCAAGTATCGTGACATGCTCATCAACACAGCTACGGAGGAGATCGCGCACATTGAAATGCTGGCGACCGCTGTGGCGCTGAATCTGCAGAATGCCCCGGTGGAGCTGCAGGACGAGGCCGCGGCATCGAGCCCGGCGGTGAACGCGGTGCTGAGCGGCATGAACGCGCGGCAGGTGCTCTCGACAGGCTTGGCGGCGCTGCCCTGCAATGCGGATGGTGTGCCGTTCGATATGTCGCACATCTATGCGAGCGGCAACATCGCCGCCGATATGTACGCAAATGTGGCGGCGGAAGCGACGGGGCGGACGCTGGTGGCGCGGCTCTACCATATGACGGACGACGCAGGCATGCGGGACTTCCTCGCATTCCAGTTGGCGCGCGACACCATGCACCAACAGCAATGGCTGGCGGTGTTGGAAGAGCTGGGGCCGCAGCACCTGCCGATCCCGAACAGCTTCCCGCAGGCGAAGGAAAACCAGGACTTCAACTACTCCTTCCTGATTACCGACACAAATGGGGTAGGCACACAAGAAGGCCAACGTTGGACCAGCGGCCCCTCGCTCGACGGCAAGGGCCAGTTCAATTTCAAGATCGCGACTCCGCTCGGCGAAGTGCCGAACCTGGGCTTTGCACGACCGGACACTTACGGCGAAAAAGAGCAGGCCCTGGGCACACCGACGGGCATGATGGAAAAAGGCAAGGATTTGCTGGAACGCGTCAAGAGCGCCTTTTAAGAAGACCCTTGGTTTAGCATGCAAGCAGCAATGGGTCGCACGGGCAGCAAATCCGTGCGACCCGGTTTCATTCAAGGAGAGCAAGGTGGGCAAGGTGTTGGCGGTTTTAGGAACGTTTTTAGCGGCCGCGAGTGCGCTGGTATTTTTCGCGGGGCGTGGGGCGCAGCGGCGCGATCGGGCGCAGAAAATCCCAGCAAAGCAGGCGGCGGCCATGCTGCAGGAAGCCTGGGCGGATCACCACACGCGGGCTTAAAAACAATGGTTGCAAACGCACAATGGAAGGCTCGCCCAGTGGATGGTGCGAGCCTTTTTCTTTGCCCGTTTCGGGATTTAGCTTGCAAGCAGCTCCTCTTCGTGGCATTGTAGAAGAACTTCTTCAAGAAAGGACGCCTAACTTGGTTGTGTCTATCTTTATTGCGCTGAGCGAGCAGTACGTACCGGTCCCCCGGACGCGTTGCCATAGGGCGTCTTTCCAATCGCGCTGAGCGCAACTCGCTCGCTTCTTTCAGTTTCCGTGTAAGTGAACAGCAGCTGCTTGGGCTTATCTGGAGATCCTCCAGGTAATCAGCCTGGCGGCTTGGCATGGTTCGCGCGCATGGCTATCTATTTGGCCGCGGTATATCCGGCAGGATACCGGTGATGAGAATGCATGTCTTGAGTTTGTTGAAGCACTTAATAAGTGGGCAGAATCAGTTTGCCTCCGGCGGCTTGTTTCTTATGCTTTTGGGCAGCGCAGGTGTATTTCTGCGGGCTGTGCCGGGGTATCTCTGGGCATGGCTGGTAGAACAAACCACTATGGCCGTCACTGTAAAGGACGAGGATGCGGCGTTTACCTGGGTGAAGGAATGGCTGCTGGAGCAGAGCTTTGTACGCCAGGTGCGGCGTGTGGACCTGGATACAACGCTGCGCGGCGAGGAGATGGCATTGATTCCGGCTCCGGGACTGCACTGGTTCTTGCATGCACGACGGCCGTTCGCGGTCGAGTTCTTCAGAAGCGATGACACCAAGGGGCACCGACAGAGGCGGGTGGAGTCGATGCGCTTCCGTACGCCGGGTCGCAATCCGGCGCTGCTGCGGCGCTTTGTGGCCGAGATTGTGTCGGCACACCATAAACGGGCACGGTTCGAGTCTTCGCTATATCAGTACAACGATTACTGGGAAAGTGTGGAGGCCTATGCGCCGCGGCTGCTCCAGTCGGTGATATTACGCCCCGGCGAGAAAGAGCATTTGCTCGAAGATGTGACGTGTTGGCGGGCGTCGCGGGAGCGGTATCGGCGGCTGGGTGTGCCGTACCACCGGGGGTACTTGCTCCATGGACCGCCGGGCACGGGTAAAACCTCGCTGGTCTCGGGGCTGGCAGCGGAGTTCGGTATGTCGATTTATGCCGTGAACCTGACCGAGTTTAACGATCGGGGGCTGAAAGCGGCGATCAACCAAGTGGCTGAAAATTCGGTGATTTTGTTTGAGGATATCGACTGCATGCGGACCGGTGAGAAGCGGGGAAAGGAAGGAAAGATGGAGCAAGGTGTCACACTTTCAGGATTGCTGAATGTGCTGGACGGCTTCCATGCGCCGGAAAATGTGTTGTTCGTCATGACGACGAACCACGCAGAAGCGCTGGACCGAGCGCTTCTGCGACCGGGGCGCATCGACTATCGTCTACTTCTGGGGCCTGCGGTCACGTCGCAGAAAGTGGAGCTATACCGGAGGTTCTTTCCTGAAGCGACGCTTGAAGAAGCTCGTCAGTTTGCCGGGATGCATGAGGCAGAAACAATGGCTGAGTTTCAGGGGCTGCTGCTGGCAATTGGGTGGGAGCCAGTTTTAGTGTAAGTCGCCGAGCTTGGGTAGGAAAATAGGCTGTCAGTTGCGTGCATAGAAGTGGGCATGTCACTACTGCTCACTCTCTCACGATTAAAGGAGCAAAAAACGAGCCTCCTACATACAGCAACTGACACCTTCACCCATGCAGGGTGCGTGCGGAGTTGGGCTGTGCGGATTGCACCTTAATCTTCTTCGCCAACCCCAACAAACCCAGCAAGCGGATGCCGATGTAATTCACATCGAGCTCGTACCAAGCCATGCCATGCCGGGCGGAGACGGGGTGAGCGTGGTGGTTGTTGTGCCAGCCCTCGCCGCCCGACAACAACGCCACCCACCAGTTGTTGCGGGAGTCGTCGCGGGTTTGGAAGCGCCGCGAGCCCCACATATGGGTCGCGGAATTGACAAGCCAAGTAACATGGAGACCCAGTACCACGCGCAGGAAGATGGCCCACAAGACCCAAGACACACCCAAACGCAGGCCGCCGACCGCGATACCCGCAAACAGAAAGATGGTACCGAGCGCCGTAACCGGCACCCAGTGCCACTGGCTGAGGCCGCGGTAAAAAGGCTGCTTCTGGAGGTCCGGGACATAGCGGGTGAGCAGCGGCGAATGGTTATGAAGGCGTCCCCAAAGCATCCAGCCCATGTGCGACCACCATGCGCCGTCGCGGGGGGAGTGGGGGTCGCCGGGCTTGTCCGTGACCTGGTGGTGCAGGCGGTGCACCGCCACCCAGAACAGCGGGCCGCCCTCAAGCGCAAGCGTGGCGCAGGTGGCCATCGCATATTCAAGCCACCGGGGTGTGTTGTAGCCGCGATGGGTGAGCTGGCGGTGGTAGCTCATGCCGATGCCGACGTTCTGGGCGAGCACCCAGGTACATGCGGCCAGGAAAAGCCCAGACCAGCTGAAGAAGAACAGGGCGGCAATGGCGAGCGCGTGAAAAACAATGAGCGCGATGGCGAGGGGCTTGTGAAGCTCTCCCTGGCGTTGGTCGAGCGTGCGGGCATCCTGCTCGGCGACGGGGTTGGGGGCGGTTTCGTGGGGTGCTTCCAGCAGGGTGCTCACTTCACGAGCGTAGCAGGGCACATAGCCGAACAATTGTCTTTATTCCGTAATAAAGAACGGCATGGGCACTTACGATGCACCACACCAAAGTCACTCCAACCGCATCAACAGCAATTTCTCCCCTACTATGGTTTTTAAGCGCGCATGCACATGAAAACCAATCGGGGCCGCCCTACTCCCAAGGCACGCGAGGCGAGCCTCCTTACCCGCGAACCCCTTCTCCTGCTCGCCGTTCTTCTTCTTGCCTTCTACATCGGCCGTCCGCTTCTTATTCCGCTCGCCCTCGCCATCACCCTCAATTTTCTATTTACGCCGCTTGTTTGCCGGCTTGAGAAGCTCCGCCTGGGACGTACACCCTCTGTGTTCCTGGTTCTGGCGGCAGCTACTGTCCTGCTCGGCGGCATCGTTTGGCTTATGGCCGGTCAGTTGCTCCATATCATCAACGATTTAGGCAGCCACGCCCCCAACATCCATGCCAAGCTCGTACGCACCCATGTGCCCGCCGACAGTTCGCTCGGCCAGGCCATGATTTCTGTCGAGGGCCTGGCACGCGAGTTCTCTACCGATCCCGAACAACAGAACGCCCAACAGCTTGCGCTCGCCACCCGCGCCACCCACCAGGCCCGCAAAGCCCAGGCTCAGATCCAACCGCAAACCACGGGCGATCCCACCCCCACACCCGTTCTCGTCGTCCAGCCTCCGGCCACCACCTTCGCCTACCTCCGGCAGATCGCCCGCCCTGTCGTCGGTCCGCTTTCCGCCGCCGGCATGGTTCTTATTTTCACCGTGTACCTGCTTATCAAGCGCGAAGACCTCCGCAACCGACTTCTTCTTCTTGCAGGCATGGGCCGCCTCAACCTTGTTTCCCAAGCCATGGACGATGCCGGGGCTCGCATCGGCCGCTACCTCATTGCGAATGTCCAGGTCAACGCGGGTTTCGGCATCACCTTCGGCGCGACACTCTACGCTATCGGCATCCCCTACGCGACGCTGTGGGGCGCGCTGCTCGGGCTTCTCCGCACTATCCCCTATGCGGGTGCCATCGTCGGCGGTTCCCTGCCCGTGGTGTTTGCAGTTATCTACTTTCCCGGCTGGTGGCAAGCAGCCTGCACCGCCGCCATTCTTTTTCTGCTTGAGATCCTGGTCTCCAATTTCATTGAACCTCGCCTGTACGGCGCGCATACGGGTATTTCCGAGCTTGCCCTCCTCGTCATGGCCGTCGTTTGGAGCCTTCTGTGGGGCTGGCCCGGCTTAGCTTTGTCCACTCCGCTTACTGCCTGCCTCATCGTCATCGGCCGCACCATGCCGCAGATGTCCTTTCTCCATATTCTTCTCGGCGATGACGCAGAACTCGCGATCGAAGCCCACTTTTACGAGCGCATGCTCGCTACGGATACCGCGGAAGCCCGCGCCGTCATCCATCGTTTCCTGCACACGCCTTTGGAAGCCGATTCTCACCACGCCGCGGCACTTCCGACTAGTGGGCGCAGCGTGCTTGACCTGTATGACACCATCCTCCTCCCTGCCCTGGGCATGGCCGAAAGCGACCGGCATAAAGGTTTGTTGTCCGAGCAGCAAGCATCGTTTCTCATGCAAAGCGTGGGAGAGCTTGTCGCTGAAACCCTCTCCGAGCTCACCCCCACCTTGGCCTGCGGTCGGTGCCCTGTTGTTTGCATCCCCGCAGTAGACCAGGCTGATGAGGTTGCCGCTACCATGCTCGCCCAGCTGCTTGAAGCAGCCGGCCATAAAACCCTGCTCCTGCCGCCTTCAGCCCTTACGCCCGAGCTCCTCCAGCGATTGGCGCAAGAGCCCGAAACCGCACTCTACATCTCCGCGCTGCCGCCTTTTGCCTTTGCCCCGGCGCGCGCCCTGTATACACGGCTTCACCTTGCCCTGCCCCACAGCCCCATCCTTGTCGGTCTGTGGCGCAACTCCACTGACCCCGCCCAGCTTTCCACCCGCTTCGGCATGACCATCCCCACCTGCGCCACTACGCTTTCCGAAGCCCTTCGAGCCCTCAACCTCGCGCCCGAACTCGAACCTGAACCCCAGGCTGACCCGTACGCCCGTCCCGCCTACGCTTCCATCGCCTAGTTGCCCAGCGCGCCCGCGGCACTTAGGAGGAAGAAGTCTCAGGGATTGCTTTACGCCCTTGCCGCCGCGCTTACAGCAGGTTTAAACCCATCCAGGAATTCCTCACGGGACTTCTCCCCGAGATCCACGACTTTGCTTCCGCCAGCCGCAATGAACGTCACGTCTTCGATGCCGATAACTTTAAGAATCAGCCGCAGATACATCGTTGCGATATCCCGGTCGCGGATAGGCGAGCCTTCGGTGTAGACGCCGCCGGAAGCCATCAGCACGGTGCATTGTTTGCCATGCACCAGACCTTCGCCCGCCATGCCGAGCGTGCGGCCTTTACGGACGATGTGATCCACATACGACTTCAGATTGGCCGGGATGTTGTAGTTGTAAACCGGCGTGCTGATGGCAATGTGATCCGCAATCAAAAGCTCATCCACAAGTTCGTTGGATAGCGTAAGAACTTCCTGCATCTCGGGCGTGTGCTTTTCGGCCGGCGTCAGGCTTGCTCCCAACCAAGGCAGGTTCACATAGGGCAAGGTCATTTTGGCGAGGTCGCGTTCCATCACTTCCCCGCCGGGATGCGCCTCCTTCCAATCTTCGACAAATCTTGAGGCTAGATTGCGGGAGATGGAGTGTTCGCCTCTTGGGCTTGCTTCAACAACCAGAAGTTTCGGCATAGGGTTCCTTTTCTTGTATATAAGTAGACTTCCTTCACCGGAAGCAGCGAACATCTTGTTCGTAGCGCTAGTATGGAGTGCATGACTGACCTCTACAAGAAGGCACTTTATTGAGCGCAACGAACATTTCTGTTCCTGAAGCAGCTCTATCCACTGCCGATTGCAAAGGGCTTGCCGATGTGTTGGCGAGCGTCGGGGATAAGTGGACCATCATGGTCGTCGGTGCGCTTTCTAAAGGAAAGCTGCGCTACAACGAAATTCAGCGACGGGTCAGCGGCATATCGCAGCGGATGCTTACGCTCACGTTGAAGCGGCTTGAAGCAGACGGCCTCGTCACGCGAACACTCTTCCCAAGCGTTCCTCCCCGGGTCGATTACGAGCTGACGGAACTCGGCTATTCCCTGCGCGCCGCGCTTCTTCCGCTTCATCTTTGGGCAGCAAAAAACAAACAGACTGTCGCGAAGAACAGGGCGCAAAATCAGGCGCACACCTGAAAAGGATTTACCAGTTCTTTCCGTGCCTCAGCTCACCTAGGAACGCGTAAGACTCCAGCCGTTCTTCGAGCCATACGGAGATTCCCGGGCTGAAGGCAGCATAAAACTAACCCTGCACATCCATCTCCCGTACACGGAGAATGAGATCCATGTCAACACCGGAAGCAATCGTCCAACAATCCATTGACGCCTACAACGCTCACGACCTCAATGCTTATCTTGCCTGCTACGCCCCTGCCGCCACCTTCGGCCAACTCGGCGGGCGCATTCTCCTCGACGGCCGCGACGCCCTCGCCAACTTTTACAGCGGCTTTTTTGCCACACAAACCACTGTCCACTGCACGATCCTGCAACGCTCAGCCATTGGCCCTTTTGTTATCGACCATCAACAGGTTCAAAGTGAAGGCAAACCGCCTCTCCAAGCCATGATGGTGACCGAAGTCCGCGACAATCTGATTCATTCCGTCTGGTATGCCCCTCTCACCGATGCCCCGCATCGCTGAATCACTGCGGCCCGCGATACCCCGCTTAAAACTTATGTCCACATCCGCGAACCGGATCACCGGCAACCGAGCTTCACCGCTTACTGCAGCAACACCGGTGCCTCTCCCACCATCACCGACCCATCCGCATCCACCGCGCTTACCGATCCATCCAATGCAGCCACCGTAGACATCCCCAGCCCGCTGTTCCGCACCGTCCCATTTACCGACCACACAATCCATCCCGTCTTGCCCTCATGCACCACCTGGCAGCTCCACACCCCACTCGGGGACGCCGTGCAGCCGTTCATCCGCGCGCCTGCAAGCCAACCCTCCACTGTTCCGTATGCCGCTGCCGCCGCCGTGGGCCGCATTCCCGCATCCAGCAGGTCCAAAGTCTCGGTCCCTCGCGCGTCCCACGCGTACCAGTGCATCCGCCGCACCGCATAGCCCGCGCTCAACACCAGCGCCCGTGCCGTATATGCCGCCTGCGTTGCATCCGTCAGGCCGCCGCCGGGCAGGGCCCACGCGCCTCCATCGTTCCACAACGGCTTTCCATCCGCCGCCGTTCCTTCCATGGCTGTATGGAGGTCCGCAAGCTCCGCCGTCAGCATCTCCGGTGCCGCCCCGCCGCTCAACAAAGAAGCTCCCACCGCATCCACCGCCGACCCGCCGCCGGCCGCCAAAAAGGCGCTTAAACCCGCAGGGGAAAGTGCGGGCGAAACCACCACTGCCGCCTTATCCGCCCCATGCACCGCGACAGCTGCATGCAGGGCGAGCGTCGCCATATCCGCACCCACCGACCCCGCCGCGCCCGCCCAGTACGCTGCGTTTTCAGGCGCGTTCCACACCTCATACGCGCCGATCCGCCCCTGGTACCGCGCTGCCACCGCCGTGACATACGCGTCCCAGTCTCCAAGGTCCGCAGGCATCGCCGTCGCCCCCGCTCCATAGCTTGACTGGAGCCCCGGCTCCGACGAGGCCCATTCCGGCGTCATCCCCAGCGTCAGCGCTACCTCAGCTCCTCCTTGCTGTGCCGCAGCCACCTCTGCGTCCAGCGCACTCCACACAAAGCTGCCCCGCGCCGGCTCCACCTCGGCCCAGGTCACACCGGAGTCCCACAAGCGCCGCGCCCCCGTCGTCACACCAGGCTGCACCCCTTGCGCCTTTACCACCATCCCGAAGAAGCTCGCCGGCACCGTCCCGGTGCCCTCCTGCGCGGCTTCTTTTGCGATCGGCGATGTTGCCGTTCCGGTCGACGAAACGCCGCACCCGGTCACCAAACACAACAACGCCGACAAACATCCAACAGCAAACAAGCGGGACAGTGATGCAATCTGCAACATGATTTTTTATCTCCTCATCGGCATCATGTCGTGTTCCGATACCTCCCAGGAGAACAATCGGCGAACTTTCTCTGGGCTCTTCCCACTCCGGAACCAGCTCTCAGCTGCGTTCCGAAATGGAACTGCAATGCCTTTAGGGCACCCGAAAAGTTATCTCGAACCCCAATGGCACCGGATGAAGAAGTTACCAAGACTGACTAAAGGTCACCGGTCCCTCAACCTCATAAATACAATTGCCAATTGTGGGCTCATCGGCGCACTATTCCATCAGAATAGGCAGCAGTGCACCTGCCTTCCAGCCGAGTTCAACAATAAAATCTGCGCACTCCATCCCCTCCGAAGGAGCTTCACCATGCAGGTGCTTTGCATCCCCACCTCTGAAACCGTCTGCGACGTTGAGTGCCCTTGCTGCAAAGTGAAATACCGCATCTACTACTCACGCCAAAACGCGGCCGAGTGCGCCCAGGCCCGCGAGACTGTCCGCGCAGCGCTCCTCGAACATCATGCGGTCAATCCGCTGCCCAGCGCGCATCCTGTTGACGCCTTTAACGTCCCACAGTGGCATGGCGCTCCCCATGCTTCCGGCGCGGCTCTTCTGTCCGGAGCGCCCCTCAGCCGCCCGTCCTTGCGCCCCCGCTCCGCCCCCAGCACTGTTCTGCCTTTTCCATCGCAGCGGCGGGTTTCCTAACGACGCGCAGTCGGAACAAAAAAGGCCACCCATCAAGGGTGGCCTTTCTAACAGCGAAGATAGAACTTACTCCCGGACCGTATCTACAAATGCTTTCAGCTTCCGCGAACGCGACGGATGGCGCAGCTTCCTGAGCGCTTTTGCCTCAATCTGCCGAATACGTTCCCGCGTTACCTGAAAGCTCTGTCCTACCTCTTCCAGTGTATGCTCGGAGCCGTCCTCCAACCCGAACCGCATCTTGATCACCCGCTCTTCCCTCGGCGTCAACGTCCGCAATACTTGTGACGTATATTCCTTCAGGTTCACACTGATTACAGCTTCCGAAGGCGAAACCGCTTGCCGGTCTTCGATAAAGTCCCCGAGGTGCGAGTCTTCTTCCTCACCGATCGGCGTTTCGAGCGAAATCGGCTCCTGGGCGATCTTCAGCACCTTGCGCACCTTTGCGACTGGAATATCCATCCGCCGCGCAATCTCCTCTGAAGTTGGTTCACGCCCCAGCTCCTGCACCAGCTGCCGCGAGGTCCGGATCAGCTTGTTAATCGTTTCGATCATGTGCACCGGGATGCGAATCGTCCGCGCCTGATCCGCGATCGCCCGCGTAATCGCCTGCCGAATCCACCAAGTCGCGTAGGTCGAGAACTTATACCCGCGCCGGTATTCAAACTTATCGACAGCTTTCATCAGGCCGATATTGCCTTCCTGAATCAGGTCGAGAAACTGCAGACCGCGATTGGTGTACTTCTTTGCAATGGAGACCACCAGCCGCAGGTTTGCTTCGATCAGCTCGCGCTTGGCCTGCTCAGCGTCCATGTCCCCCTGGATCATCTCGCGCTGTGTGCGCTTGATCTCCGTGAGCGGGACGCCGGTCTCTTCCTCCATCTTTTCAAGATCGGTGCGGCAGTTTTTCTGCTGGCGCCGGTACTCTTTTTTCAGCTCTTCCGAGCGTGACAATTCCAGTTTCTGGTCCAAGGACCGAATCTGCCGCTCAAGCGTCCGCATCGAGTCGACTGACTTATTCACCTTGTCCAGCAGCCGCTTCCGCTCGCCGTTCGTGTACTTCAGCTCACGCACGATCCGCGATACATGCACGCGCTCCCGCGCCACTGCCCAGCGAGTCTTCCGTGCTTCCTTGGCTTTCACCTTCGCGGCTTCCAGCCCGGGGAGCTTTTCCTCCAGGGCCGCTGCCTTTTTCAGGTGCTTCACCAGGGCTTCAATCCGGGTGGAGGTTTGCTTCACCCGCGCGAGCACGATTTCTTCAGTGACCTCTTCTTCGTCGAAGATCACCACTTCCTTGATGTTCCGCACTCCGCGCTTCAGGTCCTCACCGAGCGCCATGATCTCCCGCACCACAATCGGCGACCGCGCGATCGCCTTCATCACGCGCACCTGCCCCCGCTCGATCCGCTTGGCGATTTCCACCTCGCCCTCGCGCGTCAACAGCGGCACTGTGCCCATCTCGCGCAGGTACATGCGCACTGGGTCGTTGGTCTTTTCCAGTGTTCCCGGCGTCAGGTCGAGCTCGACATCCTCGCCCTCTTCGCCATCTTCCCCAAACTTGTCCGCCCCGAACTTCGGGCCGCCCTCCAGGATATCGATGCCCTGTGTCCCGATCGTGGACATCAGGTCGTCCAGGTCGTCCGGCGAGTGCACATCGCCCGGAATCAGGTCGTTCACCTCGCCGTAGGTCAGGTAGCCTTTTTCCTGCCCCGCGTCGATCAGGTTTTGAATGTCTTCTTCGTATTTATCTTCAATCGCCAAAGCGGTTCTCTCCCGCGTATATTTCGGATGGTTCCCGGTTGTTTCGGCTTCCCGCTGCCGCAATTCCCTCTTAAGGGGGCTCTTTCCATGCCACAAAGGGCATAAAGCCTGCACAGCTGCCAAGGACGCTAGGATAACAGGCTTTCGTGCCCTCAAAGCAGCACAAAGCTCCCGGGAAGCGTCATCTCCGCCCGCTCCCGTCCGATCCGCTGTGTATTGGATGTGCAAAACGCAATTTCGTTTCG
>CAXTKZ010000059.1:0-19963 GCA_964244985.1 uncultured Acidobacteriaceae bacterium
AGGCGCTCCAATCCTGCTCCGGTATCGATAGAAGGTTTCGGAAGCAGGTCGAGGCGGGGTTCAAGGGCCAAAGCAGGTCCTTCGCTGCGCTCAGGATGAGCCCCTTGAGGGGAGGCGTCTAAGCTAGGAGAAGCTTGCAGCGAGCGGTCAAACTGCATAAACACCAAGTTCCAAATTTCAACATACCGCTGCTCGTCCTCTGGAAAAGGCTTGTCCACGCCGGGCGTCTCCGCGGCCTCAATCCCCATGTCATAGAAGATTTCCGAACACGGCCCACACGGCCCGGTCTCTCCCATCTGCCAGAAATTATCCTTCGCGCCCATCTCAAAGATGCGCTCGGCGGGGATGCCCTGCGCGCGCCACAGATCGTAGGCTTCGGTATCGCGCGGGACTGAAAGTCCGCCGCTGGCGCCATTCTCACCTTTAAAGATCGTCACATACAACCGGTCTTTATCGATGCCGAACCAGTCGGGCGAGGTCACCAGCTCCCACGCATACGCAATCGCATCGGCCTTGAAGTAGTCGCCGAAGGAGAAGTTCCCGAGCATCTCGAAAAACGTGTGGTGCCGCCGCGTGAAGCCGACATTTTCGAGGTCGTTGTGCTTGCCGCCAGCGCGGACGCACTTTTGGGACGAGGTCGCGCGGTTGTAGGCGCGCTGTTCGAGGCCGAGAAAGACGTCCTTGAACTGGTTCATCCCGGCGTTCGTGAACAGGAGCGTCGGGTCGTTGGCGGGGACAAGCGAGGAAGAGTGGACGCGGCGGTGGCCGCGCTCCTCGAAAAAGCGCTGAAACATCTCACGGATTTCGTTGCCGGTGCGGAATTGCATACAGGAGTAAGGGTAGAGGCTAGAGGGGAAAGGGTAAAGGGTCGGCGGGGCGGGCGTGCGCTTGTGTCGCGAGATGACGCCCATTACGAGTATCACTTTCGCGGCATTGCGCGCGTTTTGTATCCAGATAAGCTGGAAGCACCTTCAGCAGAGTGTGAGGCAGTACCCGAGACGGGCCGGAAGATTGGCCTGACCGGCGTACTTGCTTACCAGGCGGCTACGCCGGTTCCAATGCTGGAGTTGGCCTATTGCCCGCTGCGAGCGGGTGGACGCTCAAACGTCCAGTTGGTTGCAGGGCTCAGTCCAGATCGTGCCAAATCATTTTCAGACTGGCGGTTCCGAGCTGCTGTGGTAGCCATGGCGCGGCTGTCACGAAAGCGATAGCCTAACACGCCCCGGTGGGTTCACAGCCATCGGGGCGCTTATCGTTTCGCTGGAAATATTAAATCACAGGTCCGGCAAAATCATGTGTTACTCCAGCGCTTGCCGCGGCACGCCCGGCCCTTCCCACAGCAGAAACGGCTCAGGCGCGATGGGCGCTGTTTCCACCCGCAACCTGTGTTTCCCAGCCAGCAGGCCGGCGCTGATCGTCACCGGCTGCACCGCGCTCTCCTTGGAGTCGCAGACAACAGGCCGCGAAGGCGGGCTGGCGACAGCGGGCAGGCCGTCGAGCGAGACGCGGGCAGGCGCACGGGTGAGCACGTAGAGCGTATAGCCGCCGTCCGCCGGGACGGTAAACACACGATCCCGCGCGTCCACCTCACCGGAAAGAGGCGCGAGCGGGTGCGTTGACAACACCACCGGCTCCCCGTGCCAACTTTCAGCCGCGCCTGTGATGTGCAGCAGCACCCGGAACCGGCCCGAGCCATCGAGCAGGGTGCCTTGCGCGTCCGGGAAGCGATGCGTCACCGACCGCCCCACCGCGCGCGTGCCGTCGCCGAACAGCCACTCAAACCGCCGTCCCTGCGCGCCCGGAGCCGCCGCGGTAAATGCAACCGGCTGCCCCGGCTTCAGCAGTCCCGGCGTGTAAGCAAAGCTGCCATCCAGTAAGTCGGGCTCGACGACCGGGGGCGCTGCGCCGTTCAGCAGCTCGGGCGGGCGGCCCTCAGTCTCAGCAGTATCGGCCAACGAAACCTGCCGAACATCCCCGCTCAGCGTGGAAGCCACCATCCCGGGCCCATCCATCGCCCACACGTTTTTGAACCGCACATTGCGCACTTCGGGATTGGGATACCGGATCTGGAACAGCGAGTACCAGTCCTCCAAACGGATGTTCTCAAATGAGTAATCCGTGTGTCGGCCCACGCCGTTGGGGTCGGCCCACAGCTCGAAAAACGCGAACGGCACCTTGCAGTCGCCCGACCCGGTATGAAGCACATCGATATCGCGCATGTGAAAGTGCGCCGAGGAGCCGATCTTCTCCGGCCATGCCGAGCGCACCGTGTTGGAAATGCTGTTCGACGCAATCGTGTGCTCGATAGTGATATTGGTCACGTCGGGCCCCGGCGTGTGCAGCGCCGCATCCGAGTAGCCTTCCCAGTTGCCGTACATCGCGAACACGTCGTCGGACGCGCGGAAAAACGAGTCGCGCACCGTGGTATCGCCGCCGCCCAGCCAGTCCAGGCCGTCCTGGTTCGCGTCGGCTGCCGTGGCCGCGACAGCCTTGAAGTTGTAAAAGCCGATGTGGCGCGAGTCCTTCATCTGGATCTGCCAGGTGCGCGAGCGCACGACCGTCGTGATGCCGCTGATCTCGATATTTTGCGCGTCGCGCATCACGATGGCGTGCCAGTTTGGCTTGCTGAGCCAGCTGTCGTCGTCCGCGGGATTTTGCGGGCCGTCGTAGACGATCATGCCGCGGCCGAGCACGCGGACGTCGTGCACCCGCCACAAATTAAGCGAACCGAAGATAACAGCGCCGGGGGCGAGATAAATTGTGTCGCCGGAGCGGGCGTCGATCGATTCGCGGTGGACGCCCGGGCTATACCAGCGCACCGCCGGGCTGTGCGCCGTGATGCCCGAGGTGTCCGGCGGGTTCGCGAACAGGAACAGCATGTCGGCTTCAGCGAAGCGATCACCGGGGCCACTGATGGAGATTTTTTCAGGCCTGTCGAGCGGGAAGGTGATGGTCGCACCATGCCGCACGGGCCGGATCCCGAGTCGCATCGGCTGCACTTCCACCCCGCGATCCCAGAAGTGCGGATCCTGCGCCGTGACCGATACAGCGACCGGGCCGGCGGTATCGAAGTTGAGCAGGTAGAGGTTCTCGGCCGCGTGCACGACCGGCGTCCTGTGCCCGTCGATCGTCACGGTGTAGTGGGTCGAGCGGACCTCTGGTGGAATGGGAGCAAACACGGCCGGCCCGCGCGCCAGGGCGGAGGCCGCGCATAGAAGAGCAGTAAGAAGTACGGGGAAACGGGCGGAAATCCGGGTCGGGAAAAGTCGCATCGGGAAGCCGATCCACCTCACACACGACTTTATCCGAGTGCCGCCGGAGGACCACCATTTTTCCCGTATACACCTGTTGTTGATAGGAACAAACGTTTTCCTGCAAAGCGTGTACTGCCCGTGCTACCTTGGCCACGCTTCACATGCAGCTTCACTCCCAACGCAAAGGACTAACGTATGTCTCCTAAAAACCGGACAACGGCGCACCACGGCAGCAAACTCTTCTTGAGCCGCATTTTCGGCAAGCGCCACCGCAACACGCTTGCTCTGGCGACAGCAGGTTTTTTCGTCTGTGCGGGCAGTGTGCCCCTTCATGCCCAAAGCTGGAACCTGATGTGGAGCGACGAGTTCAACGCCGCCGCCAACACGCTGCCCGACAGTTCCAAATGGGGCTACGACACAGGCAACACCGGCTTCGGCAACCCGGAAATCGAGAATTACTGCGCCGGCGGCTCCAATGCTGCCCCGTGTGTGGCAAGCCAGCCGAACGCGTATCAGGATGGCAATGGCAATCTTGTCATTCAGGCCCGGCGCGACTCCAGCGGCACCTGGACTTCGGCTCGGCTCAAAACGCAGGGCAAGTACTCCTTCCAGTACGGGCGTGTGGAAGCACGGATGAAGCTGCCAGTGGGCGACGGTTTTTGGCCCGCGTTCTGGATGCTGGGTGCGAACATCGGCTCGGTCGGCTGGCCGCAGTCGGGCGAAGACGACATTATGGAATGGGTGCAGTCCTACGGCCCGAATACGACCTCCGCGACCTCGCATGGGCCGGGCTACTCGGGCGGCGGCGGCATCGGCGCGCGCTATACCTTCCCGAACGGCGGACGTGTCGATGACGGGGCTTATCACATCTACGGCCTCATCTGGTCGCCGAACCTGCTGCAGTATTACCGCGACTCCACCAGCAACGTGTTCCTGACGATCACGCCTTCGTCGCTGCCTTCCGGCGACCAATGGGTGTTCAACAACCCGTTCTTTATTTTGCTGAACCTTGCGATCGGCAGCGGCGGCTTTCCCGGCGCGACCGACGGCAGTACGCCCTCAACCGCAACCATGCTGGTGGACTATGTCCGCGTGTACCAACAGGGCGCGAGCAGCACGACGAACCTGAATGGAACGCATGTGCTGGCACCTGCGAGCTCGCCGGGCCTGGTGCTGGACGACAGCGGAGCAAGCACCGCAACCGGCAACAAGATGCAGATTTACAGCGCAAACGGCACCGCGGCGCAAAAGTGGATCTTCAATAACAGCGGCGTGCAGCCGGCGGGCTATTACAACATCGCTGTTTCGCTTGGTGCGTACTGCGCGACGGCTTCGGGCGCGAGCAGCGGGTCGCCGGTCAATCTGCAGCCGTGCAACGGGTCTGCGGGACAAGCCTGGCAGGCCGGGGCGGCGGGGAACGGGTATGTGCTGCACCCGGCAAACAACACGGGTCTATGCATGGACGTGCAGTCGGCAGGCACCACGTCGGGAACGCCGGTGCAGGTGTGGACCTGCAACGGAACCAACGCGCAGAACTGGTCGCTGCAGTAAAGCGCGACAAGGGGGTGAGCGCAAACTGCTCACCCCCTTATGGTCCATATGCGATAATAAGTCGCATCGGCGGAAGTAGTCCCGCAAGGTTTCTCGAGCCTCGCGGGTGTTGTGCGCTACTTCCTAAGAAGCAGCACAAGTGCAAGTGCGGCAAGCGCCATCATGAACCGCCAATCGACGGCAATCATAATGAGCACCCGGAAGAAGGATGAATCATCCTTTTTCGGCATCGTTACACACCTCCTCACCTCGGTTACGGCCCCGGGTCGCTCTAACGACCCGGAGGCCGCCCGATCCGAAATACCGCATAACGAGCTCAGCGAGAAGGTGGTCTCAGTGTACGGGAGCACTTCGGTTACTTGTCCCGCTTTCCAAACGTGCATGGCCTTGGTTAGGATGGGAAGTCTTTTCCGCCCCGATAAGGACGATTCCATGGCACGCCGCCTATGTTTGCTTCCCCTCGCTTTCTTTGCTCTCAGTGCCCACGCCCAGGCTCCCCATGCGTTGACCCCCGCGGAAAAACAGCGCGTCGATGCCATCGTGCAGAAGATGACCCCCGAGCAGAAGCTGGAATACATCGGCGGCACCGGCTTTGCTACGCGTCCCGTGCCCTCGGTAAACCTGCCTGCATTTGAAATGTCGGACGGGCCGGTGGGCGTGCGCTCCAACTCCGGTTTTCCATCGACGACTTACGCCGGCGGCATCGGCCTGGCAGCAAGCTGGGACCGCGAACTTGCAGCGCGTGTGGGTGCGGGCATCGGGCGCGATGACCGCGCGCGGGGCATTTACTACCAGCTCGGACCGGGCGTGAATATCTACCGCTCGCCGCGCAACGGGCGTAACTTCGAGTACTTCGGCGAAGACCCATTTCTTTCGGGACAGATCGCAGCAAACTATATTCTCGGGCTGCAATCGCAGGGTGTCAGCGCGACCGTGAAACATTACCTCGGCAACAACTCCGAGTTTCTTCGGCATGACTCCAATACACAGATCGATGACCGCACGGTGCACGAAATCTACCTACCCGCGTTTGAGGCCGCCGTCAAAAAAGGTCACGTCGGCGCGGTCATGGACTCCTACAACCTGATCGACGGTGCGCATGCGACGCAGAATGGACACTTCAATATCGAGGTTCTGCGCAAGGAGTGGGGGTTTCAAAATACGCTGATGTCTGACTGGGTTGCGACCTATGACGCCGTAGGGGCGGCGAACGGCGGTCTCGACCTGGAAATGCCTACGGGCAAGTTCATGAACCCCTCAAACCTCCAACCCGCACTCAAAGCCGGCACCGTGACGCAGGCGACCATCGACGATAAAGTACGTCACATTCTGGCGACCGCAATGGAGTTTGGCTGGCTCGACCGCCCGCAGGTGGATCCATCGATCTCCTATCTCGATCCGCAAAACGCGGCCGCTGCGCTTGACTCCGCGCGTGAGTCCGCCGTGCTGCTAAAGAATGAAGGCAGCCTGCTGCCGCTCGACAAAAACAAGCTCAAGTCGATCCTGGTGGTCGGCCCCGACGCTTACCCCGGCGTGCCGGTCGGCGGCGGCAGCGCGGCGGTCAAGCCGTTCCATGCCGTCAGCGCGGTGGAGGGTTTGTCGAACGCCCTCGCGGGTAAGGCAACTGTGTATTATGACCGCTGTGTGCCGGAGCTCGGCCAGATTGCACGCGCTACGCAATACAGCACCGAAGCTTCCGGCGGCAAACCGGGGCTGACTCTAGAGAGCTTTCAAAACGATGAGCTTTCCGGTCCGGCCAAGGGCACGGCGAATGTTCACAGCGTAAGTGCGAAAGGGCTCGACATCGACGTGCTTGTGGCCGATCCGGAAGCATTCGCCAACCTTGTCGCCGCCTTGGCAGGTCCACCGAAAAAAGAGTCGCGCCGTTGGACCGGTTACTTCACGCCGCCCACGGCGGGTAAGTACGCCTTTATTCTCGATGGCTCGGGCGAGGGCTCCGGAAATCGCGTCTATGTGGACGGCACGGAGATTATCGATAACTGGGATTTAGTGCGGTCGTACGAGGTGCATAAGACGCTCGATTTGACAGCTGGCCCGCATAAGGTGGTCGTTGAAGATAAACAGAATGGTCCGTTCGGCGGCAAGCTGTCGTTCGGCATCGCCGATGAGGAGCAAGAGCTGGTGAGCAAGCGCGCCAAGGAGCTTGCGGGTAAAGTGGACGCTGTTGTGGTGATGGCGGGCTTTGACCACGACAGTGAAAGCGAAGGCGGCGACCGTTCTTTCAGCCTGCCCTATGGCCAGCACCGCATGATTTCCGACTTGGCGGCAATTAACAAAAATGTAATTACGGTTGTCACTTCGGGCGGCAACGTCGACTCACAAGCCTGGTTGAAAGATACAAAGGCGCTGCTCGAAACCTGGTACGCCGGGCAGGAAGGCGGGCGCGCGCTGGCCGAGATATTGCTTGGGGACGTCAACCCTTCGGGTCACCTGCCCGCGACGTTTGAACGCCGCGCCGAGGATAACCCGACCTTCAACAATTATTATCCCGCGCCCGGAACCAAGACCGTGACTTATAAAGAGGGTCTGTTTGTAGGATACCGTGGGTATGAGCACAACCATGTGCAGCCGTTATTCCCATTTGGGTTCGGATTGTCATATACAAGCTTTAAGTTTGCCAACCTTCAAGTCACGCCTGCCTCCAGCGGTGCGAATCCGCAGGTGACCGCGAACTTCGATGTGACCAATACGGGCAGCCGCGCCGGTGCCGATATCGCGCAAGTGTATGTATCGGAAGACCGCCCGAAGGAGGAGCGTCCGGAACGGGAGCTGAAGGGTTTCGAGCGGGTCATGCTGCAACCCGGCGAAACGAAGCATGTATCCGTCCCGCTCGATGCACGTGCGTTCGCCTGGTATGACCCAGCGGCCAAGAAGTGGACGATCGACCCCGGCAAGTTCACGGTGCGTGTCGGGGACTCGGTGGAGGCGACGCCGTTGGAAGGGGCTGTGACCCTGACGCAGGCTGCTGCAGGCACACGTTTCTGATGCAATGGCAGAGCACTTCGTAAAAGTTGCTTTTGAGTTGGATCAAGACGGAGATGGGTATCCGCCTGTTAGGTGGGAAACTCTCTGGGCCTCTCCAGTCGAGCAGAGTGACGTTTACCAGATTGATAACATTCCGCTTTTTATTAAAGGTATTAGTAGCGGAGATGTTGTACTGACGCACCAGGAGAACGGGCAGTTCCTGTTCGTCAGGCTTGTACAAGCTTCTCTAAACAGCGTGTTCAGAGTGTATGTAGCTGATGAGCACGATATTTCATTAGTTAGAAACAGCTTTCGTGCGCTGGGGTGTGATTCCGAGCAGTCCTACATCCCTAAGCTATTTGCTTTGGAGGTGCCGGGTACTGTGCAGATTGACCCGGTTGCAGCTCTGCTGGACAAGGGTGAACAGGCTGGTCGCTGGGAATATGAGGTAGGAGTGTTGAGGCATACGAACCAACCTGCCGTGTAGGAGGGAGCGGTACCCACGTCTTGTGCTCAGTCAAGCAACGAAGACGTGGGTCCGGAGTTACTGCTTCGGCAACTGCAGCAGCAGCCCGCCGTTGCTCCCACCCGATTCCACCTGCGGCAGTTGGCCATTCCAGCGGTCGATCAACTGTCGCTGGTTTTCAAGCCGCCGGAGCTCCAAAAGTTGGGGCGTGATGGACGATTGCCGGATGCGGTTTGCTTCCGCCTCGCCTTGCGCGCGGGTTACGCTCGATTTTGCATCGCCATCGGCTTCAGCGACTTTCTTCGCGGCTTCGGCTTCCGTTTGGGCAAGCTCATTGCGGGCGCGTTCAGCGTTCTGAATGGCTTGTGCCTTGGCTGTAATGGCGCTGGCGATCACCTCCGGCACGCGCGGAGCACCGATAAAGCCGAACTGCTGAATGCCTACACCGACCGCCAGCATCTTTTGCTGGATCAACACTTCAACCTGATGAAGAAACTGCGCCTTCTGTTCGCCATAGATCTGCTCGACGGTGTAAGTGGAGGCGACCTCATTCAGAGAGTTGCGGGTTATGTCGCGCAAAATGCCGTGCGTGAAACGGTCTAAGTCGGTAATCCGGTACTTCAGGTAGAAGTCCGGGACCTTGGATGGTTCAATGGCATAAGAAAGGGATACGTCCGCCGAGATTTGCAATCCTTCCTTCGAATTAAAATCCATTTCTTCGTTCAACGGCTTGCCTTCATCGACGTTGCGCGTCCACTTAACTGTTTGCACATACGTGGGGAACTCGACGATCTGGCTCTGGAGCGGGCTATAGAATACCCAGCCTGTACGGATGGGTATTTCCGATGCGCCGCGCTGCGAGCCGGAAAGGACAATTTCGATCCCCGTATAGCCCGCGCCGATGCGCGTTACCGCGAACACATAGTTGAAGAAAAAGATTAGGGCGAACAAGAAAAGAAGCGCGAGCCCGAGCAGCTTAAGCAGTCGCGGGGAAAAGTTACCTCTGTACGACATACGAACCATGGGCGGTTCATTCATATGATCGAGAAAGCTCATAACAACCTCCGCCAAACGCGCCACAGCACGATCGGCAGAAAGAGGAGCAGAAGAACGAGGCACGCCGTGCCCTCATACACAGCGCGGTCGCTCGGACGATTGAGCAGGTTTAAGGCATACACCATGCATTCAAAGCCGAGACATAGGAGGAAGATTGTAAGAATGAATTTCAGCAGCGGCTTCACGGCATCAATGGCCCTCACTTTCAGGGGCCGGACTACCGATTCTTAAGTCTACGCCGAAAGGGTATTGCCGCAACAATAATCGAGAGTACGTGACCGGAGACCGAGAGCGTGTTACTTAGCGGTCAACCAACAGAACAGGGTCACCTTCGGTGACCAAGCCGGGTACGGTTGCAACTCCATACACCCCCGCGCGGTTTTCGTGCTCGCGCGCGACCAGCTTCATCAGCTCGGGCATCAGTTCGCCGGTCCCGGGGTCGATTGTGATCACGCGGCAGCGCGGGTCGCGCTCTTTGATCGCAATCTCGGCTCCGCCGATGCGCAGCGTACGCCCCACGAAAGCGTCCTCGCCAAAGCCGGGAAGCCCCGGCAGGTCGAGCAGAATGTTTTCGCGGAAGCGCGCCGGTTCGAGGGGCAAGTCCATTTCGTCCGAAAGCTGCCGGAGGGTTGCGAGCGACATCAGGGAGACGGGACGGCAGTCCATGAACGGCTGCGCATCGGCGGTCAGCCACATCGGGTTCTGCTTCGCAAGCCCCGATTGCAGCGCCGGGATCAGCGCCGCATCTTCCGCGTGGAAATACGCGCCCGTGTGTGTCCTCACCTCCACCCAGCCGGGTTCGACCGGGTTATCCGTTTCGGGCGCTGCTGTAAACCGAGCGGTGCACAGCAGCATACGGTGGCGTTCTTCACCGGACAGCATCGGTTTGCCGACAGGGGCACCGGCACTCGTAAAGGCAAGCCGCCGGTCGCCGCGCAAGCCTCGTGCCGCTGCATACACAGCGGGCACACGCTCACCGCCCATGCTCTTGATGGGATAGCGCCAAAGGCTGGCAACCGTGCCGACGTGTTCCATGCACTCCTACTTAAGAAAAGCCCGCAGCGATGCGGGCTTTTTAGTGGCGGCAAAACTATAGCCGCGCCGGGTTTATGCCTTCCGTTTCAACACCCAACTCCGCAAAGGCAGCCTGCGCCTTTGCCTTATCGAACGCCCCATCCCGCGCCAGCTTCGACAGAGTCGCGGCCACAATCGACTCCGCATTCACCTCGAAGTGCCGCCGGAGGTGTTCGCGGTTGTCCGAGCGCCCGAAGCCGTCGGTACCAAGCGTGCTCAAGCGCGAGCCGAGCCACGGAGCAAGCTGGTCGGGCAGGGTCTTCATATAATCGCTGGCGGCAATTAGCGGGCCCTGGGCGCCACTTAAGGCTGTGAGCACGTAAGGCTGCTTTTCGCCATCCGCCGGGTGCAGGCGATTCCAGCGCTCGGCTTCAAGCGCATCACGGCGCAGCTCGTTCCAGCTGGTCACGCTCCACACGTCGGCGGACACGCCGTAACGCTCGGCAAGGATGCCCTGCGCACGCAAAGCTTCGTTCACGATCGGCCCCGAGGCGAGCAGCTGCACAGGTATTCCTTTTTCAACCGACGGCGCGGCCTGGAGACGGTACATGCCGCGCACAATACCCTCCCGCACTGACTTGCCCGCGACGTCCTGCGGCATAGCGGGCATCGCGTAGTCCTCGTTGTACATGGTGATGTAGTAGAAGCAGTCCTCACGCTCCGCATACATGCGCCGCATGCCATCTTCGACGATCACCGCGAGCTCATACACATACGCCGGGTCGTAGCTTAGGCAGGTCGGGACGGTACTGGCAAGTAAATGAGAGTGCCCGTCCTGGTGCTGCAAACCTTCGCCGAGCATGGTGGTTCGGCCCGCGGTTCCGCCCATCAGGAAGCCCTTGCCGCGTGAGTCGGCAAACGCCCAGATCATGTCACCCACACGCTGAAAGCCGAACATGGAGTAATACATGTAAAAGGGAATCGACGGCAGTCCATAGTTCGCGTACGCCGTTCCCGCCGCTGTAAAGGAGGCCATGGAGCCCGCTTCCGTGATGCCTTCTTCCAGAATCTGCCCGTCTCTTTCTTCACGGTAGAAGAGCATGACATCGGCGTCATGGGGCTTGTATTTCTGGCCATCGCTTGCGTAAATGCCCACCTGTCGGACGGCAGACTCAAGCCCAAAGGTACGGCCCTCATCCGGCACGATGGGGACGATCAATTTGCCGATTTTAGGATCCTTCATCAGGGCGCGCAGGATCGACACAAACCCCATGGTGGTCGAAACCTCGCGGCCTTTGGAGCCCGCGGTCCACTCGGAGTAGAACTCGCTCGGAGGAGCCTGGAACTGCATGGGCGGCACGGTCCGCGCGGGCAGGTAGCCGCCGAGGGTTTGCCGCCGCTCCTGCATGTAGCGGATCTCCGGCGCGTCCGCGCCAGGCTTCCAGGGCTTTGCATTGCGAGCCTGTTCTTCGCTTAAAGGCAGGTCGAACTGCTTGACGAACGCCGCCAATGCTTCATCCGTCAGCTTCTTTTCCTGGTGCGACGCGTTGCGCGCCTGTGTGCCCGCAAACCCATAGCCCTTTACCGTCTTTGCAAGAATGACCGTGGGGCCGCCCGTGTGCTCGGTCGCACGCTTGTACGCGTTGTAAATCTTTGCCGGGTCGTGCCCTCCGCGGTGCAGCGCTCCTAACTGCTCGTCGGTGTAGTCGGCGACCAGCTCCAGCAGCTCGGGGTATTTGCCGAAGAACTCCCTGCGAAGATACGCACCGCCCTTGGCTTTAAAAGCTTGAAAGTCGCCGTCCACGCACTCTTCCATACGCTGGAGCAGAAGGCCCGTGTGGTCGCGCTCAAACAGCTTGTCCCAGTCCGAACCCCAAACGACTTTAATCACATTCCAGTTTGCGCCGCGGAACACTCCTTCCAACTCGTCGATGACGCGCATGTTGCCGCGCACGGGCCCGTCCAGCCGCTGGAGGTTGCAATTAATGACGAATACCAGGTTGTCGAGCTTTTCGCGCGAGGCCATCGTGATCGCGCCAAGGGTATCGACCTCGTCCGTTTCGCCGTCACCGACAAACGCCCAGACTTTACGCGGCGTTTTCTCGATCAGGCTGCGGTTCTCCAAGTAGCGCATAAAACGCGCCTGGTAGATCGCGTTCAAAGGGCCGATGCCCATGGAAACCGTGGGAAAGCGCCAAAAATCGGGCATAAGCCAAGGGTGCGGATAGCTCGACAGCCCCGGCTTGCCGCGCAGCTCGTGCCGGTAGAGGCCGAGCCGCTCGTCGTCGAACCGGCCCTCCAGATAGGCCCGCGCATACACGCCCGGCGAGGCATGGCCTTGGAAGTAGATAAAATCTCCCGGCTGATCACCATATTTTGCATGAAAGAAGTGGTTGAACCCCACTTCCAACAGCGTCGCCAGCGAAGAATAAGTCGCGATATGGCCGCCGATGCCCGCATCTCTCTTGTTCTGCCCATGCACCATCGCCATGGCATTCCAGCGGATCAGCGATTCCACGCGCCGCTCCAGATCGCGGTCGCCGGGGTAGGGCTCTTCCTCATGCTTCGGGATGGTGTTGCGGTAGGGCGTAATCAGCTCGCCCGGCGTCGCAATGCCTGCCTCTCCCGCGCGTTTACGCAGCGCCTCCATCAACTGCGCGCCGTGTTCCGCGCCTTCCTGCACGACGACCTCGTCGAAAGCTTCCAGCCATTCGGCGATTTCGCTTTTGAACTCCTGCTCAACCGGCACAGCTACCTTGGTCGCCATACAATCTCCGTTTCTTGCATTCTCAGCGCGTGCCGCGGCTTTTGTGGGCCGCCGCAGAGGTTGTTTTCGGGGTTGCGGTTGCAGAAACCGCCTGATCCAGATACGTAAACAGCAGCTGCGGATCAGACACCTGCACAAACGAGTGGCCGGGGTCGTGCGAGTGCGCGGTGACTACCCAGATTGTGGGCGTCTGGTGTACGCCGAGCTGCCGGCCCAGGTCGCGGTCCGCCCGGATTTCATCGGCCAGCTTGCCCTGGGGGTCCATGGCGAATGGAAGCTGCACTTCGTGAGCCTGCGCAAACTTCTGCGTGGCTTGGTTCAGATCGTCCGGCGTTTCGATCGAGCTCTGGTGCGCGAAGATTTCATCGCGGTAGGCGTCGCCCAGCTTCTGCGATTTTGTATCGAACCAGCGTGCGTTGACCGCTGCCTGCATGCTCCAGTTGTGCTGCGGCAGGGGAAAGTCGTGGCGCATCCACGGGATGCGGTATTTGTCTTTCGCGCTCATCAGCGTGGGATTCGCGGCTGCACAGGCCGGGCACTCCAGGTCTGAAAACTCAACGATCGCAATGCTAGCCCCGGCCGGCGGCTTAAGCGCGGGCGAGTCCATCATGGATGCCGGAACCTGCGGCTGCTGCGAAAACTGTGCGTGGCTGGTAAGCGCGGCGAAAAAGCCGGCGGCGAGAAGGGCGGTACGAATAGGTGCGGACATCACAAAACTCCTGGAGCCCGGACGCGGGCTGTAAACTCTCAACATACGGCCGGCAGCGGCCCGGAGTGTTCCCATGCGCATCCTGCTCGCACTGCTCGCGGCCCTTGGCATTATCGTATCTTCGCTCGCGCTGCGGGTCCACTATTCCACCGGCGTCGAGCCCTGCGACATCAACGCCCGCTGGGACTGCGGCATTGTGAACCACAGCCGGTATGCCCTTTTCCACTTCGGGCCCGGGCACGGAGTACCGGTGGCCGCCATCGGCATCGCCGGGTATGCGTTGCTGCTTCTTCTTGCCGTATTTGGACTGAGAAAGCTGCTGCTGGTAAGCGCGGCTGCCGGGTTGGGCTATGCGCTGTACCTCACGCATATTGAGCGCGATGTGCTGCAGGTATGGTGCCTGTACTGCGTGTGCTCGCAGGGGGTGATCGCGCTGCTGACGCTCGGTGCGGCGGGCTGGGTCGCGATGGGGCGGTCGGGGCGGGTGGGGAAGCGGGTAGAGTTAAACGCCTGAGCCCCATCGAGCGCCGTGACGGATGTGGAGCACCAGAACACGCTTTCGCTTCTCCTCAATGCGGAAAAGAACGCGATATGTGTTCCGGCCTGAGCCATAGAGCATTTGATGAATTAGAGGGCGGTCGGAAAGTTGAGCGCAGCGGCGCGGCATCTCCGCCAAACTGTCGATTGCCGCTTCCAGATTTTTGAACCATACATTGGCTCGGTCGGAAATGTCGGTTTGGATATAGAAAGAGATTTCCAGGAGGTCGTCCAGCGCCCGCGGCGACAGCTTAACGAGGTAGGCCACTGATTCGTCTTGCTTCGTCGAAAGCTTCTTTTACGGAGTAGACACGCCCCGTCCGAATACTTTCCTCCGCTTCGGCGAGGGCTTTGTCTAACCCTGTATCGTCGAAGTCGCCATACCCGGCAGCCAAGCCCTGAAGCCGCTGATATTCTTCGGCATCCATCACAACCAGTTCCACTTTGCCGTCCACCGTCAGTTCCATGGGCCTGTGCGACTCCTTCAGGTGCCGCAGAACTTCTTCGGCATGGAGATTGAACCCGGCGAGCGGCTGCACATCCTGTGTCATAAAAGCTCCTTCTTCGACAGGCTACCGCAAAGCGGCTACAGCTTGAATAACTCCCGCAACCGCCGCGTTTGCGTCCGGCTGACCGGGATTTCCGTGCCCTTCTTATCGCCCATCCTGAGCTGGTAGCTGCCCTTGAACCATGGCACCACTTCGCGGATATGGTTCAGGTTGACCACATAGCCCCGGTGCGCCCGCCAAAACATGCCGGGGTCCAGCAGATCCAGAAGTTCTTCCAATGTGCGGCACTTCGATTGGCCCTCCAACACGGCAGTGGCAACCGTTACCGTGCCGTCCTCGACCGCCGCATAGCAAATATCCTTCTGGTCGATAAGCAGCAAACGCGATCCGGCCTGGAGAACGACTTTGGACGTCGCGGGCAGCCGGGGCGCATTGCCCTGTTCAAGCAGCCGCAGCAGCGCGCCGAGCTGCGCTTCCGCAATGGGGGGCGGCGCTGTACCAGGACCAGCCAAGGGGGAAGGACCGGCTGACGCCCGCACACGCTGTCGCGCCCGCGCGAGGGCCTGGAGCACGCGCGTCCGCTCAAATGGCTTCAGCAGGTAATCGATGGCATTGACGTCGAAGGCGCGCACCGCATACTGGTCGAAGGCGGTTGCAAAGACAATTTGCGGCAGCTCGGCGCTTGTATGCGACTCCAGCAGTTTGCGGATCACAGCGAAGCCGTCCAGGCCGGGCATTTGCACATCGAGAAAAACTACGTCGGGTCGGTGCCGACGGATAAGCTCAACAGCCTCGATGCCGTTGCTGCCTTGCCCTACGATCTCAACGTCCTCATCGCTCTCGAGCAGGAACTCCAGCTCTTCGCGGGCAAGCTGTTCGTCATCGACGATAAGGGCGGTCAAAGCCATGGGCAGCGTGAGTATACCGTGCTAGATGCCGTCGCGGAACGCATACAACCGTTCCGGCGCTTCCTGCCCGGCGCGGTCGAAGCCGCACTCCACGCAAAAACGATCCGTCAACCCCATGCCGCGCCAGCAGCGCCCGCAGGAGGCCGCCAGCTGGTATGCGCACTGCGGACAAAAATGGTAGCCGGTCCCCACCCGTGTGGAGCAGACCGGGCACAGGGCAATAAGCGGCAGCCTTAGCAGAAAGTACAACACCGCTCCAATGCCGCCCGGCAACACGAGGCATACCGCGATCCAAAGCCGGGCCCGCATGCCGCGCCTCGCGGTATCGCGCGAAATGTAGCCCACCATCAGCATGTATAAGGCTGAAAGCGCAGACCAGGAAAGAGCAAAGTACAGCCTGAGCCCAAAAGGCACCTGGTGGTGGCGATGCGCGGGCACCACAACCCAAAACACGTATAAGAACGTGACAAACGCTGCCGCCGCCGCTGCGATCGACCAGCGTGGGATGAGCTTGAGCTCGTCCGAAAAGACCGGCGATGGCTCGTGCGCAAGGCCATGGCCGCGGAAGCTCATCGGGTGGGTTCCCGTTTGGCGCGCTCGCCGCTTACGAGCAGAAGTGCCGCCGCTACCGCGACGCATAGAAAGATACCGAGCACGATCAGCATGCCGGGCAGGTCCAGCAGCGTTTCGCCGCCGAGTATATCGTCGATGCCGGCCCACAGCGCCGGCGCGAGCGCGAGCGCCAAAGCCCCGGTCAGCATGAGCGCGATGGCAAGGGAACGCCGCTCCTGTGCGCGTTCTCCGCGCCGGGCTGCCGCGGCATTGTGGACGGTGCGGCGGGTGCGCAGGCTCAGTGCACGTTCACGCGGGGCATCGGTGCCGGCAAGCGCGGCGACGACGCGCGGGTCGGGGTTCTGGCTGGAAACGGTCATGAAAATGGAACCTCCCCTGTCCGCTCCGTCGCGGCTTCCACCCGCGGACGCAGCGCAGCCAGCCCACGATACAGCCGGGATTTGACGGTGGACAAGGGAGCACCGGTGACGGCGGCAATCTCGTCCAGCGCGAGCTCCTCATGAAAGCGCAGGACCAGCACTTCGCGGTACAGCGGCTCCAACGATAAAAGAGCTTCGGCAACCACCGTTCTGTTTTCGCTCGCTACGTAGCGCTCAAACGGATCGGGGTCTGGGCTGGAGATCTCAAAGGGGCGGTCGTCTTCCGTGTGCGAGGAAAGCTCTTCGAGGCTCGACATCGTGCGGCGGCGGCGAAAGTCGATGAGGAGGTTGCGCGCAATGGTGAAAAGCCATGTGTCGAACCGCGCCGACCCATTGAACTGCGCGCCGCGCAGGAGCACACGCATCCAGGTTTCCTGGAACAGGTCTTCGGCCAGGTCGCGGTTGCCGGTGAGGTACAGCAGGTAACGCAGAAGCCTGTGCTGGTACTCGACAATGAGCTGATCGAGCAGGAGCGGGTCGCCCGCGCGCAGCCTCCGGGCGATCTCCGTGTTGGCAGCCTGAGGGACGGGGATGGCGGATGTGCGCGTCATTGCTGCTGAAACAGACGGGAGCTGGAGGGCAAAGGACGCAATTCCTGCTATGAATTTAAGACCGGTACACTGGAAACGTGGATATCTTGTATGGGCTCCATCCGGTGGCGGAGGCCGTGCGGGCAGGCTCCCGCCGGTTCGACCATGTGTGCCTTCTGCGCGACCGGACCGATGCAAAGCTTGAGCACCTAGCCGCTTTATGCCGGGAGCAGGGCATTCGTTTGCGGATGGAAGGCCGCGACACCCTCAACGAGCTGGCCGGGACAACCGCGCATCAGGGTGTGGTGGCGCTGGTGCGGCCCAAGGCTCTGGCCGAACTCGAGGACCTGCTTGCGCCCGGTGCTGAACCGGCCCTGCTGCTCCTGCTGGACGGCGTGGAAGACCCGCAAAATTTTGGTGCGCTGCTGCGAACCGCGGACGGAGCCGGGGTGCGCGGGGTGGTCGCAACCGAGCGCCGGGCCGCGCCCCTGAGCGCCGCGGCGGCGAAAGCGGCGGCGGGGGCGGCGGAGCACATGCCGTTCGCACGTGTGGTGAACATGACCCGAACGCTGGAGCAGGTCAAGGCAGCGGGAGTATGGGTGCTGGGCCTGGACGAGCGCGGGGCCACCGACTACGACGCATTCGACTACACCGTACCGTGCGCGCTGGTGCTGGGCCGCGAAGGCGCTGGCCTGCACGATTTGGTGAAGCGCACCTGCGATCACCTGCTGCGGATACCCATGGCGGGAGCCATTGCGTCTTTAAATGTATCGGTGGCGGGGGCTGTGGTGTTGTTTGAGGCAGCGCGCCAGCGGCGGGTGGCTTCCCCTGTGGATGCGCCTCCCGCTGCCCCGAAAAAGCAAAAAGGCCTGGGCTCGTTCTGAATTTTTCCTGCGCTGTCTTGATATTGCTGGTCGGGCTGCGGGCAGCGGCGGGGCAAATGCCCTCCGCGCCGGACGCTCCGCACGGCACGGTTGTAGCTTCGCACCCCGGCGGCGCCGCCGCTTCCGCGCCCCAACCGGTGCGGGCAACTGTCACCGATGCCATGCGCACCGCTCCGACCTTTACTGCCTACGACCTCACCCTGCACTTGGAGCCCGCGACGGCGGGGCTGGAGGCCCAGGCACGCATAACGGTGCGCAACGACGGCAAGGAACCGCTCCCGGTGCTGCCCCTGCAACTGAGCTCGTCGCTGCATTTCGACCAGATTCGCAGCGGGGGCAAGCCGCTCCGGTTCACGGTTCAGCCCCTGGACTCGGACGGGGACCACACTGGTGTACTGTCTGAGGCTGCCGCGGCCTTGTCCGCGCCGCTCGCACCGGGCGCATCGGTTGAGCTGACGGTCGAGTACGCGGGCACGGTGAGCGCAGGGAGTGGGCGTTTGGACCGGGCGCAAGCCTCGGCGGCGCTCGGGCGGCAAACGGATTGGGACACGGTGAGCGAAGGTTTTACGGCGCTGCGAGGGTTCGGCAACACTGTCTGGTACCCCGCATCCTCGGTGCCGGCGCTGCTGGGAGATGGGGCAAAGCTGCTTCGCGAACGCGACCGGCAAAAGCAGCAAAATAGCGCCGCCGCCGTCCGCATGGCGGTTACCGTCGAGTTCACGGGCGACCCGGCAAACATCGTCGTGCTGAACGGGCACCGCATCCCCGCGCCCGTCCCCGCGGCCCTGCCCACGGCGGCGTTTCCTGGGGTGCTGCGGGTGGCGCTGCCCCCTACGCCGCTCGGCTTTGCCGTGCCGTCGCTCGTGCTGGCGTCTCGGGTTGAAACTCGGGGGCCGCTCCTGACCACGGGGGCGCTGCCCGGGCAGGAAGCGGGCAACTACGCGGCGGCGGCCAGGCTGCTCGATCCATTGTTTGCCGACTGGTTCGGGGAGGCGCCCTCCATCCCGCTGACCCTGGTGGGGCTGCCGGTAGAGGATGCGCTGCCCTTCGACGATGGGGATGCGCTGTTGTTGAGCCTTCAACAGGATCGCCTGCGGGATCAGCCTTCGCAGCTGGCCGGCACGCTCGCCGGGCCGCTCACGCATGTGTACTTTCGCGCGGAGCGGCCCTGGCTGCGCGAGGGGGTAGCGGGCCTGATGGAGTTTCTATGGACGGAGCGTACCGAAGGCCGCCCTAAAGCACTCGCCGCGCTGGATGGAGGCCGCGCCGCGCTGGCGGCGGCCGAACCCGCGACACCCGGCGCGGGGACCGGCCAAACTCTCATCGAGGCGCGGGAACCCCTGTTTTTCAACATCAAGGCGACCTTTGTCCTGCTGATGCTGCGCTCACTCGCTGGCGACGACGCCCTGCGTGCGGCGCTGCGGGCGTACGACCCGGGAAAGGACACGACGCCTGAATATTTTGAAAAGCTGTTGGCGGCGCATGGGCCGGACTTGCACGCTTTTTTTAAAACCTGGGTCTACGATGACCCGGGATTGCCCGACCTCGCGATCAACAATGTGTTTTCAAGCAAGAACGGCGCGGGCGGCCAGTGGTTGGTGTCCGTGGAGGCGACAAACACCGGCTATGCCGAAGGGCAGGTACCGTTGACGGTGCGCTCGGCGGAAACCTCGACCACGGAGATGCTCACCGTACCCGCGCGGGGAAGCGTGTCGCGCCGGGTGCTGCTCCAGGGCGAGCCGACAGAGGTGGACCTGAACGACGGCAGCGTGCCGGAGGTGCAGGCGAGCGTGCATCGGCG
>CAXTKZ010000060.1:0-19636 GCA_964244985.1 uncultured Acidobacteriaceae bacterium
CGGGCGGAGCTCGGAAGCGCGCAGCAGGCGCTGGAGACGCTTACGAAACTTCAAGCGGGGGGCGCGGCCTCGGCAAGCGAGGTGGCGCAGGCGCAAAACCGCGTCAGCGCGGACCAGGCGAGCCTCGGCGTGCTCCAGCAGCGTCAGGGCGCGCGGCAAGCGCCCGACCTCCAGCAGTCGCAAGCCGAGGTTGCGCAGGCACGAGCGGCGGTGGCAGCGGCCGAAGACGCGTTAAGCCGGGCAGAGGTACGGGCGCCGGTTGCGGGTACGGTGTACTCGCTGTCGGCGACGGCGAGCCAGTATGTGCAGCAGGGCGACCGGTTGCTGCAGATCGCGGACCTGAACCACCTGCAGGTGATGGCGTACTTCGACGAGCCGGATATCGGCAAACTGAACGTAGGACAGCCGGTGACGTTCAAGTGGGCAGCCAAACCGGACACACCCTGGCGAGGGCACATTGTGCGGCTTCCCTCAACGGTTGTGGCCTACACAACGCGCAATGTGGGTGAGGTATTGTGCTCCATCGACAGCCCGCAAGACGGGCTGCTGCCGGACACAAATGTGGACGTAACGGTGACGATCAACAACGTGACCGATGCCTTGTTTGTGCCGCGTGAAGCGCTCCATAACGAACAGGGCCTGACGTATGTGTACAAGATCGTGCATGGGAAACTGAAGCGGTCGGAGGTGACGCCGGGCGCGCTCAACCTGACGCAAGTGCAGATTCTGTCGGGCGTGCAAACGGGGGATACAGTGGCTTTAGCCTCGCAGGGCGGTCAACCCCTGACGAACGGTATCGCGGTGGAGCCTTTGCGCTAGCGGACTTCAAGCGTGGAAGGTTTTCTCTGAACAAACAGGGATCATCCTGATCGGTCAAGCACTGTCCACACTTCAGTGAAAGCGGATTCCGACTCCTACCCGGACGTGGGTTCATGCGCGGCGCGGCAGTCCCCTCAGGGTAAAATCGCTCCAAGCTCGGGCCGGAGCAAGATTGTCCAAAGCAAGGCAAGACCGCGAGGGGGTTCTTCCAGTTGTTTTGTTTTTTTCCGCGCCCTGGGCGCATCGGTCTTCTTTCACTGGGTATGTTTTTGCTGCTGCTCCCCTGTGCCGATGCGCAGCTTTCCCTTTACTCCGCCGTGGACCTGGCAAAGCGCAACAGCGCGTCGGTCCGCATGGCACGGGCCGACGTGGCCAAAGCACAAGCGGCGCTCGCTCAAACGCACGACGCCTATATTCCCTCCGTATCGGCGGGTTCGGGGGCTGGATATTCCTACGGCTTTTTGGGCGGTGTCCCGAGCGTGTTCAACGCGGAAATCTCCTCGCTGGTTTTTTCTTTTTCGCAGCCCGACTACATTCGCGCGGCCAAGGCAGGGCTGCACACGGCGGTGCTGAACCTTCAGGATGCGGAAGACCAGCTGGAGCTGGATTGCGGGCTCGACTACCTGCAGCTGAATACGGTGGTGCAGGAACTGGCGGCGCTCGACGAGGAAAAGAAGTTCGCCGACCGGCTTGCCGCGATCGCGCAAGACAGGTTGACCGCGGGGGTGGAAAGCCAAATCGCCGCTACCCGCGCGGAGCTGACCGCCGCGCAGGCCGACCTTAAACGGCTGGACCTCGAAGCGCAGGCGGCGCTGCTGCGGAAGCGTTTGAGCGACTTTACCGGGCTGCCGGAGTACGAGATGCAGACTGAAACCGCGAGTATTCCGAAAAACGGGCCCGGTGACGAAGCCCCGCTGGTGCGGCGCATGGCGAACGTGGAAGCGGGCTTCAGCAATGCCGTGAGCAAGCACTATGCAGCGCACGGCGATGCGCGGGTGAACTACCGGCCGCAGATCGGCTTCGGTTTTCGGTACGACTACCTGCAAACCACCCTGAACAATTACAACCGTTATTACGCGCTGCCGCTGCAGCCGAATAACTTCGGCATTGCCGCGCAGATCACGTGGCCGTTGTTCAACGCGGGGACGAGTGCCAAGGCGCGCGAGTCGGCCGCCGACGCGGTGCATGCCGATGTGCAGGCGATTCAAGGCCGCCAGCTCGCCGAACAGCAGGCGGTGCAGTTAAAGGGGAGCTTCCCGGAGCTGCGGGCGCAGGCGCACATTGCGGACCTGCAGGCCACCCTTGCCGGGCAGCAGCTGCAGGCGGTGCTGCTGCAGATGAATGGTGCCCCTCCTGCGCCGGGCGCGCCGCCGGTCACACCTGCCGATGAGATGGAAGCGCGCATCAATGAGCGGGCGCGATTCGCGGATGCGCTGGATGCGCGTTTCGTGCTGCTGAAGGCCCGGTTGTCGCTCCTGCGGGTTTCAGGCGGCCTGCGAAACTGGATCAATCTGGGCGCACGGTAAGCGGCCGGGCCGCACAGGTTGCAGGTGCCAAATTCATTTGCACAACCCGCGGAAAAGCAGGTCCTTCGCTTCGCTCAGGGTGACCCATCCGATGAGGAGAGCAGTCTAGGACGCAATGCCTGCAAGCTGGGCGATGTTAAACTATGAATCGATATGCCACTGAAAACACTGTTTCTAAACCCGCCTTCTTTTGAGAACTTCGATGGAGGCGCGTCTTCGCGCTGGCCTGCCACGCGCGAAATAGAAAGCTACTGGTATCCGGTGTGGCTGGCGTACCCGGCCGGCATGCTGGAAGGCTCGCGTCTGCTTGATGCGAACCCGCACCATGTGTCCTGGGATGGCGTTATCGAGATTCTCAAGGATTACGAATTTCTGGTGCTGTTTACGAGCACCATCGGCTGGACGGGCGACCAGCGCGCGGCTGAGAAAGTGAAAGCGGCGTACCCCAACCTAAAGATTGCGTTTGTGGGGCCGCCCGTCACCACCGATACTGACAAGGCACTCGACGAGTGTGCAGCCATCGACTTTATCTGCCGACGCGAGTTCGATTTTTCCGTCGTGGATTTTGCCAATGGCAAGCCGCTCCCTGAGATTCAGGGCATCTCGTACCGCGATGCCCAAGGCAGGCACATCCACAACCCGGACCGTCCGCAAGTGGAAAAGCTCGACAAGCCCGATATGCCGTGGGTGACGGACATCTACAAGCGCGACCTGGACGTAACGAAGTACAACGTCCCGTTCCTGCTGCACCCGTATGTGGCGCTTTACTCGACGCGCGGCTGCCCCGCGCAGTGCACCTTCTGCTTGTGGCCGCAAACGCTTTCCGGCCATGCATGGCGCAAGCGTTCCACCGACGACGTAGCGGCTGAGATGGCCCACGCGAAGCAGCTCTTTCCCAATGTCAAAGAGTTTTTCTTCGATGACGACACATTCAATATTCAGAAGGCCCGCACCATCGAGCTATGCGCGAAGTTGAAGCCTTTGGGGCTTACCTGGTCGAGCACTTCGCGTGTCACCACCGACCGCGACACCCTGAAAGCGATGAAGGAAGCGGGCTGCCGTTTGTTGATCGTGGGCTTTGAGTCGGGCGATCCGCAGATTCTCAAGAACATCAAAAAAGGTGCGACCGTACAGCGCGCGCGCGACTTCGTGAAGGATTGCCACGACCTCGGCTTGGTCGTTCACGGCGACTTCATTCTTGGGTTACCGGGTGAAACGAAAGAGTCGATCCGCAACACAATCGATTTCGCGAAAGCACTGGATGTGGAAACAATCCAGGTTTCCATCGCGCACGCCTTCCCCGGAACCGAGTTCTACGACTACGCCAAGCAGCACGGCTTCATCACCAATGAAGCGAAGATGGTCGATGAAGGCGGCCACCAATTGGCCCACATCGAGTATCCCGGGTTGCCGACCGAGTATGTGCTTGAGATGGTGCATCGCTTCTACGATGAGTACTACTTTCGTCCCAAGGCGGCGTGGCGTGTGGTGTCGAAGGCCATCGTGAACCGCGACCTGGGACGCTTGTATGTTGAGGCAAAGTCGTTTCTGAAGCTGCGCAGCGAGCGCAACCGCATGGTGAAGCAGAGCAAGAGCGAGAAAGCACGGACGAGCGGCGAGACGGTCGGCGCGGGCGTTTAAAGTATGGCCGGAGCTCCCCTAGCCAGCTCCTCGATAACCCCGGCGCGGTATTTTCACTTGGCGGTTGTAGCGGTCACCGCGCCGCTAGGCGATACCCTGTTGGCCATCGGAATGAAGCAGCTGGGACCCGTTTCGCTCCACCATCCCGGAGCACTGCTTCATGCTGTGTTGACGCCCTATGTGGCGCTGGGCATTGTCATGCTGATCGGTTTCTTCGCTTCCTACACATCGGCATTGTCGTGGGCCGACTTGACTTACGTGCTCCCGACCACCTCCATCGGCAACGTCTTCATCGCACTCTTGTCGCGGTTTTGGCTGCATGAGCAGATCACGCCCGCGCGCTGGCTGGGAATCGTTCTGATTACACTGGGCGTGGGGTTCGTTGCCAATGGCGCACACCATACTGAACAGCCCGCGCTTGAACAGGCGTGATGGACGCCAGTGAGGCGACTCACGGATGACGGCTCAGGGGCCTCCCTCGTCTGGATGGGCAGTCGCGGCCATGATCGCAGCCATCGTGTTTTTTGCAACCGTCGGCGATCTTTTAATCGCGGCGGCGATGCGGCGCATCGACCTCGATGCGCTCCGGGCCCAGCGCGGAATTTTGGGCGCGGTGTGGGCGGTGCTGACCAATGTGCAATTTGTAGGTGGTGTACTGGGGATGACGTGCGCGTTTTTTGCGCTTCTGTTCGCGCTTTCGCACGCGGAGGTGAGCCTGATCGGACCGGCTTCAGCCTCACTTACCTTTGTCACGAATGCAGTCGCGGCGAAGTTTCTGCTGAAAGAAAACGTCGATAAGAAACGCTGGATGGCGGCAGTTTTCGTATGTCTGGGTGTTGCACTGCTGGCGCGCTGAATGGAAGCGGGAGGGAGCGGTGAGCGCCCCTCCACTTGGAAGCAGCTAGTTCGTGGCGCTGGTGACGACGAAGTTCAGTGTCTCCGAGGGAGTACCGAATCCGTCACTCGGTGTGAAGAACTCTACGTAGTCATTGTTATCCTTCTTCACCGGCTGGTCCGCAGGTGAAAGTGTAGAGCCGAAGGTAACCGGAGAGCTGAATGAGGTGGATACAACGGCTCCCGTAAGGCCATAACCGAAGCCGTTGGTATCCGAATAGATGACAAAAGCATTGTCGGATAGGGTCCCGAAGAGAACCTCTCCCTGGAAGGTAGGGGTGTAGTTCACCTGCTTGCCATTGACGGTCACTGAGATCAGCAGAGAGCCGGGCGTGTTGGGGCTACTGGTGGATCTGTTGTACGTACATGCATGATTACGGCAAGTTTGGCTTGCACCGAAAAAGTCTTCCACGTACTGGTAATGAATACTGATTGTCTTTCCCTTCAGGTTCGCGCCAGCAGGTCCAAATAGTCCGAGAGTATCCGTGGTACTCCCGCCGGAAACGATGGCGGTCAGGTTTTCAGTAATGACTGTAGCGGCGTGGGCGCTGAGGCTGGAGCCGACAAGGGTCGCGACGGTCAGAATAGCCGGGCTGATAAAACGCATCATGCTTTTCTCCTTTGCAGCTGGTGCAAGAGTAGGGTCGAGCGTTGATGGAAACCGATCGGAAACCGCGCCCAAAGCGTTGGGGGACGCATGCCGGCTCGGAGGAATGTTGATCCCAGGGTTCGTATCCCTGTTCCAACAAGTATAGAGGCCCGCACCGTTGGCCCGAGTTGTGAGATGAAAAGCAGAGGTTACGAACGAAGTGCTTCTTCCGCGATGAGCCGGGGGTAAGCCGGACGCCATAGCCGCCGACGGATGCGGGTTTCGAGCGTTTGCGGATCCTGCGCGGGGGTGAGGCCATCCTCGATGGCGCGCCTGCCGACCGCAACGGCGATGGAAATTGCGGCTTCGGGCATCTGCTCGATCGGCGGCAAAAGGGGCGCATCCGGGCCGGCGATGGCCGGAGACCAGTCGCCGAGAGCTCGGGCCGCGGCAAGCAGCATACCGTCCGTGACAAAGGCAGCCTGCGTGGCCGCGACGCCCTGGCCGACGCCGGGAAAGATGTAAAAGTTGTTCACCTGGGCAATCTCGACTGTTTTCCCTTCGTAAGAGACCGGCGCAAAGGGAGCGCCGGTGGCCACGAGCGCCCGCCCCTCGGACCACCGGAGCACATCGGCCGGTGCGGCTTCCGCACAACTGGTGGGGTTGGATAAAGGCAAAATGATGGGGCTCTCGTTGTGCTGGGCCATCGCTTCCACGATCTCGCGCGTAAACAGGCCCGGGCGTGTGGACACGCCGATCAGGATGGTCGGCTGAGCGTGCGAAACAACCTGGAGCAGGCTCCAGCCCGTGAGCGTCGACGGCCAGCCTTCCAGAGCCTCGGCAGGCTGGGCGAACTGTTGCTGTGCGGGCGAAAGCGACAGGTTCTCCGCGCGCAGCAGCCCATCCACATCCTGCAGGAACAAGCGCCGCTTCCCTTCCCGCTCCGTCAGGCCGTCCTCCATCATGGCCCGCAGCAGGTAGCCGGCGATGCCCGTACCCGCGCCGCCCGCCCCCGCAATCACCACACGCTGGTCGCGCATGCGCTTGCCGCTTGCGCGCAGGGCGGCGTAGACGGCACCGAGGACGACTGCGGCGGTGCCCTGGATATCGTCGTTGAAAGAGCAAAGTTCGCCCCGGTAGCAGTCCAGCAGGGGCCGGGCGTGGCGGCGCGCGAAGTCCTCCCACTGCAGCAGTACGTGCGGCATGGTGTGTTTTACAGCCTGCACGAACTCATCCACAAACGCGAAATACTCATCCTCGCCGATGCGCGCATGACGCCAGCCCAGGTAGTAGGGATCGTTGTGCAGCACGGGGTTATCGGTGCCCACATCGAGCACCACGGGCAGCGTGCGCGCCGGGTGGATGCCGCCCAGCAGCGTGTAGATGGCGAGCTTGCCGATGGGGATCCCCATGCCGCCGACACCCTGGTCGCCGATGCCGAGAATCCGTTCACCGTCGGTCACGACGATGACGTCCACATCGCGGGAGGGCCGGCTTTCAAGCATCTGCCGCATGCGGTGGCGCTGCGGATAGGAAAGGAACAACCCGCGCGGTTTGGTGTAGAGCCGGGAAAAGTGCGTGCAGCCCAACGCAACGGTGGGCGTGTACAGGATGGGCATCATCTCCGCGACATGGACCTCAACGAGTGAGTAGAAAAGCACCTCATTGCGATCCTGCAGCTGACGGAGAAAGTTGTGCTTGGCCAGGTCGTCGGGCTGTTCCCCGTAGGCGCGGTACAGCCGTGCAATCTGCTGCTCGCGTGTGACGACGTGGGGCGGGAGCAAACCATTGAGCGCGAAAGCGTCGCGGTCTTCCTGTGTAAACGCGGTGCCGCGGTTGAGCAGCGGCGTGTTCAGGATTTCCATGCCGCGCAGGGTGGTGGCGACGGCGTCGATCGCGTCGTGCTCGTCGGCGAGCCAGCGTATGTTGGTGTTCACCGCAGCCCTCCGGCCTCGGTCCTAGGCCCAGATGTCCTTGGTGCCGTTGAGTGCGCGATCGAGGTACGTGGCCGCGCTGATGAGCGCGAGATGCGTAAGCGCCTGGGGGAAATTGCCCAGGTGCTCGCCGCTTGAGCCGAGCTGCTCGGAGTACAAGCCGAGATGGTTGGCATAGCCGAGCATTTTATCGAACAACAGCCGTGCTTTGTCGACCTCCCCCGCGCGCGCCAGACACTCAACAAACCAGAAGGAGCACGCTGAGAAGCTGCCTTCCGTGCCGTCGAGCCCATCATCTTCCAGGCGATAGCGGAAAACCAGACTGTCTTCCGCGAGGGTTTCCTCGATCCGCTTAAGCGTGGACAACCAGCGAGGGTCCACCGGGCTGATGTAGCGCAGCATCGGCATCAGCAGCATGGCCCCATCGACTTTGGTTTCTCCTTGGGCATGAACAAACGACTGCAGCTCCTCATTCCAGAAGTTTTCGAGGATGTCGGCGTCGATCTCGCGCCGGGTTTGGAGCCATTCGGTGACCGGCGCATCGAAGGAGCGCTTTTCCGTGAGCCGGATCGCGCGGTCGAACGCGACCCAGCACATCAGGCGGGAGTGCAGCCGATGCTTGCGGCCGCCGCGCACCTCCCAGATGCCCTCGTCCGGGCGTTTCCAATTGGCAGTAAGCCACTCCATGATGCGGATCACCCGCAGCCAGCCATCCTTTGGCGTGGCAAAAGCGTATTTGTTCGCAAGGTAGATCGCATCCAGGATTTCCCCGTAGATGTCGAGCTGCAGCTGGTCTTGAGCGGCGTTGCCGATGCGCACGGGGCGAGAACCCTTGTAGCCGGAAAGGTGGTCGAGCTCCTCTTCGGCGAGGTCGAGGCTGCCGTTGGCGCGGTACAGGACGCGCAAGGGTCCGGCCTCCGTAAGCTCGTCGGCCAGCAGAGTGCTGGTGCGCGCACGCATCCATTGCGCATAGGCCTTGACCTCGCCGGACAAGCCCAAACGAATCATGGCATACAGAGTGAATGCGGAATCGCGCAACCAAGAGAAGCGGTAGTCCCAATTACGTTCGCCGCCGATCTGCTCGGGAAGCCCGAAGGTAATTGCGGCAATGGTTGCGCCGTGCTCCTGCGAGGTGAGCAGCTTGAGCGCGAGCGCCGACCGTATCACCACTTCGCGCCAACGACCCTTGTACGTCGCTTTGCCGACCCACCCGCGCCAGTATTCAATGGTCGCCTGGAACACGCGCTGTACGCTTTTCGGGTCCAGCAGGTCGCTCGGCCCGAGTTCGTCTTTGGTGACTGAGCCGAACGCGAACGAAGCAGTTTCTCCGCTTTTCAAGACCCACTCAGCCACGGCATCCTGGCCGTCGATGTCCATCGGTACAGTGCTGTGCAGAGACATCGAACCGACCGCTTCCGTTTGGGGATCGAAACAGATTGAGCGTTCCTCCCTGCGCACGGAGTGGGAAGCGCGTGCATAGTCGAATCGGGGCGCGCAGCGCATGCGGAACCGCACCTCGCCCTTGATGACGCGCACCGAGCGGATGATCTGGCGGGCGTAGGCAGCATCGGTTTCGCCGTCCACCGGCTCGGGGACCACGGGCATAAAGTCGGTGATCTCCGCCACGCCTTCGTCGGACAAGAAGCGTGTGAGCAGGATGTTGGTATCCGGCAGGTAAAGCTGCTTAAGGCGCACACCTTCCATTTCCGGTTCGATGGAAAACGATCCGCCTTTTTGGTCATCAAGCAGCGCGGCAAAGACGGTGGGAGAGTCGAACGAGGGAAAGCAGAAAAAGTCGACCGTGCCATGGATTGAGATAAGAGCGGCGGACCGCATATTTCCGATCACGCCATGGTTTTCGATGAGCTCGTGGGAACAAGGGGGTTCTGGCAAGCGGGGCTCCTCGGGGTACGTTCAGCCTATAAAGCGCATCAAGCCGCGGGGTGGAAGGTCGGGGACGAGGAAATGCTCGCGGCCGCCGGTCACGGCTTCAGCGGCAAGAAAGCCCGCACGGGCCGCGCCTTCCATGGTCGCGGGCCAGCCGGTCGCGGTCCAATCGCCCGCAAGGTAGAGGCCTTCCCACGCGGTGCGGGCTTCAGGGCGGTGGGCGTCTAGGCCGGGCGGCACGGTAAAGGTGGCGCGCACCTCTTTGGTGACCACCCCCTTGAGCAGCTTGGCGTCCTTAACGACGGGAAAAAACAGTGCCAGCTCGCGCACGGCAAGGTCGACGATCTCGGGCTGCGTCATGAAAAGGAGCGGGCGGGCGACGCTGATGACCAACTCGAGATGGCTGCCTTCCCCTTGTTTCGGGGTGCGCCTGAGCTTGTCCCGCTGATACATCCACTGGATCGTCGTGTCGAGCAGCACGGCATGGGGCAGCTCGGTGATCTCACGGTCGAACCACAGGTGTACGCCTACAAGCGGAGCATGCTCGAAGCGCTCGAACGCCGGGCTGAGCGCTTCGCCGCCGGGCAGCTGCCCCATGAGCTTTTGCGCCGCCTCAAACGGCAGGGCCAGCACGACCTTGTCGAACCGATGTGTTTGCCCACCGGCCTCGAGATGCCATCCGTCATCGACCCGCTGCAGAGCGCTGACGCCCGTACGAAGGTGGAGCATGCCGCCACGTGCCTGGAAATAGGCAGCCGCCCCGCTGTACATCTCTGACAACGGCAGCAGGGGCACGCCGATGCGCCCGGCCTCCGCGGAGTTGAGAAAGGAGTCGCGCAGGACCTTGCCCGCGTAGTGGACGGAGATGCGATCCAAGTCGTCATTCAGGGCGGATTGAAGAACGGGCTCCCAAAACCGTTTAAGCGCGCCCGGGGTTTGCCCGTGCCGCCGCGCCCAGGCCAAAAACGACTCCGCACCGGGCGAGTCGGCGGGGTAGCCCCCGAAAAACTGCCGCAGGCCCCGCGCAATGGCCCGCTTGTCGGCCAATGAAAAGCAGCGCGCGCGCAGAAACGAAAAGGCAGACCCAAACGGTGCGGGGAAAGCGGCGGTAGGCCGAACGGTGCTGCGGCGACCACCGGGCTCGATATAAGTGATGCGGTCAGTCCAGGCAATTTGGGTGCCCCGACCCACACGGCCCAACAGCGAACGGAGGTTGGTGCAGCAGCCCAGCAGGATGTGCTGGCAGTTGTCGATCACCTCACCGGAGCCGGGATGGAGGTACGAGCATGCGCGGCCGCCGACATAGGGCCGCTGTTCGAAAACCTCCACGCTGTAGCCTGCCTCGGACAGCGCGCAGGCGGCGGCCAGGCCGGAAACGCCCGCGCCGATGATTGCAACCTTTGTAAGCCTGCTTTCGGGCCGCGGCACGATCAGGCGCGGCGACACGCGCTTCGGGCGGCGCAGACGCACCCCGGCTGTGCGCGCAAGACCGCGAGCAAGGATCCAAAGCTTCTCCCTGGTGGAGACACGGGCGCGGCGGGTGAAAACATCGTAATCGGCTTGCTCTATAAGCCCGAGCAGCCGCCGATAAATCGCGATGAGCACGGACAGGGCGGGCTGGGAATCAGGAGCGACCAATGGCAGCAACTGCTTGCCGGAGCGGTAAAAATCTTGGGCGCGGGCACCCTGCGCGGCCAGCAGCGCGCGGGTGGCAGGGCCGGGCGGCAGGCCGGAGCGCGCTTCGGCGATAAGTGCATCCGAGGTGAGGCCGTGCTCCGCGAGCTCATCGACGGGCAGGTACACGCGGCCACGCTCGGCGTCCTCACGCACATCGCGCAAAATATTCGTGAGCTGGAAGGCGACCCCCAGCTCTTCAGCGAGCTTTTCTGCTTGGGGTGAGCTGTACTCGAAGATGCGGATGCACACCAGGCCCACGACTGAAGCGACCAGGTAGCAGTAGCGGTACAGCGCTGGGAAGTCGGCGAAAGTTTGCGCGCCGAGGCTTGGGTGCAGGTCCATCCCCGTGCCCTCGATAAGCTGGTCGAGCAATACAAGCGGTATCCGGAAGCGCAGGCGCGCGTCGTTCAGCGCGATAAAAACGGGGTCCTGGGAGCCGCCGTGCGCGGCTGCATGGTGCCAGGCAGCGGTCCACTCCTCCAATCGAGCGCGACGGCTTTCCTTGGTGATCGATTCATCGTCGGCGATGTCGTCCGCTTGCCGCATAAAGGCGTACACGGCGCAAATCGCATTGCGTTTGCGGCGCGGCAGGGCCAGGAAGGAGTAATAAAAGTTTTTGGCTTCGCGGCGCGCAATGGCCCGGCACGCGCGGTACGCGTGGTCGACGGTCATGTGGACGAACCCGGGAGAAACTTGGCGGCCAGTGCACGTAGAAGGAGCCCCGTCTTGCGCCCCTTCGATAGACTTGGCCGCGCCCGCAGAACGTCATGGTCCTGCTTCTCGATCGCGCGCAGAATGGCAAGGCCGCCCCGCGAAAACAGGTCGAGAGTCACAGCCAGCTCGCGATCCACCATGCCGATCAACGGCAGCCCGCTTTTGAACATCACGCGCGTGTAGCCAACCTCGTATCGCAGCAGATCGCGAACCTGCAGACTTGCAAGTGGTTCGTGGAGCATCGCTTCGGTCACCTTGAAGCGAGCCATGTCGGCCCCCGGCAGGTACACGCGCCCTTTCGCGAGATCGACCCGAACATCCTGCCAGAAATTGGCGAGCTGCAGCGCCGTGCAGGTCTGGTCGGACAAGCGAAACCGCTCATCGTCGCGGTATCCGGCCATATACAGCACCAGGCGGCCCACCGGATTGGCCGAATAGCGGCAATAATCCAGCAAATCTTCAATCGAGCTGTAGCGGGCAACCGTTTGATCCTGACGGAACGCAATCAGGAGGTCGGCGAAGGGATCGATCGGTATGTCGCAAGCGCGGATGGTGTGGGCAAGCGCGACAAAGACGGGGTGGGTCGCGGTGCCCCGATAGCAAAGGCGCAGCTGCTCACCCCACCAATCTAGAAGCGCGAGCGACTGCCCGGCATCGCCGGTCTCATCGCCCAAGTCGTCGGAAACGCGGCAGTACGCATACACAGCATGGAAATGGGGACGTAGCCGTGCGGGCAGGAACCAACCGGCGACATGAAAGTTTTCGTAATGCGACTCTGTCAGGCGGCGGCACCAGGCCTGTGCTTCCGCCAGCGTGGGTGCCTGGGCAGGAGGATGGTACTCCGGCGACAGAGCGGCCCAGCCCGCGGCGAGCAGGTCTTCGTGCGCGGGGGCGATCGGGGTCGACGTCAAGGCAGGATCACCGTTTTGATAGAGCGGGGAGCTCCACCGTCCGCCAGCGAGCGGTACAGCGCCGGTACTTCATCCAGGCCGGCGCGCCCGGTCAGGAAGCGGGCCGCTGCAAACCGCCCGCTCGCGATCAGCTGAAAAGCCCGGCGCACAAGCCGCGGCGTGTGGTGGAACGAAGCCCGCAGCGTAAGCCCGCTGTAATGGAGTTGGTTCGTGTCAAAGCTGACCCGCGCGCCGGCCGGGGGGCCGCCGAAGAAGTTGACCACGCCCCCCTTGCGCGCCATGTCCACGGCCCAGCCCCAGGTCAGCGGGCTGGCCACGGCTTCAATTGCGATATCGACGCCTCGGCTGTCTTCGGTCAATGCGCGCACTTCAGCAACTGGGTCGCCGTCGCTCAGCAGAACGGTTTCCGCCGCGCCCAGCGAGCGGGCAGCCTCAGCCTGCGAACGGTGTTTTACCACCGCGATGACCTGTACGCCGGCCAGTGCCGCCGCATGGACGAACAGGAGCCCGATAGGCCCCGCGCCGATCACGGCAAGCGTATCGCCCCTCTGTGCGCCTGCATCTTCAAGCCCCAGCAGGACGCACGCCAGCGGCTCACACAAGGCTGCGTGTTCCAACGGCATCGCGTCAGGCAAACGGAGGGTATTCTTGGCCGCGATGCGGGCGGGAACGCGCAGGTATTGGGCGTACGCGCCGTTGTTGAATTGGAGGTCGTCGCACAGGTTTTCCTGCTCACGCCGACAGAAGAAGCACGCCCCACATGGGGCGGAATTGAGCGCCACTACACGCTCACCGGGTGAAAACAGGCAACCCGGCCCCGCCTCCTCGACGATGCCCGCCACCTCGTGCCCGAACGCCACGGGCGCTTCCAGCATGCGGGCGTGATAGCCGCGACGGAAAACTTTTAGATCGGTACCGCAGGTCAGGGCCGCGACGACGCGCAGCACAAACTCGCCTTTACCGGCGGTGGGGCGCGGTACCGTTTGGAGGCGCAGGTCTTCTTTTCCGTAAAGCACGGCGGCCTGCATCGTGCCTTGCAGAATAGCGGTCGTCATCGTGCGGCGGCATCCCGCGTGAAAAATATCTTCATGGAATCGGCTGAGGGATGCGATGCAAGAGCGATCGCTTCGGAGGCGTCGTCCAGGGTGAACCGGTGCGAGATCAACGGTGTGAGATCAAAACCATTACGGTAGCCGTCGAAGACCAGCGCGGCTCCTTCGTCCTGAATATCTACGGAAGCGCTGTACGAGCCGAGCAGCGACTTTTCATCCATGCACACAGCAGCCGGGTCGATGGGTGCATCGCCATGCTGTGTTTGCGCAAACAACATTACGCGGCCACCGGGACGCGCGGCCTCCATTGCAAGCCGGATCAGCGGGTCGCCCGCAACCGCAAGCAGCACCGCGTCGGCACCGCGGCCTTCGCTCTCCTCCCGGACGCGCGCGACTACGTTTTCCGTCCCTGCATCGATAGGGTGCCGGAGCCCGTACCGGGCGGCGGCGGCATGGCGCTCGGGGTAAAGATCGGAGGTGAGCACGGTTGCCCCGGTCCGGGCGGCCAACGCCGCCAGGATGATCCCAATGGGCCCTTGGCCGATCACAAGCACGGTCTCATCGGGCTGGAGTTCCAGACCCTTGATGGCTTTTAAGCAAGTGTTGACTGGTTCAATAAACGCGGCCTGCTCATAGGGAATGCCGTCGGGGATGCGGACGAGGCCGCGCGCGACGATCCAGTCCATGACGCGGACGTACTCGGCGAAACCTCCCCCGGCGGGCTTAAAGCCGGCAGTGACACCGACCCGCTTGTATACCGGGCACTGCGCAAACGTCTTTTTGCGGCAGTAATAGCAGTGGCCGCAGGGAATGTGGTGAAACACCATGGCGCGGTCGCCTGGCTGCCAGGCGGTGACGCCTTCGCCGACCGCCGCGACGACCCCGGCCATCTCATGCCCGAAGATGCGTGGGGCAGAATGCGACCCAGTGTGGATTTTCTTAAGGTCGGTGCCGCAGATACCGCAAGCCTCGATGCGCAGCAGCACTTCGCCCGGGCCGAGGTGCGGCACGGGGACCTGCTCCGCACATACATCGTTGATGCCGCGGTACACTGCCGCCTTCATCACAGAGGGGATCGCGGAGGACGCCCAAGGTGCAACCTGTGTTGCTGCTGCCATTTACCTAGAATACCAAGCGGGCGCGGGCCAACTCATGGGGAAGTTCATGAGCCAGCACTTGTGCCGCCGCGGCGCTGTTGCGGCCCAGGGCGGCAAGCGGCCCCCAACTGCCGGGCCGCAGGGCCGCACGCAGGACAAAAGCCGCCATCCGCAGTTGCCCATCACGCGTCAGAAAGCGGTTGAAGTCGGGCAGATCGTCTTCGGCGGAGTCGGAAATGCCGCGTAGGCAGAGAAATCCAAGCCCGTGCGCACGGGCTAAACGGCCCACGGTCGCGGCTTCCATATCGACCAAAGATGCAGCATACCTCTCAGCCAGCTGCGGCTTTTCCTCACGACGGGCGACATGGCCGAGCGTAACAAGCCTTGTCTCCGCACCGGAGGATGTCGCGAATCGCTCGCCCGTACGCGCGTCCACAACCTCCCCCACGGAATGGACCGTGCCCGCCTCCAGCTCCGGCGAAAGAGCGCCTGCCCAACCGTAGGAAACAAGCACACGCAGGTCGGTCGCGGCGGCGCGGATGCTTTGAAACGAGCGCATGGCCGCAGCGCCGCCCATCCCCTCGGCAGCAGCCAGGCACTCCACCCCGTTCACGAAGCCGAGCGCAACCTGGTCGGTGCGGGGCCACTCGCGGGTGAGCGGTTTGAGTTCACCGGGCAGCGCGGCGATGATGCCGATCTGGCTCATGCGGGCGCGTAGCCGTTGGCCCGGAACCAGTCGATTGCGGCGCGGAGCGCGTGGTATACGGGCACGATACGGAAGCCGAGCTCACGCTCCGCCTTGCTCGATGAGGCAAACATCATTTTGCGTCCCATACGCACGGCTTCCACGGTCGCGCGGGGCTCCTTGCCGCGCATGCGACCAGTAATCCATTCGTCGAAAAATGCATAGGTCATCGCGACCGGCACAGGAACTTTGTGCTTCGGCGAAGGCAGGCCGGTAATGGCGGACATTTTGTCGAGAATCTGCTTGAGGGTCAGGTTTTCACCGCCCAGAATATAGCGCTCGCCGGGTGTACCCTGCTCCAGCGCAGCCACGTGCGTGCGCGCAACCTCGGCGACATCGACCAGGTTCAGGCCCGTGTCCATATATGCGGGAAAGTTGCGGTTGAGGAAGTCGACGATGATGCGGCCCGTGGGGGTGGGCTTCCCATCCCGCGCGCCGATAGGTGTGGTGGGATTGAGCGTGATGACGTGCTGGCCCGCCCGCGCGGCTTCAAGCGCGACCTGCTCGGCGAGAAACTTGGACCGTTTATAGTGCCCGACCATGTGCGCGAGCGAGACGGGCGTGGTTTCGTCGACGATGGTGCCGTCGGACTGGAAGCCCATGGTGGCCACGCTGGACGTATAGACCGTACGCGGGACGCCCTCTTCACGCGCAAGGCGCAGCAGGGCCCGGGTGCCTTCGACATTGGACTTGTACATTTCCCGCGGGTCGCGCACCCACAAGCGGTAGTCGGCGGCAACGTGCATCAGGGCGTCGCAGCCGCGCAGGGCCGTACGTAGAGGCTCGGGGTTGCGCAAGTCGCCTTCAACAGACTCGAAAGGCGGCAGCTCTTCGAGATTGCGCTTGTTACTGGTCCGGCGGGTAAGCACGCGTAGCTGTGCACCTTGGGCCGCGAGCGCCTGGGCAACATGGCTCCCGAGAAATCCTGTGGCTCCTGTAATGAAAACGCGCATCGGGTCTGCGCTTATTGTACGGATCGCATCTGAGCCTTGCGGGAGAACACCGATGGACAAGCTGGCGTTGTGGGTATACTTGGAAGCAAAACCGGGCAAGGAACAGGACCTGGAGGAGTTTTTGAAGTCGGCGCTGCCGCTGGCGCAGGCCGAGGCGGGCACCACGACCTGGTATGCGCTGAAGATTGGGCCGTCGCAGTTCGGCATCTTCGATACCTTTACGGAAAGCGCCGGACGGGAAGCGCATCTGAACGGACCGATTGCAAAAGCGCTGATGGAAAAGGCTGAAGAGCTGCTCGCGAGGCCGCCGGAGATCGACCAGGTGGACATTCTCGCCGCGAAAGTGCCTGGGGCTTAAGAAGGCGGCGTAGCGAGGGTGGAACACTGCTTGAAAGATGGGTCATCCTGGACGCCGTGGAAGTGCTTGCGCCAAGGGACCTGCTTTATCTACAGTGTGGAAAAGCAGGTCCTTCTCTTGCAAGCACAATCGGAACTTCGCACATCCCTTGGGAGTGACCGCTTCTCGGTCGTAAGCTCCCCACACTTCCTCAAAACCGAACCCGATCAGCTTTTACGCAAGCCATTGAACCGCGAGCTCGCCCGCTTCGCGCAATACGGCCTCCCCGGTCTCAACAGTGGGCCGGGGGGCGTTGTAGAGAGCGCACACGAACACCGGCTTCCGGGACGGCGGCCACGCAATCGCCGCATCGTTGATTTCCGTATCGCCCGTTCCCGTCTTGTCGCCGGCGCGCCAATCACGAGGGAAGGTGGCGCGCAGCCGGTCCTTGCCGGTCTCACAAACGATCATCCAATCCCCGAGTCGCTTACGCGACTCCGGCTTGAGTGCATCACCCAATAAGACAGTCCGCAGCAACCCGACAAAAGCGCGCGGTGTGGTGGTATCGAGGTCACCGGCAGGATCGTTGCACGACAGCTCGGTGCGGTCGAAGCGCGTGACAGAGTCTCCTTGCGTGCGTGCAAACCGCGTCAGGGCTTGAGGACCGCCGACTGCCGCCAGCAACAAGTTCGCCGCACCGTTGTCGCTCATGGTCACGGCAGCGGCGCAAAGCTCCTCAACCGATAAGAAACCTTGCCCGAGATGTGCTTTCGTTACGGGGGCGTGACCGATCACATCCTTAGCGGAGTAGCGGATCCGGTCCGCAAGGTGCATCTGCCCGGCATCGACACGGGCCAGCACGGCCGCGGCTAGCGGCAGCTTAAACATGCTGCACATCAGAAAGCGCTCGTCCGCACGGTGCGCCAACTGACGACCGGTGCCGGTGTCGAACGCAAAAACGCCGAGCCGCCCGCCATGACGTCGCTCCAAGGCGGTGAACGGATCGGCGGATGCGAAGAGCGGTGACGCGGAAAGAGCCGTCAACCCGAGGAGAACATGTCTGCGATGCACGAGTATGAGCATCGCACAAAGCCGCGGCTAGTCGAGCGCTTCCGGCTGAATGGCAATGCCGGTCTCGCCCGCGGCTTTTTTCTCGTTAAACTTCTTTACCCAGGCTTCGAAGCTTTTGCCTGCCGCGGTGTCGCGTCCGCTGAAGGAGAGCGCGGCGATGTCGCTGTACGGAATGGACAGTTTTGTGCGCTCTTTGGCGGGAATGATGCGCACGATTGAGGCTTCGGACGTCGCGCCGGAGCGGCGGTCAAATACATAACCCTCTACCACGCGACCGTTGTGCAGGGTCAGGGTGACATCGCCGCGGTAGTCGAACGCCTTCTCAAAAGCGGCGCACTTTTCTTCGTCGCTCGCGAGCGTCGGCACCCAGCCCTGCAGGTCTTCGCGCTCACGGCCTGCGGCAATCTCGAGCTGGTCGGGGCTGACGGCTTCTTGTGTGGGCTCCATCAGACTGTGGTCTCCTCTTGCACCTTCACGCGCGTTTGTACCTTGGTGCCGATCTGTACCAAAGGTTCATGTGCTGGCTGCCGGGGCTGATTGAGCAGGTCGTGCGCACCCTGGTCCTCATACTTGCTGAACAGCGTTGCCATGGCGGTTTCCGCGAAGCCGCGCCACGAAGCGAAAGTGTAATAGGCACCAGAAGCCTCATAACCCGAGTGCACCATGCAGTTGGCACACTTTGGATTGCCGGATTCTGTCCCGTACTGCGACCAGTCAGTCTCGTCGATCAGCTCCTGAAACGTATCCGCATAGCCGTCCTGGAGTAGATAGCAAGGCTTTTGCCAGCCGAAAACCGAGTACGCGGGCATGCCCCACGGGGTGCAGGTAAACTCCCGCTTGCCCATCAAAAACTCCATGTACATGGGCGACGCGTTGAACTTCCAGGTTTTCTTACGGTTCGACAGGATGGCGCGGAACAGCCGCCGCGAGCGGGCGCGACCCAGAAAATGCTTCTGGTCGGGCGCTTTCTCATAGGTGTAGCCGGGCGCTACCATCATGCCTTCCACGCCCAGGTCCATCAGCTCGTCGAAGAACGCGCGCACGGAGTTCGGGTCCGCGCCGTCGAACAGGGTCGTGTTGGTGGTGACACGGAAGCCCGCCGCCACCGCCGCCTTGATCCCTTCAACCGCAATGTCGTACCCACCTTCGCGGCACACCGAAAAGTCGTGGTGCTCGCGCTGGCCGTCAAGGTGGACGGAAAAGCTGAGGTATTTCGATGGCTTGAACAGGTGCAGCTTTTCCTTGAGCAGCAGCGCGTTGGTGCACATGTACACATACTTTTTGCGCGCGACCAGGCCTGCGACGATCTCGGCGATCTGCGGATGGAGCAGTGGCTCGCCGCCGGGGATCGACACCATGGGCGTCCCGGCTTCCTCGACCGCGCGGAAGCATTCTTCCGGCGTGAGCTCCTGCTTGAGGATGTGGGCCGGGTATTGAATTTTGCCGCATCCGGCGCAGGCCAGGTTGCAGCGGAACAACGGCTCCAGCATGGTGACAAGCGGGAAACGTTTCTTGCCGCTCCGGCGCTGCTTCAGGATGTAGGTGGCCACGGTCCAGGCCTGGGATATGGGTACTGCCATAGTGTGAGCCTCGTTTAGTGTTGCTGCTCGGGTTGCGGTTTTCTCAACTGCTGGTTTTCACGCAGTACTTCCTCGTAGCGGCGATTGAGGTCGGCGAGCTTCCCGGCATGATCGATCCGCTCCGCGGTTCGAATCTCAATCTTGGCCATTTCGTCACGCAGTAAATAATTGCCGGCCTGGATGTCTCCACGGAGGCGAGCATCGCGCTT
>CAXTKZ010000061.1:0-19607 GCA_964244985.1 uncultured Acidobacteriaceae bacterium
GTCAACGCGATCGAGTCGGTAGGTGTGCAGCGGCAGCGGCGGCGGCGCGAGTACCTCCGTGTGCTCAAAGCCATCGAGATCCGCGAAGGCAATAAATTTCTTGGCGTCTACCCCGGGGATGGCTATTCCATCTCTTACGCCATTGACTTTCCCGAGCCGATCGGCCGCCAGCAGCTTTCGCTCGATCTCGCGGACGGCTCGTATGGAGAGGCGATTGCTCCGGCGCGCACCTTTGGGTTTCGCGAGGATGAGCAAAAGCTGCGCGACATGGGTTTGATCCGCGGCGTTTCGCATACCAGTGCCATCATCGTTGCCGGGGGCCGTGTTGCGAACGGTCCGCTGCGCTTCCCCGATGAGTTCGTGCGGCACAAGATTCTTGATTTGATCGGCGATCTCGCGCTTGCCGGCCACCAGATTTTAGGCCGGGTGGTCGCCGAGCGCGCCGGCCACGCCATGCATACAGCGCTGGTGTCACGGCTGCTGCGGGATCGCTCAACCTGCGCTTTGGTAACGCAGCAGCCCCAGGCGGCATCGGCGCGCCCGATGGGGATATTAATGCGAGCTTCCGCTTAAGGTACTTACGGCTGCATAGAGATGCTTGAAGGACAAAAGCAGGTCTTTTGCACGTCCGCAGCTAAGCTCAACGAAATGGGCTCATCCTGAGGAGCGGAGCAACGAAGGACCTGCTTTTCGCGCCCGAATCTACTTCACAAACAAGGACTCTTCAAACCGCGCCAGCAAGTCCGCCGGGCTGCGGTACACCTCAATGCATCCCGCATCGCGCAAATCGCTTTCTTTCCAGCCGCCGCAGGTTAAACCGATGGTCCGGATGCCCAGCTTGCCCGCCGACTCCGCGTCATACGGTGTGTCTCCCAGCCCTATGGCTTCTTGGGGGCGCACACCCAGCTTTTTGAGCGCCGCCTCAAAGATGTCCGGGGCCGGCTTTGAGCTTTCGGCATCGGCGCTGGTTGCGGCTTGGTCGAGCAGGTCTTCCATGCCGACGATCTTGTTATAAGTTCCGAGATCTTCCTTTTCAGACGAGGTCGCGAGTGCAATCCGCATTCCCTGCTGTTTGACACGCACAAGCAGGTCGTGCGCCTGCGGGAATGCGATGACGCGCGGCATGTACTCGTCATGAAACATCTTTTGCCGCATTTCTTTCAGAGGCTTTTCCAGCCGCTCGCGGTCTGCCTCGGGGACAAACATCGGGATCACCTGGTCGCCGCCCTTGCCGATCTGCCGCCAGGCCTCGTCCATCCCTATCTGGATCCCGAAGTGTTCAAACACCCGCCGCCATGAGTCCGCGTGGAACATGTTGCTGTCCACAAGGGTACCGTCTACATCCGTCAATAAAACCTGAGCCATACTCCCCTGAGATGCGGAGCCTTATGTAAATAGCAAACATTGCGGTTTGGCCTGGGGCACAAGCGTGCTTGTGTCGGCCAGTTTGCCGGTCGCGGGGTCGCGCGCAAAAATTTCGATGTTGTCCGACTCTTGATTGGCGAGAAGCAGCCAGCGCTCCGATGGATCGAGCGCGAGATGGCGCGGAACTTTTCCCTGAATCGCGGTCCGCGCGCCGCCGTGGAGCTCGCCCGTACTTGGGTCGACGGCATAGGTGTACAGCCCGTCGTAGTAGCGGTCGGCCACATACGCAAACCGGCCCGCACGGTCCAGGATGATATCGCAGGCTTGGGAGCGGCTGTGAAAACCCGGCGGCAGCAGCGATACCTGCTGTTTCGTGGTGAAGGTCCCCTGCGCCTCGCTCCAGGGGAGCAGCAGCACACTCGAGCTCAGCTCGGTAACGCAGTAAGCCCAGCGCCCGTTGGGGTGGAACTGCAACGCCCGCGGCCCCGAGCCCGCCGGAGCCTGCCATTGCGTGGGATCGGCAAGCTGCGCGGTTACCCCGTCGAGCCTGTAGATGTGGATGCAGTCCAGGCCGAGGTCGTTGAACAGCGCCCACCCACCGCCCGGCGAAACTGTCGCCCGATGCACATGCGGGGCTTCCTGGCGTTCGTGGCTGGGTCCGGAGCCGGTGTACTGAAAATGCGACACGACCGGGCCGATGACGCCGTCCGCGCCGACCCGGTAGGACGACGCACTTCCCCCGCCGTAGTTGGCGCATAGGAGCACACGCCCCGTACTGTTGAGCCCGACATGGCACGTGCCTCCGCCCCCGCTCGGACGGCTGTTGATGGCCGTCAGCTTGCTCCCCTCCACGCGGAAACCCGACACCCCGCCCGACTTTTCACCCGCGAACGAATCGGCTTCATTGGCCGCGAACAAAAACCGCTTGTCGGGCGAAAGCACCAAAAACGTGGGCATCGGCGTTTCCGCCGCGAGGCCCAGCAGCGTGAGCGCGCCTGCCTGTGCGTTCCAGCTGTAGGCATAAATCCCTTTGTTGCCGCCAGTGGTTTGCGTGCCGACGAACAACACAGGGTTGCCCGTCGGAGCCGCGCGCAGCGCACGCCCCAGCAAAGGAGCGGCAGCCGCCGCACCCAGGAGGAATCGGCGGCGGTTTGGGAGGTTCAGCAGCGGGCTTTGCGGTTGCGAGGAAATACGGGGCATGAAGAGTTTCTACGCGGGCAAGCGCGGCCCTGTCCAGACGGCTGCTTGTTGTTCCTGGAATAGTCAGCCTGGCTGCTACAATCCGCCGCATGCGATCCGAACCGGATGGTACCGAAAATGAACTAGGAAGGCGGGCACCTGGAGACAGCGCAAGAATGCTCGCGGCTTTGGGAACTTTCGCATACGCCGCTTCCATGATGACGCATGAAGCGCTTGGTCACGGTGTTTCGTGTCTCGCGGTCGGCGGTCATAACACGATGCTGACGGCCTGGCGGGAAACTTGTGATCTTCCGAGTATGCATACATCCGCGGTTACGGCAGCAGGCCCCAGTGTGCAGTTTGGTGCCGGCCTGGCGGCTTGGCTGGCGCTGCACCTGCTGTCCCCGTACGCGATCAGGCTGCGCTATTTTCTTTTGTTGTATATGGTGTTCAACCTGCTCATTTCCTCCGGTTATGTCGCATTCAGTGGTGTCACCGATTTTGGAGATGCCGCGGAATTCATTGCCGGGCTTCACCCACATAATGTATGGCGCGGCATACTGGTTTTGTTTGGTGCAGCAATGTACTTCCTGTCGATGCGGGTGGCTGCGTTGGAACTCAGAAGATTCGCCGGACAGGATGATGAAAGCAGCCGATTACTTCGCCTTGTCTGGGTTCCTTATGCGGCTGCTGGACTTTTTGCCTGCTGTACCGGTGCCTTGAATCGGACCATGGGACGCGGAGAAGCAATCGGATTGGCGGCAGCATCCTCGTTCGGAGCCGGCTTTGGTTTATTGTGTCTTCCTTTTATGCAGTATGGAACGCCATCGAGAAAACTTTCCCAGCCCGGCTACCTTCGTTGGAGTGCCGCATGGGGTGTGGTCGCGGGGGTGATCATCCTGGTGTTCTTGTTTTATCTCGGACCGGGACTCCAGTGATTGTGCAAACGCCTTTGGTAATCGCGCTACCCAGCGGCTGGCGGCATCAGCAGCACTCTGCTTGCCGAGGCTGAAACAAACCGCTATCCTGCATTCGCCAACGTACTTCCCTTTTTGTGCTTTGGGTAAACACTGCACAACTAGAACCTGCCTGCAGCAAAACGGCATCTGACATCGCTGTACCTGTAGTGGAAAGGCCCCATCCTTGCGCGTTCATCTCATCAACCCCAGCGATAATTCTTTTGGAACTGCCGTCATCACCCCCCGATGGCTCTTTGTTCTTGCCGCGGCCACGCCCAAGGAAGCCGGCGATCCCGTCCTGGTGGATGAATCGCTTGAGCAGGTTGATCCGGCATCCATCCAGCCCGGTGACATCGTGGGCATCAGCGTCCATACCGGCAATGCCCTCCGCGGCTATGCTGTGGGCCGCATGGCGCACGAACGCGGTGCCTGGGTTGTGTACGGCGGCATTCACGCCACACTTTTTCCTGAAGAGGTTCTTGAACGCGGTGCCGCGCACGCGGTTGTCAAGGGCGACGGCGATATCGCCTGGGGCAAGGTCGTCAAGGACTGCATGGCCGGCAATCCGGGCCGCATCTACGAGGGCGGCCGCATTGAAGGCAAGCAGTTCCTCGCCGCCCGGTGGGACCTGATGAACGCGGATAAGTACATGTGGGCTTCCGTCCAAACCATCCGCGGCTGCCCGAAGCATTGCTCCTTTTGCAGCGTTTGGCGTACCGACGGCCAAGCACCCCGGCAGCGCCGGTTTCAAAGCGTCATTGATGAAATCGTCGACCTCCGCCGCCTCGGCTTCCGCTTTATCGCGCTGGCAGACGACAACTTCTACCCCGTCACCCTCACCGATCTCCGCTTGGCCCGCGAGCAGGGAAACCACTCTAAAATCGCGGAGCTGACCGCCATCCGCGCTGAACGCTTTCAGCTCATGGAAGAGCTCGCGAAGCTCCCCAAGGACATGGTTTTCTTCACCCAAATCACCATGGAAGCGGCGGAAGATACGGAATACCTCAATGCCATGCGCCGGGCCAATATCAAAGGTGCCCTGGTCGGCGTCGAAGCCGTTACTCCCGAAGGCTTGAAAGCCGTCTTCAAGGACTTCAACTACTCCGGGGAGGCGCTTGCCCGGCAGCTCCAAACCTTTAAAAAGCACGGCGTTCATGTTCTTGGTTCGTTCATCTTCGGCCTGCCCACGGATAAACCCGCCACCTTCGATGCGACCGTGGCCATGGCCCTCAAGGCTCAGGTCACCTTCGCCCAGTTCGTGATGATGACGCCGTTCCCGGGTACCGTCGATTTCGGGCGCTGGGAAAAGGAGCAGGCGAAAGCCCCGGAGATGGTCGGGGACGTCCCGATTACCCGGTACTGGCTGATTCCGACCGAAGTTCGCCCGAAGATGTTTACGCCCCACCCTTCAATGAGCTCAGAGGAGATCAGCCGGCGCACCCAGGCTGTGTGGGACAGCTTTTATACCTGGCGGGCCGTTTGGGAGCGCTCCGCCTGCACACCCAATCTTCGCGCGCGCGTTGCTTTTGTATTTTTATCCAAACTCTACCGCCAGATGTACGCGGGTACGGGGATCTCGACCGACAGCGCGCGCCGCAAAAAGTCCAAGATCATAGCGCGCTGGATGGCACGGCAGACGAAACGGCTTTTCCAGGCCAAGCCCATGCCGGAGCTTCAGTCGCCAGCCTGGGATTTGGCACCCGCGATGCCCGAGATCTTCCCAACTCAGAATGGGCAAGCCGAAAAGCTCGAAACCGGGCCGAGTCCCTTTATCATCTCGCAAGGGTAGATAGTCCCGGTAAAGCGCTTCAGGATGCAGCCGGAGCTGCGACAGAATCGATTGAATCCGGAGCTCCCTCCTCCATAGCATCGATGCTGGGTAGAGGAGCACGAAAAGAGGACGGGTAGTGGCTGATAGCAATGAGAGCGTGCCCGTAAAAGGTGTGATCTCGTTGGCTCAAATGGCCGGGGAGGATGATAGGGACACAAGGCTTTTGAGGGTAATGGCGAATGGGGCGGCTAAATACCTGGAGTGTTTCCCTTGGGGTAAGAGAATCTGTTCTTCTTACTTCGGAGATGGATATGGTGGCATCGTCGGAGTCTTTCTCTTCCATATTGAACCGTCTCGTAAGGATGTAGATGAATGGTTGTGGGTAATATTTGGAGATGTTCCCCCGGCGTTTCTGGTAACCGATTATGCGAAAACGCCTTCGCAGGCTTTACAAAGCTATATCGGCGAGGTTGCGAAATGGGTAGAACTGGCGAAGCAGGGACGTTTCTCTAAAAACGTCATCCCGGTTTACCTGCCTACTACACCTGAAAACGCTGTCGATATAGAGTCAAGACTGAAGGTGCTTCAGGAAGTAGTCGTGCCGGGTTTTCAAGAGGCTGAGGCGATACGCGCTTAACTTTTAGCCATCCTTTGGGGACGGCTGGCTAGCTGCGAGGGACAGGGTCGGCGGGACAGGCAGTTATGACTGCCCCTAGAATCCGCCCTGGAGGTTCGCTATCGCGGCCTGCTCTACCCGATGCGCGCGTACCCGCTCCGCCATGGCATAGCGCAACGCATCCACGCCTTCCCCGGTCACGGCGGAGATGAGGAAGAACGGCAGCTTGCGCCGTTTCGCCATTGCTTGCAGTTTCTTCAGCTTGTCCGGGTTGGCGACATCGGCTTTTGACGCAACCACCAGCACCGGCTTCTCCGGCAGACCCCCGCCGAACGCGCGCAGCTCCTCGGTGATGACCTTGAAATCTTCGACCGCGTCTTCGCGGCCGCTTGCGTCGGACACATCGACCAAGTGCACCAACACCCCCGTGCGCTCAACGTGCTTTAGGAACTGCACCCCCAGCCCGGCCCCCTCGTGTGCGCCCTCAATCAGGCCCGGGATGTCCGCGACGACGAAGCTTTCCTCATGCGGCGCTTCGCCCACCGTGACCACGCCCAGGTTCGGTTCCAGTGTGGTGAACGGGTAGTCCGCGATCTTCGGCTTCGCGGCGGAGATGCGCGCGATCAGCGTTGATTTTCCGGCATTTGGGTAGCCGACCAGTCCCACATCGGCCAGCAGCTTGAGCTGCAACCGCAAGGCGCGCTCGTCGCCCGCGACGCCCATTTCGTGCTCGCGTGGGGCCTGGTGCGTGGGCGTGGCGAAATGCTGGTTGCCCCGCCCGCCGCGTCCACCGTGCGCCACCACAAAGCGCTCATCGGGGGTACGAAAGTCATGGAGCAGCTCGCCGGTTTCGTCGTCGTAGAGCTCGGTCCCGACAGGCACTTTCAGAACAACGTCCGCTCCCTCACGGCCCGTACAGTTGGAGCCTTCGCCGTGCCGCCCGCGCTCCGCTTTGTGCTCGGGGTTGTAGCGGAAATGGATCAGCGTATTGTGGCGCTGGCTTGCTTCCATCACCACGTCGCCGCCCTGCCCGCCGTCGCCGCCCGAGGGGCCTCCCTTGGGCACGAACTTTTCCCGGCGGAACGCCATGCACCCATTACCGCCGTCACCGGCTTTCACTCGAATTCTTGCTTCGTCGATAAACATGGCTTCCTTTCCAGTGTAAGCTCAGGGCACTTCTCCGGTTTTTAAGTATTTCTCTCCGCCTCGGGCGGACAAATCGCGTGCCGTACCGCGCCTTCGCCACCGAGCGTCCGGCTGCTGCGCCTTCGCGGTGCTTTCCCTGCTGTGCTTACCCCGGGCTTGCGCGTTGCAAGGAGCCCGCGTTTTGACCATTGGCCGTACCTACCTCCGCTGTGCCGCGCTTCTCACGACACTGGCTGTGCATGCGCCCCTGCACGCGCAGGCCACCGATCGCGGCGCGATCGAAGGCACCCTGCTTGACCCTCTCGACCGGCCCGTCGCGCACGGGAAGTTGACCCTGACAAACGCGGCAACCGGTGCTGCCCTGACGCAAACGTCGGACAACAACGGGCTGTTCCGCTTCCCCGGCCTCGCGCCAGGCTCCTACACGCTTCAGGCGAACGCGCCCGAGTTCGCGACATGGGAAGCGAGCGCCCTGGTCACGGTCGGTACCGTGACGACCCTACGCGCGAACATGCCCTTGGGCGAGAAGACCGAGGTTGTGGAAGTCGAAGATGTCGCGCCCGCGCTCAATACGTCCACGCCCGCCGTCACCACGACGCTTGACGGAGGCGCGGTGCATAACCTGCCCACGCCCAGCAGGCGCTGGTCGGATTTCGCGCTGCTCACCCCCGGCGTAACGCCCGATGCCGACGCGCAAGGGCTGCTTTCCTTCCGGGGTATCGGGGCGCTGCTCAACAACAACACGATCGACGGCACGGACAATAACCAGGCCTTTTTCTCGGAAGAGCGCGGCCGCACGCTGGTCGCCTACTCCAACTCTGAAGCAGCGGTGGAGGAGTTTCAGGTCAATACCTCCAACTACGGCGCGGAGTACGGCCGCGCGGCGGGCGGGGTCATCAACACGGTCACGCGCTCGGGCGGCAATGCGATTCATGGGCAGGCTTTCTTTTACAACCGCAACAGCGCCTGGGCCGCGCGCAACGCCTTTGCGACCACGACCAGCGTGACCACGGGGGCGACTGACTCCGCGACGACTGGCGCGGTGCGCTTGAAGAACACGCTGACGCAGGAAGGAATTGCCCTCGGCGGCCCCATCAAACGCGGCAAGCTGTTCGCGCATTTCACCTACGACCGCTACCATCGCGACTTTCCCGGCATTGCCCGCGCCAGCAATGCGCAAAAGCTGTTCGGCACGCCGACGCAGCAGCAGATCCAAACGCTTGCGCAGCGGCTCAACGTGCCGCCCGTGCAAGCGCTGCAGCAGTACAACGGCGTGCTCACGGGCTTGGCCTCGCTGCTCGGCAACGTGCCCCGCACCGCCGACCAGAGCATCCTGTTTCCGAAAATCGACTGGCAGGCGACCGACAGGAGCCACCTGGCGTTTCAGTGTAATCACCTGCGCTGGAGCTCGCCCAACGGCGTGCAAACTTCGCCCACCGCGACCTACGGCAGCAACTCCTTCGGTAACTCCGACGTGAGCAACGATGTGATGGTCGGGCGCTGGGCATACTTCCTTACGTCCAACCTGCTCAATGAAGCGACTTTTCAGTACGGACGCGACCTCGAAACCGAACAGTCGAACCCGCCCGCGCCGTTTGAGGCGACGCTTGCGAATAATATCTATAACCGGCCGCCGCAGGTGTATATCGAGAGCTACGGCTTCCGCTTCGGCAACCCGCCCGTGTTGAACCGCGCCGCTTACCCGGATGAGCAACGCTACGAGCTGACGGATGCGCTGACCGATGTGCGCGGACGCCACACGATCAAGGTCGGCTACTCGGTCGACTATGTCAACGACTATTCCGACGCGCTTTACGACGGCAACGGGACATATGTGTACTCAAATGTAATGAACTTCGCTACGGATTATCTGTCGCCGAACCATTGCGACAACGCTTCGACCGGCGCGGGTGTGCTTCCTTGTTACTCATACTTTACGCAAAGCTTCGGGCCGACGACCTTTCAATTTCAGTCCGCCGACTATGCGGGTTTTGTGTCGGATGAATGGAAGGCCACGCCGCGCCTGACTTTATCGCTGGGTGTCCGCTACGAATACGAACAGCTGCCGAACACCAATCAGTCGTTGGTGAACCCCGACCTGCCGCAGACCGCGCGGCTGCCGCACGATAAAAACAACTACGGCCCGCGGTTGGGACTTGCCTGGGACCCGACCGGGAACGGTCATACCGTGCTGCGCGCGGGCTATGGCGTATATTACGGGCGCATCATCAACTCGACCGCGTACTCCGCGCTGACGCAGACCGGCTCGCCGTTCGCGCAGCGCCCGTATTACTTTAAGCCGCTCGATACAGGCACGCCGCCGTTTCCGTTTGTGTTTTCCGCGACCCCTTACCTGGCGGTCGCGCCGGCCGCGGTGTACTTCGATCCTCGCTTCCAAAATCCGCAGATCCATCAGGCCGAAGTTTCTATCCAGCAAAAGGTGAACCGGGATACGGTCCTTACTTTGTCGGGCTTGTACTCCGGCGGCCGCGAGCTCCCGGACTATCTCGACACCAACATCGACCAGACCTCCGCACAGACCTTGACTTACAACGTCGTCGATACCCTGCACCAGGGTCCGCTGCCCGCGAACTACACGACGCGCTTTTACACGGCGCGCCTGAACCCGAGCTACGGGCAGATCACGCGTATCTTCTCTGAAACCAATTCAAAGTACGCGGCAGCCGTCGTGAAAGTCGACCATAAGTTATCCGGCGCGCTCGACCTCCATGCCTCTTTCACCTACGCGCACGCGGCGGACTGGAACCAGAACGCGACCGCCTTCACCGACACCAACGATGTGCTCGATCCGGCGAACCTTGCGCTTGAGTATGGAAACTCGAACTTCGACATCCGCCGCCGGTTGACCGGGGGCATGGTCCTGAAGACGCCCTGGCAAGTACGCGGCCTGCTGGGCGGCGCCCTCAATGGGTGGGAGATGGCACCGACAGCCGAGGTGCGCGACGGGCTGCCGTACTCGCTCCAAACCTCGGGATCCATTCCGTCGCTGCGCTACATCGATACGGTCAATCGCAAGGAAGTCCTGAGCGGGCTCGGCGCATCGATCAACGGCTCCGGCGGTGCCGCGCGCATCGCGGAGGTGGGCCGCAACACCTTCCGCTATCCCGGCGTTATCAACGCGAACCTCCGTATTTCAAAGACAACGCAAATCGCCCCGCGGGTGAATCTGGAACTGCTGGGTGAAAGCTTCAACCTGCTCAACCACCAAAACATCACCAGCATCGACACGACCGGCTATTCCATTTCCAACTCAAGCGCGATCGGTGGGGCGCCGAAACTGACCTGGCAAAGCGGGACGAAAGCGGGTTCGTCCGAGTTCGGGACGCCGCTGAATGGCAACAACACGAATTTGTACGGCGATCGGCAAGTGCAGGTGTCGGCGCGGCTGCATTTCTAATGGCCGCACACGAGGCGGCAGAGCAAATAGCGCGCGGGATGCTGCTGCAAAAAGGGGGCGACCTCCATGGTGCCGTGGCGTGCTATCGAGAGGCTCTGCGGCTGGATAAATCGGCGTATCACGCGCATAACAACCTGGGCAGTGTGTTCGCCTCGCTGGGCGACAGGGAAACGGCGCTTGTGTTTTTTCGCGCCGCACTGGAGGGCAACCCAGCGGACGCGAAAATCTGGAGCAATCTTGGGAAGCTGCACCTGGACAGCGGCAAGTGGGAGAAGGCAGTGGAGTCGTATCACACGGCAGCCCGCCTCGATCCGTCGGACGCCGACCACCACAACCAGCTCGGCAATGCTCTGCGCGTGGCGGGCCGGTACGGGGAGGCGCAAGCTGCCTTGGAGCGGTCAATTGCGCTGCGGCCCGGCTTTGCGGAGGCTTATACAAACCTCGGCACCTGCTTTTGGGAGGGAGGGCAAGCGGCGGAAGCAGAGGCGTGCTGGCGGCGCGCCATCGCGGAAAAGCCAGACCTGGCGCAGGCGCATGCCAACCTCGGCAAGCTGCTGTTGAGCGCGGGAGAGTTCGAAGCAGGCTGGCTGGAAAATGAATGGCGCTGGGGTTGCAAGGACCTTCTCGGGTCGGCGCGCCGGTTCAACAAGCCGCAGTGGAAAGGCGAGCCGATCGCAGGCGAGCGCCTGCTGTTGCATGCTGAGCAGGGCTTCGGCGACACGATTCAGTTCGCCCGCTATGCGCCTTTAGACGCCGAGCGCGGGGCCCGCGTCACGCTGGAGGTGCAGCCCTCGCTTGTGTCGCTGATGCGAAGCCTGCCGGGAGTGGATGAGGTTGTCCCTCGGGGTGAACGCCTGCCGGAGTTCGACTGGCACTGCCCGTTGATGAGCCTGCCGTTAGCACTTAGGACGCGGCTTGGATCAATTCCAGCGTCGATTCCGTACCTGCATGCCGACCCGTCCAGCGTGCAATCTACAACGCGTGTCGGGCTGGTTTGGGCAGGGGATCCGTCGAACGCCAACGACCGGTTCCGATCAATCCCTTTTGAAGCTTTGGCACCACTGAGCGGCATCGCCGGAGTGGAGTGGGTCTCGTTGCAGCGCGGTCCGGCTGCATGGAAGGCGCAGGCAGGCCCAGTCCGGTTTGCGGAGCAGCTGCCCGAAGAGGGGGACTGGGCGGCGACGGCAGCGGTTGTCGCGGGCCTCCATCTGGTGATTACGGTGGATTCGGCCGTGGCGCATCTGGCGGGAGCACTGGGCAAGCCGGTGTTTATCCTCGTTCCCGCAGTGTCGGACTGGCGATGGTTGAAGGACCGAGGAGACAGCCCGTGGTACCCGACCGCGCGTTTGTTTCGGCAGGAAGCCGGGGAACCATGGGTTGCAGCGGTGGAAAGACTCGTCCACCGCTTGAAGCGATTTGTGGGCAGCCGCGTTCCAACGACCGGCGCGTTCACATCCGTGTAACAAGATTTTGGGAAACTCCACCGGGACAGGGAGCGCTTCCGCCCGACCGGAGCGCGACGCAACAAGCCCGCTCACCTCCTAAGGAGTGCCACCCACATGCATCACCGTTTTCCCCGAAGAGCCGTCAGCGCTCTTGTGATTTCGCTTGCCTCCGCCGCCCATGCCCAAACCGCCACAGACGGCGCGATCGGCGGCACGGTGACCGACGCGCAGGAAGCCGCGATCGGCGGTGCCCAAATCGTCGTACACAACAACAGCACCAACGCTGAAATCAAGCTTTCCGCCGACGGCTCCGGCTACTTCCGGGCGCTGCATCTCGACCCCGGCACGTACAACGTCACCATCACCGCAGTGAGCTTCCAGACGTACAGCTCCGTGAACGTGATTGTCCAGGTGGGCGTGCTCACGCCGCTCAACCCGCGCTTGGTCGTGGGCTCGCAGGAGCAGCAGATACAGGTCACGGATACCGCGCCGATCATCAACACAACGTCGCCCGACTTCGCCGGCGTCGTCACGCAGGAAACGGTCCACAACCTGCCTGAAAACAACTACCGTTGGTCCGCGTTCGCGCTGCTCACGCCGGGCGTGGTCAACGATGCAAACGGCTTCGGTTTGTTGAGCTTTCGCGGCCAAAGCACCCTGCTCAACAACATCGAGGTGGACGGCACGGACGACAACCAGGCGTTCTTTTCCGAAGAGCGCGGCCGCACCCGCGCCGGCTACTCCACCATCAAGGAATCCGTGCAGGAGTTCCAGGTCAACACCTCCGATTACACGGTTGAGTACGGCAGGGCTGCCGGCGGCGTGGTGAACTCAGTGACCAAGAGCGGCGGCAATGCGCTGCACGGCCAGGGCTACCTGTTCGACCGCGACAGCGCCTGGGCCGCGATCAACCCGACCGTCGTCCATCCGATCCCGAACGGCGCGGGCGGCTTCACCACCGCGCCGTTCAAGCCGACCGATCTGCGCCGCCAGTACGGCTTTACGGTCGGCGGCCCGTTCATCAAGGACAAGCTGTTCTTCTTTTTCGCCGGCGACCGCTTTTATCACGACTTCCCCGCTGCCGCGACCATCACCGGCGCGGCGGCGAACAGCAACTTCTACACCGCCGCCGACAAGGCGCTGCCCGCGGGCCAGGTGTGCGGCAGCGCGGGCCGCACCGCCGTCACCAAGTTCCAGGACCAACAGGTATGCCAGATTGCGACCAATACCGGCCTGAGCTACGCCGCGGCTGCTCCCGTGTATGCGGGCGGCATCAATGGCCTCACGAGCGTGCTCGGTACGGTGCCCCGCGTCGGCTCACAGACAATCTGGTTCCCCAAGCTCGATTGGCAGATCAGCCAAAAGAACCACCTGGCGCTCGAGGCAAACCGGCTCCGGTGGATTTCGCCCGCGGGCATCCAAACCGGGCCCGCCGTCGCCTACGGAACGGCCAGCTTCGGCAACGACTATGTGCGCGATACCTGGGGCGTGGCGAAGCTCGATACGCTGTTCACCCCCAGGGTGGCAAATGAGGCGCGCTACGCTTACGGCCGCGACTTTGAGTTTGAAACCAACCAGTCCCCAACCCCCTACGAGCAGCAAAACCTGGTGCAGAACGGCGGCAATGTGCAGGGCCTGCCGGCAAACGTGAGCCTGAGCGGGTTTTTCCAGTTCGGCACCCCGCAGTTCCTCAACCGCGGTGCCTACCCCGACGAGCGCCGCTGGCAGGTGGCCGACACGGTCGATGTGCAGCGCGGCAACCACGACATCCGTTTCGGCGGCGACCTGCTCCACACCTACGACCGTCTGTCGAACCTGTATGACCAGTACGGCGGCTACTCATACACCGGCAATACCACGCTGGGCAACTACATCTCCGACCTGTACCTATCGGAGGGAGGCCGCACCGCCCAGCACTATAACCAGTTCCAGCAGGGCGCTGGGCTGGCGGGTCTCGACTTCACCACGACCGACTATTCGCTGTTTGTACAGGACCAGTGGAAGGCCACGCGGCGCTTGTCGCTCACCGGCGGCGTCCGGTGGGAGTTCGAGCAGTTCCCCAACCCGCGGCTGGCCAACCCGGCTTTGCCCCAAACCTCACGGATGCCCAGCAACCCCGGCAATGTGGGCCCGCGCGTCGGCTTTGCGTACCAGGCCACGGCGGACGGTAAAACCGTGATCCGCGGTGGCTACGGCATGTTTTTTGCCCGCGCCATCAACTCGACCATTTACCAGGCGTTGATCGCGACGGGGGCTCCGGGGGCGCAAACCAATCCGAACTTCAGCCCCGGCCAGCGGAACGCCCCCTCCTTCCCCCAAGTGATTGCGCCCGCGAACCAGGCGGCTGTGCTGGGGGCGGCGGGTGGCGCAGCCACGGCGGCCTATTTCGACCGCAACTTCAAGCTGCCGCAGGTGCACCAGGCCGACTTGACGGTGGAGCAGCAGATCGGTCGCAACGACGGCTTCAGCGTGTCGTGGTTGGGCTCATGGGGACGGCGTTTGCCCGATTTTTTCGACAGCAACCTGCCCGCGCCCACGCCGGTGACGTTTACCGTGCAGGACCCGAACCACCTGTCGCCGCTGCCGAACGGGTCTGTGGTTCACGCGAACGCATTTTTGGGTGCGCGCCCGAATGGGAATTTCAGCTCCGTAACGGACATCTTTTCCGGCGTGACCTCCAACTACGAGGCCGTGGCCTGGCAATACCAGCACCGGTTTTCTGAGTTCTTTTCGCTCAACGGCAACTTCACCTGGTCGCATGCACTGGACTATGGCGTGAACAACACGACCGGGACGGTGGCTTCATCGCTGCTCGACCCCACAAATCTGCGGCTCGACTACGGCAACTCGCAAGAGAACGTGCCGACCCGCAGCGTGGTGTACGCGATCGTTGCCTCTCCCTACCATGTACACGGCCCGCTTGGGTACCTCGTCAACGACTACGAGATCGCGCCGGACTTTCAGGCACAGTCTGGGCTGCCGTACTCGCTCGGCATCAACGGGTCTGCTTCGGCTTTGACAGTCATGCCGGGGCGGGCGCTTCAACCATTGATCAACACGGCGTCGTTCAACGGCTCGGGCGGTTTTAACCGGGTGCCTGGGGTAGACCGCAATACCTACCAGCAGCCCCGGATCAATCTCCTCGGTCTCCGCTTGTCCAAGCGCGTGGTCGTCAGGGAGCGCTATCGTTTTCAGTTCATCGGGGAAGCTTTTAATTTGGCGAACCATCAAAACGTAAGCACAGTGAGCGCCATTGGGTACACGCCCACAGTGACGAGCACCGGAACCGGGGCCACGCGGGTGGGAACCGGCAACTTCCTGACTCCCTTCACGGCAACGCCGTTCGGCGCGACCACCTCTGTCAACAACAGCAACTTCGCTTATAGCCAGCGGCAGCTGCAGCTGGCTGTGAGGCTGGAGTTCTAGGGCTTATAAGACTCCTCCTGAGGCTGTATATACGAAGCTAAAGACCTGCCCTCCCGAACTGAAACCGGGTCATCCTGAACGTAGTGAAGGACCTGCTTTTCGCTTTCCGGCAGAGCCAAAGCAAAAAGCAGGTCCTTCGCCTGCGGCTCAGGATGACCCATCTTTCCAGGGTGCGGTATTTCGCACACACCCTCTCAGGAGCGCTGGCAACGAAGGACCTGATTTTTACACAATCCGGCGAAAGCAGGTCCGTTGGCGCGAAGCGCTTCCGTCGCTTTGCTCCTCAGGATGAGCCCTGTTTTAAAGCTTCGATACACAAGCCGTAAAATCGTAGTGTGGAAAACGCACTGCAATACGATGTCGCTGTGGTCGGCGCGGGCCATGCCGGGTGCGAAGCGGCGGTAGCGGCGGCCCGCATGGGCCTGCGCACCGTTCTGCTCACGCTGTCGCTCGACAAGATCGCGCAGATGAGTTGCAACCCGGCCGTCGGTGGCGTGGCCAAGGGGCATCTGGTCCGTGAGATCGACGCGCTTGGCGGCGTGATGGGCGAGGTTGCGGATTCAGTCGGGATCCAGTTCCGGCTGCTCAACACTTCGCGGGGTCCGGCTGTGTGGAGCCCCCGCGCGCAATGCGATAAAGCCTTGTACCGCGAGGCAATGCGGCGCTTGCTGGAGTGTGAGCCGAACCTCTGTTTGCTTGAGGCGGAAGCAGCCGGGTTTGTTTGGAATGGTCAGGCGGTCGAGGGCGCACGGCTGCTGGGATTAGCCCTGCGGGATGGGCGCGAACTGCGGGCGCATGCGACCGTGATCACTACTGGAACCTTCCTGAATGGGCTGATCCATTGTGGGGAAACCCAATACACAGCCGGACGCGCGGGCGAGCCTGCTTCCGTGCTGCTGGGCGAGGCGCTGAAGGGGCTGGGGCTGCGCGCCGCCCGCTTGAAAACGGGAACACCGCCGCGCCTGGACGGACGCACCATCGACTGGTCGCAATTTGAAGAGCAGCCCGGCGATGCCGAGCCGACGCCGTTCTCCTTCAAAACGCATGAGCTCGCTCTGCCGCAGGTGTCGTGCTACGTCGCGCACACCACGCCCGCGACGATGGAAATCATCCGCCGCAACGTCCATCGGTCGCCCATGTACTCGGGCGCGATCGAGGCGATTGGCCCGCGATACTGCCCGTCCATCGAAGACAAAGTGGTGCGTTTCCCGGACAAAGCCGGACACCAATTCTTCCTTGAGCCTGAAGGGCTGACGACGGATGAGGTGTATGTCAACGGTATGTCGACTTCCCTGCCGGAGGAGGTACAACGCGAGATCGTCGCGTCGATCCCCGGGCTGGAAAATGCCGTGATGCTGCGGCCTGGTTATGCCATCGAGTACGACTCGGTCGACCCGACGGAGCTGGACCGGTCGCTGCGCGTGAAGAAGTTTGAGGGGCTGTATCTGGCCGGGCAGATCAACGGGACTTCAGGGTATGAGGAAGCGGCGGCGCAAGGGTTGATGGCGGGGGTGAACGCGGCGCTAGCGGCCCGCTGGTGCAAGCAGGTTGAAATAACGCCGAAGGCGCAAACACCCGCCACGAAGTGGCCGCCAGCCGCGCAGGCGGTTTTCACACTCGACCGCACCGAAGCCTACATCGCGATCATGATCGACGATCTGATCTCGAAGGGCACCAACGAACCCTACCGCATGTTCACCTCGCGGGCGGAGTTCCGGCTGCACTTGCGCATCGACAACGCAGACCGGCGCTTGACGTCGCATGGGCGGCGGTTGGGCCTGATCCCCGACGAGTTATGGGCGGGGTATGAGGCGAAGCAAGCGCGGGCGGCAGCACTTGAAAAAGTGCTCGCGACCAGGAAGCCGGAAGGGGCGGCATGGGCGGCGCTGCTTCCGCAGTTGGTAGGCGGCGCAGCAACGAATTTGCCCACCTTGGAAAATACGCGCGGCTTGTCTTTCGCCGAGCTGCTGCGCCGCCCGGAGTTGACTTTGGAAGGGCTGTGGCCGCTGCTCCTTCCTGTGCTGCAAACCGAGGGGAACGACCTGTTTGCGCCATGGCTGAAAGCCGCGACCCCGGTCGAGGCAGGACGACGGCGTGTGGAGCTGAAGGCGGTTGAAACGGAGATCAAATACGCTGGGTATCTGGACCAGCAGCGGCGGTCCATCGAGAAGCTTCGCGCCGCGGAAACCCGCGCCATTCCCGCCGGTTTCCGCTATGAAGGGGTGTCGGGCTTGTCGCGCGAGATGCAGGAAAAACTCGCCCGGGTGCGTCCCTCAACCATTGGACAGGCAAGCCGGATTCCCGGCGTTACTCCCGCGGCGCTGACGATTTTGAGTGTGTTGGTAGCGCAGCGGGAACGGGTCGGCGCATCGCAACTTTTCGGAGAGTAAAGACGTGAGTTTTCCAATCAAAACATGTGTGGTGTGCGGAGAAGAGTTCGAGCTGCGCCCCGGCAAGCCAGGATTTGCCAATCGTTGCCCCGAGTGCTCTGAGGGGGAGGCTGACGGAGGCGGCAACGGCACTAAGGCCGACCCGGCTCTGAACGAAGCCCGGCGAACGGCCATGCGGGATCTTCTGTATCGCAAAGACAGCTAGGGAAGCAGGTTTTGAGGATACGCGCAAGGTTACGAGCGGAAGGTTTGCTGCGCACCCATCGTATGGTGTTTGCGATAGGCTGAAGGAAAGTATCGGGCGCTCCCCGATCAGCTTTTGAGAGCGCATTCTCAGCCCCACCAAGGTGTCCCATGCATTCCACCATTCGTTCTCACGGTTCGCGGACGGCGCTCCTGGCCGGTGCGGCCTTGGCAGCCGGGCTCCTGGGCTGCGGCAGCAGCAGCAAATCCAGTCCGACCGCCCCTGCACCCGCACCGTCTGCCGCGCCTGATTTCTCCAACACCGTGTTCATCGGCGACTCGCTTTCCGCGGGGTTCCAGAACGGTTCGCTGCTGGACACCCAGCAACCGAACGGCTGGGCCTCGCTGTTTGCGCAGCAGGCAAAAGCTCCCATCATGCTCCCGCTGATCGCCGCGCCCGGCGTTCCCGCCGTTATGGAGCTGGTAAGCGTGGGGCCGCCGCCGGTGACGAAAACGCAGTCCGGCGTCAGCTCCGGGCGTGACAACAGCTCGGTGCAGCCCACCGACCTGGCCGTCCCCGGGCACCACCTGCACGACCTGATCAACGCGGGCCCGACAGCACTGCCGACCGCTGAGGAAGACATCATCACGACGCTGGTGCTGGGCTTTCCCTTGGGCAACACGAACACGCAGGTGGGGGAAGCGATCGCGCTCAAACCCACTACTTTGTTCGTATGGATCGGCAGCAACGACGCGCTGGTCGCGGACGACACCGGCAAGCCCGCGTCCATGACGCCGATTGCGAGCTTTACTTCCGACTTCACGCAATTGATGACGACGCTGCATACGGGCACCTCCGCTCGGCTGATTGTGGCCAACCTGCCGGACGTGACGGCCATTCCGTACCTGACGCCCTCGACGATGATCCTGTCCGAGACATCGGCGCAAACGGGCGTGCCTGCCGCCCAGCTCGGGACAGCCCTGGGGCTTGCTGCCGGCGACCTTGTCACTTCGCAGGGATTGAGCGAAGTGAAGCAGGCGGTCAGCGACATCAAAAACGGAAAAACACCGACGCCGCTCGACGATGCCGGTGTTTTGACCGCGGCTGAAGTGCAGCAGGTGCAGGCGCTGGAGGACCAGTACAACCAGGTGATTGCGCAGCAGGCCGCCGCCGTGGGCGCAACGCTGGTGGACATCCATGCTTTCTTCCAAAGCCTGAACGCAGGCAAAACGATCAACGACGTACAGGCCACGACCGCCTACCTGGGCGGATTCTTTGGGCTGGACGGCATTCATCCAACAAACACCGGCTATGCGCTGGTGGCAAACGCTTTTATCGATGGGCTGAACAGCTCACTGAAAACCACCCTCGCGGATGTGGATGTAAACGCAATCGCCAGCACCGATCCCTACTTCGGTACAAATATCAAGCCGACAGGGAGCGTAGCGCACATCCCGGTGGAAGCTGCGAAGCGGGCCGGACTGATTTTGCATAGGCAATAGTGAGCGAGCCTGCTTCAGAGTGAGCAGGCTTGCCGTTTCGAGGGTCTCTTTTACTTTGAGCGCACCGCGATAACCTCGATCTCCACCAAGGCCCAGGGCGCGGCAAGGGCCGCAACCTGAAAAGCCGAGCGTGCCGGTTTGTTGGGCTGGTCCCCTGTGCCGAAGAACTGTGTGTAACTCGCCTGCAGGCCGGGGAAGTCCAGCTT
>CAXTKZ010000062.1:0-19572 GCA_964244985.1 uncultured Acidobacteriaceae bacterium
TTGCGGGTCTGATGTTGTGGGAATGCCGCCCGCGACAGGCCGCGCTGCTTTCCCTGCCTGTGCTGCCCCTTGCGCTGTGGTTCGCCTACCACCGCCGGCGCACGGGGTTCGCTTTCGGCAACCCGCAATATCTGCGCTATAACGGGCTGGGCACCCTCACGCCGGAGCGGTTTCTGCTTGCGCTCGGGCATCGCGCGCTTCACCTATCAGCGCACCTCAACCTGTTTGTGCCCGTGGGGCTGGCTCTGGGCGCGCTTGCACTGCCGCCTGTGCGCGCTCGGCTGGCCTTCAGGCGGGAGCTTTGGGCTGTGATCCTCGCAAATGCTGTGTTGTTCTCGCTTTTGGGCGGCGCGCTGCTTACGCGCTATCTGCTGCCGGCGTACCCGCTTGTGCTTCTGCTCGCGACCGGTGCCGTGTACGCGCGGTTTCGACATTGGCAGTGGTTCCCGGCACTGGGGGTCGCGGGGTTTCTCGCCGCGCTGGTGCTGCCCACCCCATACCGCATCGCGCCTGAAGACACCCTGGCCTTCCGCGGCGCCATCCGGTTGGAGCAGGATGCCATCGACTTCACCACCCGCACCTACCCGCATGCCACGGTGCTTTCCGCGTGGCCCATCACGGACGGACTCTCCAAGCCGGAGCTGGGCTATGTACGGACGCCTTTCCGCACGGCGGCCGTCGAGGACTTTTCCCTCGAGTCGCTCCAAGCGGTGGCAGCGTCGCCGGTCAGCTATTCCGCCGCCATCGTTTTTTCAACGAAATACGAACCCACGGGACTGCACCTTCCGTCGTTCGACCAAAAAGGGGAGGAGCGCTACTTCAACCTACACCACGACCTGAGCGCCGGAGCCGTCGCCCGCCTGCTCGGCGGCACCGTGGTGTGGCAGGAGCGGCGCGGGAGCATGTGGGCCGCGGTGCTTATCTTCCCGCACGCGCAGCTGGCCGGGCTTTTATAATCGGGGTGAACGCCGGAGCCGCGCGGCTGTTTAAGGAGCACACCCTGCGCCTCGCCTTTTCCGTTTTGTTGTTGGCCGCCGCCCTTGCCGCGCACGCGCAGCAGGGAGGCACCAGCCCGCCCGCGCCGTCCACCGCCGGGCGGCCCGAGCCTCCCGTACCCGCGACGGCAGGAACTCCACAAGCACACGGCGAGCTCCTGCTGGTGATCCCGTTCGACAACGCGGGCGCAAGCGGCAGCGTGGACTGGATCGGCGCGGCCTTCCCTGAGCTGATGAACCGACGGTTCGCCGCAGCGGGCTTTCTGCCTATCAGCCGCACCGACCGGCTGTATGCGCTCGACCACTTGGGCCTGCCGCCCGATTTTCAGCCCACCCGCGCCAGTACGCTCCGCCTGGCACAATCGGTCGACGCGGACTCGGTGATCTTCGGGACGTATCAGGTCATCGGCGACCAGATCACCGCGACCGCGCGGGTGCTTGACATGACGAACCTGCGTGAAAGCGCGCCGGTGACGGAAACCGCCGCTTTGAGCCGCCTGCCCGACGTGATCAACGGGCTCGCCTGGCAGATGGCGCGGCGGCTGGACGGAGCTTACAACGCGCCGGAGCAAACATTTTTAACCGCGGACAGCAGCCTCCGACTCGATGCTTTTGAGAACTACGTTCGCGGACTGGTGCAAAGCTCGCCCGAAGACCGTGTGCGGCGGCTGCGCGATGCCGTGCGCTTGGACCCCGGCTATGGGCCGGCCTGGCTGGCGCTGGGCGACGCCGAATTTGCCGCGCAGGATTACGAGCAGGCGGCGCTGGCCTATGGACACCTGACCCGCAACGACCCAAATGCGCTCCAAGCGGATTTTTCGCGCGGCTTGGCATACTTCTATATAGGTAAGTACCTGCCGGCAGAGGACGCTTTTGCGTTTGTCAGTACCCGCCTGCCGCTGCCGGAGGTGGTGAACAACCAGGGGGTGGCGACGGCGCGGCGCGGCAAGGACGGCGCGCCCTTGTTTCAGCAGGCGATCGCGGGCGACCCTAAGGACGCGGACTATCACTGGAACTTGGCGCTGGCGTATGCCCACCGGGGTGACGCGGCGAACGCCCAAAAGGAACTCGCCACCGCGCTGCAGCTCAAGCCCGGTGATGCGGAAATCGCGGGTTTCGCGGCTAATCTGCGCAGCCCCGAATGGCTTGGGGGCAACAGCGCCAACCTGCCGCTCGAGCGCATCAAGCGGTCCTACGACGAAGCCGCATTCCGCCAGGCCGCCTTTGAACTGGAACAAATGGAAGCGCTGCGGGGGGCAACCGAGCCGCCCGCGAAGCGAACCGCCACGCTGGTAGCCGACGCGAACACGCATTTGAATGCCGGGCTGGTGGTTGAAAGCGAGCGGGAGTACAACCGGGCGCTGGCGGCCAATCCGAACTCGGCGGAAGCATATGCCGGGCTGGCGCGGGTGCGCGAACGTACAACCGATCGGGACGCGGCGCGGTCGCTGGCGCAAAAGTCGCTTGCGCTCCATGACAACGCACCGGCGCACCTGGTGTTGGCGCGGCTCGATCTGCTTGCGGGCCAGGTGCCCGCGGCGCAAACCGAGATCGCGGCGGCACTGCGGCTGGACAGCACCAACGCCGAAGCACGCGGGCTGCAGCAGGCCGTGCAGGCACGCAGCGGACAGGTACCCCAATGATTCGCTTCTTACTACTGCTTTTGTTGTTCCCCATGTCCGCGTGGGCCGCCCCGCAGCCGGTGGTCACGGTCATCCATATCGACTCAACGATTCAGCCGGTCAGCGCGGAGTATCTGCAGCGTGGGCTCGACCAGGCGCGCGATGCCCATGCCGCGGCAGCGTTGATCCTGATGAACACGCCCGGCGGCCTGCTTGAGTCCATGCGCGAGATGGTACACAGCATCCTCCTTTCGCCCGTGCCGGTCATTGTGTACGTCGCGCCCGCTGGCAGCCGCGCGGGGTCAGCGGGGTTTTTCCTTTTGGAAGCGGCGGATGTGGCCGCGATGGCACCGGGCACCAACGCCGGGGCGGCGCATCCGGTAATCGAGGGCGGCAAACTCGACCCGATCATGAAGCAAAAACTTGAAAACGATGCGACCGCATTTCTGCGCTCGTTCGTGAGCCTGCGCAAGCGCAACCTCGACGCCGCGCAGGATGCGGTTTTGAATTCGAAGTCCTATTCGGAAACCGAGGCGATGCAGCTCGGCCTGCTGACCCTCATCGCGCCCGACACCCCGGCGCTGCTGCGGGCGCTCGACGGGCAAACCGTCACCCGCATTGACGGACGCAAGGTCGTGCTGCACCTCGCGCATGCAAGGCTTGAGGATGCGCAGCCGTCGCCGCGCGAACGCATCCTGGGCCTGCTGATCGACCCAAACCTCGCGGTGCTGCTGCTTGTCGCGGGCGCGCTGCTGATTTACTTCGAGTTCAATGCGCCCGGCACCATCATCCCCGGCGCGCTGGGTACTTTGCTGGTCATCACGGCTTTGTTCGCGCTCAATCTTTTGCCGTTACGCTATACGGCGGCTATGCTGCTCATCGCGGCTCTCGGGCTGATCCTGCTTGAGATCAAGGTCCCAAGCCATGGGATCCTCGCCGCGGCTGCCATCTGCTGCCTCGTTGTGGGCCTGCTCACGCTGGTCGCCGGGCCTATCCCGGAGCTGCGGGTGCGCGTGGCGACGGCGGTCGGCGTCGGCACCGGCTTCGGGCTGATTACGACGTTTCTGGTGCGGATCGCCGTGCGCGCCCGGCGCAACAAGGTGCTGACCGGGGCCAATGCCATGATTGGGGCGCTGGCCATCGCGCAGGAGCCGATTGCCTCCCGGGGCTCCGCTACCCCACGGGGGCAGGTGTTGGTGCGGGGCGAGCTGTGGCTGGCCGAAGCCCTCACGCCTTTGCCGGCTGGCGCGCATGTACGGGTCACCGCCGTGCACGGTCTCACCTTATCCGTCGAATCCATCGAGCTGGCCCAAAGGGGGACAGCAGCCTCAAAAGAGTAAACTTACTCTTATAGTCAAGAGCGAGGAAGCATGGGCATTTTCAGCACTGCGGCACTTTTGATTGTTGCGTTCTATCTTTTTTCTTCCGTCATCATCCTGCGTGAGTATGAGCGCGGCGTTATCTTCCGGCTGGGGCGCGCGCTGACGCCGCCCAAGGGACCCGGCGTCATTCTTGTCTTCCGGCCCTTCGACCAGATCGTGCGCGTGTCTTTACGGCAGGAAGTCCTGGAAGTGCCACCGCAGGATGTCATCACGCGCGATAACGTGACCATCAAAGTAAATGCCGTCATCACGCTGCGCGTGCTCGACCCGGCGCGGGCTGTGATTGAAGTGGCGAACTACGTGTATCAAACCTCCCAGTTCGCGCAAACCACGCTGCGCTCGGTGCTGGGCGAGGTCGACCTGGATGGCCTCCTATCGCACCGCGACGCCCTCAACCAGCGCATCCAGTCCATTATCGATACACGCACGGAGCCCTGGGGCGTTAAAGTGGTCAGCGTTGAAGTGAAACAGGTGGACTTACCGGAGTCCATGCTGCGGGCCATGGCGCGGCAGGCGGAAGCCGAGCGCGAAAAACGTTCGAAAATCATTAACGCCGACGGCGAGTTTGAAGCGGCACAACGGCTGGTGGACGCAGCCAAGCTGCTGGCCGAGCAGCCCACCACGCTCCAGCTGCGCTACCTGCAGACCCTGCGCGACATCGGCGCGGAAAACAACACCACGATCATCTTCCCGCTGCCTATTGAAATGTTGTCGCTGCTGCAACGGGCGGTCGACTCAGCGGCGAAGCCCAGTGAGGCTCCCCGGTGAGGCCGGCGCTTGAGCATCACCTCAATCGAGACCGCGAAGTTTACGTACCAAAGCGCGAACTGGTACTGGGCGCGCCCGCGCTGCTGGGTATCTTCGGTGCGGTCGCGCTGGTGTGTGCGGTCTGTTTTGGGTACGGGTATTCCTCCGGACATCTGCGGCTTGGGGAGGGGAAGCCTGCGCTTGCTGCCAAAACAAGGCCCGCGCCGCGTCCCTTGGGCGGAAGCGGTATGCAGGCGGAATCGGTGCCGCAAGCGGGGTTAAGTGGTGGAGAGATTCCGTCCATGCCTCCGCCTGCCGCTCAGGTCTCCACGCGCGGTGCTCTTGAAGCCGTGCCCGCGCCGCACCGGGCAGCCGTCGTGCCGCCGCGTGAAATTGTGTCTGCCAAGCCTTTCGCCGGGGTGCCGGTGCCGCTTACCGGCCAATCTGTGAGGGTCGGCATGCCAGTCCCGTTAACGGACCGGAGCGCTCCCACAGCCGCGCCGGCCGCAGGCACGACGGTGCAGATCGCTGCTGTATCTCGTGTGCAGGATGCGCAAACGCTTGCCGAAGCGCTCAGGCATGACGGGTTCACGGCAACGGTGCGCGCCATGCCGGGGGACAAGCTCTACCATGTGCAGATCGGGCCATTCGCAAGCCTGGATGCGGCGAAGAGTATGCGTTCAAAACTGGTGGGCAACGGCTACAACGCGTTTATTCGGCCTTAAAGCGCGGAGGCTATGGCCGCGCGTACGGCTTCTTTCAGTGCTTCGCGGTTGGGGTAGTCCGCCGGCCGCAGGGGCTTGTGCAGCACCACCTCAACCGTGCCACGCTTGAGCCGAAGCCGCCCTTTCGGCAGCAACGCACCCGTGCCTACCAGCGTGACCGGCACCACCGGTACGCCGCACTGCATCGCTAGAAAAAATGGGCCTTTCTTGAACGGCAGCAAGCGCCCGTCCAGGGAACGCGTCCCTTCAACAAAAACGGCGAGCGAGGTGCCGGAGCGCAGCACCGCCGCGGCCTGTTCCAGGGAACGCTTGGCGTCCTCAACCGAGCCCGAGCGCGCGACCGGGACAAAACCCGCCAGCCGCATGCCCCAGCCCAGCAGGGGCACTTTCAAGAGTTCCTGCTTGATAAGCATAGTGACCGAGCGCGGCGCGAGTATGCCCGCCAGCAGCGGCGGGTCCAGATTGGACGCGTGGTTGGACAGGAACAGATAGGGCTGTGCCGGGTCGAGCGGCTCCGCGCTCCGCACGGTGGCACCGACCCCGGACAGCCGCAACCCCCGGGCCCCAGCCGCCACTCCGTAGCGCAGCAGCAGTTTGGAATCGCCAGTGAGGATGGTCAAGAGCAAAAAGGGCGCCAGCAGCACTGCCTGCACGGCCCATACAAACAAAAGCCACAGCGCCCGAAGCACTATTGCTCACACAAAGCAGCCAGACGCGCGGGCAGCTTTTCATAAATGCCGTCAAAGCCGCCGTTGGACAAGATGGCAACCACATCGCCCTCCCCCAGCTCGGGCGCAAGCGCGTCCACAATGTCGTCGGCATGGGCGTACAGCGCGGCGTCATGGCCCCTTTCCGCGAGCGCCAACACGACCTGCTCGGGATGGAGGCGTTCATGCTCAGGAATGCTCTCCTGCTTAAACACTCCGGCGAGCACGATCTTGTCCGCCAAGGAAAGCGACTCGACCAATTCGCCTTCAAAGACGTTGCGCCGCAGGGTATTGGAGCGTGGTTCCAGCACCGCCCACAAGCGAGCCTTCGGGTACGCGCCGCGCAGGGCGCGCAGAGTTTCGCGGATGGCGGTGGGGTGGTGTGCGAAGTCGTCGATGACTGTGACTCCATTGACAACGGCGCGGATTTCAAGCCGGCGCTTCACGCTTTGAAAGGTCGCGAGTGCTTCAGTGATCGCCTTGAGCGCGATGCCCTGCCCCGCCGCGAGCGCCGCGGCGGCTGTTGCATTCAACGCATTGTGCTCGCCGGCCATGGGCAGCCGCAGCCGCGCCCAGGGCTCGCCCGCGCGGCTTACGGCCCACTCGGTCACGCCCTCGTGTTGCCTTAGGTTGCTGACGCGCCAGTGCGCGTCGGGGGTGGAGCCGTACAACTCGACTGGGCAGAAAGCCTTTGCCACGCACTCGCGCACATGCGGCGCGCCGTCGTAGGCCACGATGCGGCCCCGACGCGGGAGGAGGTTGACCAGGCGCTTGAATGCGGTCTTCACTGCCGGGAGGTCGGCGTAGATGTCGGCGTGGTCGAACTCGACATGCGTGAGGATCAGCGCGTCGGGAAAGTAGTGCATGAACTTCGGTCCCTTGTCGAAGAAAGCCGTGTCATATTCGTCGCCCTCCAGGATGAACGGCTGCGACTCCCGTACTTGAAAACTGGTCCCGAAATTTTCCGCAACGCCGCCGATCAGGAACGAAGGGTTTTGTCCCGCGACCTCGTAAATCCACGCCAGCATGCTGGTCGTCGTGGTTTTGCCGTGCGTGCCCGCCACCACGAGCGACTCACGTCCGGTGAGAAACTCGTCCTGCACCAGCTGCGCCATCGATGTAAACGGGATGCGCTCGTCGAGCACATATTCAAGCTCCGGGTTGCCGCGCGAAAGCGCATTGCCGATCACAACCAGACCGGGCCGGGGATCGAGATTGTCCGGGCTGAAGGGCTCAGCGACGGGGATGGCAAGCGAGCGGAGCAGGTCGGACATGGGCGGGTAAGCTGCCTGGTCGGAGCCGGTGACGCGGTAGCCCTTAAGCTGAAGCAACCCCGCGAGCGAAGCCATGGCCGTCCCGCAGATGCCGATGAGATGGATATGTTTCATGGACTCTTTCAGCATCGCATACGCACGGCAGGCTCAAGGAGCCGCAAGGTGGCTCCGTCGGCACCGGCATCGAGCGCTGCCCGGACCCCAAACGGCACCGTGATGTTGGCGCGCGAAACATGGCCGGAGCGGAGGCCGATGGCGAGGGGGCCAGGAAAGTCTCCGAGCGCGTGGAGGATGGCTTCCTCCAGCAGCCCGGGCGGCGCGCCGGGCGAGGTGCAGTCGAGCATTTCACCGAAAACGATTCCGGAAACACCGCGCAGCTTGCCCGCGAGCAGGAGTTGGCGCAACATGCGGTCGATCTGATACGGCTTTACGCCCACATCCTCCAGAAACAGCAGTTTGCCCTCGGTCGCGGGAGCGTAGGGTGTGCCCAGGAGTGAGGTCAGGATCGACAGGCAGCCGCCATACAGCACCCCATGCGCCGTGCCGGGCTTCAACATGCGTAGATCTTCATAGAGGGGAAAACCGCCGCTCAGGACGGCGTCGAAGCTCGCTTCCTCCACGCCGTTGGGCCGCGACCAGTCGCCCGCGAGCAGCGGCGCGTGAAAGCTGAGGAGGCCGGTCTGGTCGAGCAGGTAGGTTTGCAGCGCGGTCATGTCGCTGTAGCCGAACAGCGGTTTGGGATTGGCCCGGATCAGGTCGAGATCGAGCCCCGGCAGCAGATAGTTGCAGCCGTAGCCGCCGCGTGTGCACTGGATTGCGTCGATCTCCCTGTCGGCAAAGGCTGCGTGGAGATCGTGCAAGCGCTCTTGGGCGCTTGCGCTGAAGTACGGCCGATGCTTGCCGCGGGCATGTGCGCCGAAGCGCAGCTGCCAGCCCCGCTTTTCCAGCACGGTCGCGCCCGCATCAAGCCGGTCCGCCTGTGCGCTGCTCGCGGGGGCGACAACCGCCACAACAGGCCGCGCGGGCAGTGCGAATGGCTTCACAGAAAAGCCCGGCCCACGCAGATGAGCTCGGCGGGGCCGGTCAGGTGCATGTCCGCGTTGTTGTCCGGCCAGTACACGAACTGCGAGCCGCCCGGCGCATGCACCCGCAAGCTGCGGCTACAGCCATGGAGCTTGATGGCCGTGGCGGCGCTCGCGCAGGTGCCCGTGCCGGACGAGGTCGTAGGCCCAACACCGCGCTCGAAAATGCGAATGGCGATCTCGCCCGGCGCGAGCACATGGATGAACTCGACATTGGTCTGCGCGGGGAATTGCGGATGGGAGCAGAGAGCGCGGCCCAGCACCTCCCAATCCATCCCATAGGCGCGGAAGCTGGAGTCCTCCACGCGGAGAACGAAGTGCGGGTTGCCGGTGGACACGATTGCGCCCTCGACCAGCACCCCATCTTCATCGAGCGCGACTTCCGCCCGCTCGACCCGCGGGATCCCCATGGCGGAGCGCAGAGACATCCGCGCGCCGTCGCGCTTTTCAAGGATGCAGACACGCTCGCCCGCATCGGTCCGCAGCGTAAACCGGTCGCCCGGTTGCGCCTGCTTGGCATAGGTCATCCAGGCCGCCACGCAGCGCGTCCCATTGCCGCTGATCTCCGCGATGCCCCCGTCAGCATTGCGGAGGCGGATCGTGCCCGAGCGCTCGCCCGTCCAGCGCAGAAACTCGACTCCGTCGGCACCGACGCCTGTATTGCGGGCGCACAGCGCGACGGCCAGCGCCCGCTCCGCAGCGTCGTCAAGCGGAGGCGCGTTCTCAACGACCAGAAAGTCATTGCCGCAGGCATGGGCTTTTGCGTAATCGATCATGGTTCCTTTAAAAACTCCGGCGCACCGTGGACTCGTACAAGTGCGCGCACGGCTGCCCTGTGGAGCAGATTACATTGAGCGGACGCAGCCCTTCCGGATGCGCCGCCACCGCCTGCGCCACGGGGTCGCCGTCGAGCGCGACCACAAAACGGGCCGCGTGCGCCGGGTCGAGAAGAGCGTGCCGCCACAGAAGCCAGTCGGAGTCGTTGACCGTGCGCGCGAGCGGGATGGCGGCCTGCTGCACCGCCCCGATGTGGTCGGAGGTGTACATCAGGATCAGGCCCGCTTGCGGCAGATCGTCGAGCGCGCGCGCCAGGCCCGATTCAAACGGAATGCGCGTGCGGGAGTTGGTGTAAGCCTCCCCCAGCACAAGCGGGCGGGCGCGCATCAACAGGGCGCTGTTGAGCACGAACATGCCCGCAAAGCCCGCGAAGATCAGGACGCGCCGCGCGGGCAGCTTTTGGGCGGCAAACGCCGCCAGCCAAGCCAGTCCCAGCGCAAACGCAGGCAGCAGCTCAAGCCCGTAGCGCGTGTTATACCAGCCGTTTGGGTACCAATGCGGCAAAAACAGCGGCACGGACCCGTACGCGATCGAGTACGTGTAGAAGGGCAGCGGAATCCACAGCAGCACCAACGGCGGGAGCATGCCCCGGCGTGCGCGCACAGCCAGGGCAGAGCCCACGACAGCACCAAGCAAAAGGAGATCGGCGCACCAGCGGGCAGTTGCGTTCAGCTCCGCGGCTTTGGCGTAATACAGCAGCGCAAGGGGCATGTTGTGCCAGCCCGGGTAATGCCCTGCCCCGCTCGCGCTGGTTTTTTGATCGATAGCATGCGCGGAGTAAGGCCCGCGCATAAAGTCGAGCGCGTCGCCGAACTGCTTGGCGTTGTATGCCAGCCACAGGAGCGGAGCGGCCAGAATGAGCGCCGTGCAGAACAGAAAAGCGCCGCCCGAGCGCTCACGCCAAGCGCCCGAGCGGATTTGCCGCCACGCGAGAAAACACCAGGCTGCGGCGGCAAAAATCCAGCCGTCGTAGCGGGTGAACACCGCGCAAACGAGCACAAGCGCGGCCCCGGTGAGTGCACGCGCCAAGGTACGCTCACGCGCGGCGGTGGGCGGCTGCCGCGCAGCCAAACCGTGCTCGACGACAAACACAGCGGCCCACACCATCTCCGCAAGGAAAATGGGCTCGGTCATGGCGGTGGTTTGCAGGTACAGCAAGCCGGGGTTCAGGGCAAAAAACAGCGCCGCCAGCGCAGCACCCGTCCACGGCAGCGCAAGCCGCGCCAAACGGTACATGCCGGCCGCACCCAGCACGTAGGCGACCATCGACGGCGGCGCACCCGCAAGCCCGGTCTGCCAGAGGCGCATGCTCCGCGCGAAGGGATACATAAGCAAATGCGGCAAGGGCAGCCACACCGAGCCCAGCTGCCGGAAGCCGGGATAGAGCGAGTCGCCGATGCGCCGTGCAATGTGCAGGTGCGCGACGGCGTCGCCATATAACAGCAGCATGCCGTGGCGCGCACAGTAGGCCAGTGCCAGCAAGGACAAGATCGCGGCACAGCAGCCCGCGAGCATCGTCTCCTGCCGCAGGGCGCTCGGGGTCATTCGAGGTGTGTAAGCGCGCGCAAATCCCTCACGCGCGCGTCGATCTCTTCCAGCGTCAGCGCCTGCACCCGCTCGGTGCCGAAGCGCTCGCAAGCAAACGCGCCCATGGCCGCGCCGTAGAACATCGCCTTGCGCCAGTTGGTTGGGGTAACGAGACCAGACTCAGCCAGCGACCCAAAAAAGCCGCCCGCGAAGGAGTCACCCGCGCCGGTCGGGTCGACTACCTCGTCGAGTAGCGCCGCGGGCGAGCGGAATGCGACCGTTTGCGAACCGGGCTGGCCTGGGAAGGACTCCGCCGAGAAAAACGCAGTCGCCCCGTACTCGCCATGCTTGACGATGAGGCTCTTGGGACCCAGCTTAAGAATGCTTTCCGCTGCGCGGCGCAGGTTTCCTTGCCCCGCGAGCAGCCGCGCTTCGCCGTCGTTGATGATGAGCGTGTCGAGCCCCTTAAGCACTTCGAGTAGCTTGCCGCGGTGCCCGGTGATCCAGTAGTTCATCGTGTCGCCGCACACCATGCGCACCCCAGGCAGCTGCGCGCGCACGCGGGCCTGCAGTACGGGGTCAATGTTGGCGAGAAACAGGTATTCCGTATCTTCCCAGCCGGCCGGGATCTTCGGCGAGAAGTTTTCAAACACGTTCAGCTCGGTCGCGAGCGTCGTGGCAGAGTTTAGGTCGTCGAGATACGAGCCGCGCCAGAAAAAACTCTTGCCGCTGACACGCTCGATGCCGCTGGTATCGATGCCCCGCTTCGTGAAAACTTCTTCTTCCGCAGGCCCGAAATCTTCGCCCACAACAGCGATGACGCGCACTGGGGTAAAGAACGAAGCAGCCAGCGCGAAGTGCGTGGCCGCGCCGCCCAGCACGCGGTCGCGCTTGCCGGAGGGTGTTTCAATGCCGTCGAACGCAACGGAGCCGACTACCAAGATGCTCATGCACTTCCTTTTACAGGTATTTGCCGAACAGGAGGGAAAGCTTCTCGCGCGTGGCCGCGGGGATCGCGTCACGGCTGGTCATAATCGCGAACTGCGCGGCGTCGGCGCACTTGCAGGAGCGCTCACGCGGGAGGCGGTTGACTGCTTCGCGCACCACGCGGCAGGCATTTGCGGTGTTTTGGTGGATAACCGCGACCACCTGCTCAACCGTCACATCGTCATGGCCCGTGTGCCAGCAATCGTAGTCGGTCACCATCGCGAGTGTCCCGTAGCAGATGCCGGCTTCGCGGGCGAGCTTCGCTTCCTGGAGGTTGGTCATGCCGATGATGTCCGCGCCCCAGCTCCGATACAAGTTCGACTCAGCGCGGGTGGAAAACTGCGGCCCTTCCATGCACACATAGGTGCCGCCGAGCTTGCCGACAACCCCCGACTGTTCACACGCCTCGTTCAACCCTTTGGATACAGTCGCGCATACCGGGTCGCCAAACGCGACATGGCCCACAATGCCTTCGCCGAAGAACGTGCTTTCGCGGTGAAACGTCCGGTCGATAAACTGGTCGGGAATGACGAAGTCGGTGGGTTTGTGCTCTTCCTTGAGCGAACCCACGGCGGAGATGGACAGGATCTGCTCGACCCCGACAGCCTTCAGCGCGTAGATGTTCGCGCGGAAAGGCAGCTCGCTCGGCAGCAGGCGATGGCCCTTGCCGTGCCGCGCCAGAAACGCCACACGCCTGCCGTCGAGCGTGCCCAGTACGAGCGGGTCGCTGGGGTTGCCCCAGGGGGTGGCCACCCGCTCCTCGCGCACGTCCGTGATGCCGGGCATGCTGTACAACCCGCTGCCGCCGATAATGCCGATCTCTGCTTTTTGCTCCAACCAAATCTCCTAGGGGGTATGCCGGGGCTAGTATACCCGGCGCATTGCCGCTTTTAAGAAACCCTGCCGCGCAAGGAAGCCGCGCAAGGGGGCGGTCAAGCTTGCCTGCTGTGTGCCGGGACTGCCTTGCGCGTCGAGCATACGCTGCATCACCGTCTCCGCCAGCGGCACAGGTAGGGTGTGGCTGAGAAACACATACCGGTCCTGCTGCCGCACAAGCACCGAGCCTTCCTCGGTGGTGAAAGTATCCTCTCCATCCGCGTGGAAGCTCCGGTAGCGCTTGGGCAGGCTGGCGCGGTACAGGGCCGCGAACCTCCCGGCAGCCTCCGCGGTTTTCCAACGCGACAGGTACGCAAGCCCGATCGACGCCGCGCTGTTCTTGTCGACGGCAGAACGGGCCTGCGCGGCGTAGTACAGGCCGCCGTCCCAGGCCAAGGCGGCGTCGGCACCCGCGCCACGATCCCCGAGCTGCTCACCCAGGATGCGCACATCGAGCGCGCCCAGCGTGCCCACGTCATAGGGTGCCCAGTCGGGGTCCAGCAGCGGGTGGAGGTCCGGCATCGTGAGGGCGGGCGGCTTCCACCCACGCTCGTAATCGTCGGGGTGCAGAATCTCCCAGCTGGTGCCGGGCGGGCGAGTCAGCACATCGGCAAACGCCGCGGCTGTGCCCTTTGTTTTCAAGATCCGCTGTTCAAAGGCAAGCCCTTCGTTGTACGGGAACAGCATCGACACTTTGAGCACAAGCGGTGCCTTTTGGAGAATCGGCGAGTCCCCATCGGTGCCGTCGCCCAATTGCTGCGGGGCCACATCGGGCAGGGTCCGCAAGGTTTGCCCGCGGCCGGACAGACCCCAGTCCATGTAGGCGACCATGGCCTGGCCTTCCAGCGCCGCCTCGCGCGCCGTGTCGGCTTCGTCGGTGCGGATGTGCTCCCGGTCTTCCGCGACGTTCTTCGCGGTACCCTCCGGGCCAGTGTTTTCCCACTTATCGAGGTCCACGCCGCGCGCGGACTCAAACTGGTCCTGCAGGGCATGGGTCAGCTCATGAGCCAGCACCGGCTTTTGCGTGTCCGCGTCGAGCCAGTCCAGCAGGTTCACCGTTTTGGTTTTGGAGTCGTAAAAGCCCGCCACCTGCTCGCCCAGCAGCTGGAGCAAAAACGGCCGCAGCGCGAAGCCGGGCGGCAGCAAGCCGAACTTTTCAAGCACGATGGCTGAGCGCTCCACCCGGGCGGTGTCCTTGTCCTCATCCATCTTTTGCTTGAGGAACGCGACCACCTCCGCCCGGGTCAGCAGTTTGCGCTTGACCTGGTGCCGCGCGGGCAGCCCTGTATCGTGCGCGTCGAAGTGGAGGATGGTATCGACGGAGCGGAACAGCTCCGCGGCTTGGGCCGGGGTGATGCGGTTGGGCGGCGCGGCCTGCGCCAGGGCGAGAGCAAGGAGGCAAGGAAGCATGAGCGTCTGTTTCCATGCTCGCATGGGGGAGGCGCGCTCCTATAATCGGGGGATGAGCGAAACAGAGGAACTCGCGGCGGAGCAAGCGACAGCGGTGGCTGCCCTTGCCGACCCCCGCTCGCTCGTTGCCTTTGCCGGTGTGCGTACCCCGGCTGTGTTTTCCAACGCGCCGGACGAGCTGCACGCCCTGGCCGAAGGAGCCGGCGTATACGACCTGGGCTCGCTCACGCGTTTCCGCATCACCGGCGAGGACCGTGTGCGCTGGCTGAACGGCATGGTGACCAACACCGTCCGCGACCTCCTGCCGGGGATGCTGAATTACAGCTTTCTGCTGAACGCGCAAGGGCGCATCCAGGGAGACGGCGAAGTGTATGCCCTGCCCGACTCACTCTTGTTTGCGACGGATCGCGCGCAGGCTCCCCGGCTTCAGGCGCAGCTGGACCGGTTCATCATCATGGACGACGTCGAGCTCACGCCCGAACCGGGGACGACCGCACTCGGGCTTGCCGGCCCGCTCGTACCTGGGATCCTCGAAAAAGCCGGGCTGCCGCAGCCGGTACCGGGGCGATTCGCGGAAGTGAATGATCTTCTGCTGGCGCAAACCCTGCCGGGCCGCTGGGTTGTGTGGATGCCGGAGGGGGAAGCCATCGCGTGGTGGCGCAAGCTCGTCGACGTGGGAGCCATGCCCTGCGGATCGGATGCTGCCCAAACCCTGCGTGTTCTCTCCGGCGTACCCCGCTATGGCGCGGATATCCATGACAAATTACTCCCCCAGGAGACCGGGCAACTCCGCGCGCTTAACTTCTCGAAAGGCTGCTACCTGGGCCAGGAGATTGTGGAGCGCATCCGCTCACGCGCAACCGTACACCGGGCGCTGCGGGTTTTCGCCATCGACGGCACCAGGCCCACGCTGCCGGCTCGGCTGTTTGCCGAAGGCAAGCCGGAAACCGCTATCGGCGAGCTGACCAGCATCACACCCGTGGAGACTCGATGGGGTGTTCTTGCGCTCGGAACGGTGCGGACCGAGGTTGCCGATGTACCCCTCACCTACGACGGCGGCACCGCACATGCCCTGCCCCACGCTCTGCTTGCAACTGCCTGAAAGGACATACCCATGCCCGAACAACCACCCGCCTTTGTTGTTGTCGATAAGCGCAAGTTCACCATGGATGGCGAGCTGCGGGAAGCGCCCGCCTCCACGCAGGAAGAACCCTCACCCAAAGTGGTGACAATGCCCGCGCGGACGCCGGAAGCAGCGCAGGACGCCACCGCGGGCGCGAACGATCTCCGGGACGAAGACATGGCCGGCGCGCTTGAACCGACCGGAACCGGCGAAGGTCTCGGGTTCGAGCCGGAAGAACCCGCGCTCGACGGGGAACCCGGCCTCGGCGACCTTGCCGCGGACGACCTGACCGATGACGACCTGACCGGCGAGCCAGTCAGCGCCGCCGAAAACGCCGCCCAGGAAGCAGCCTATCGGCAAAGCAGCCGCGAGATCGACGCCATGCTGCAACAAGCCGAACCCGGCGCGCAGCAGCCCGGCACAGTGGGGTTCGACCATGTAATCCAGAGCTTTTACCTGTCGGCCATCATGGCCATGGGCGCGGGCACGCAGCAGGGGCAAAAACCGCGCATCGACATTCTCGGTGCACGGCAGGCGATTGACATGCTGGCCGTGCTAGAGGAGAAAACCCGCGGCAACCTGTCCACGGAAGAGCAGCAACTGCTTCAGGGCATTACATTTGAGCTGCGCATGATGTTCCTGGAGCTGACAAACGCGATCAGCCGGCAGGCGCAGCAGGCACCTCCGCCGTCCTCTCTCAATCCCCGAGGCATTCGCTAGCGGATGGCCGAGGCCGTCATCACCGTGCTGGGCTGCGGCACAAGCATGGGCGTCCCGATCCTGGGCTGCCGCTGCGCCACCTGCACCTCCACCGACGGGCGCGACAAGCGTACCCGACCGTCGATCGCGGTCGGGTGGGAGGGCGGCTGCGTGATCATCGATACAGGCCCGGAGTTCCGTTTGCAGGCACTGCGCGAGGACATTACGCGCGCGGACGCGGTCTTCTATACGCACGGACACGCCGACCACATCCTGGGCCTGGACGACTTGCGGCCCCTCACCTTTAAACGCGCCGCCGATCCCCTGCCGTTGTACGCCGATGATGCGACCGCGACCGTGTTAGAACGGGTGTTCGACTACACGTTCTCGCCCGGCTCACCGTACCCGAACAAAGCTCGCGTACGAATTCGCCGCATTGCGGGCGAAGACACAACCACGGTCGCCGGGCAGCCGTTCCAGCGGATTCCCCTGCTGCACGGCCGCTTGCCCATCGCGGGCTACCGGTTCGGCCGCGCCGCTTACCTGACTGACATGAGTTCCATTCCGGACGAAAGCTTTGCGCTGCTCCGGGACCTCGATGTAGTGATCCTCGATGCGCTGCGCTGGGAGTACCATCCTTCGCACGCCAATGTCGCAGAAGCGCTCCAATGGGCTGAAAAGATCGGCGCGCGCTCCGTGTACTTCACGCATATGTCGCATGAGCTGAAGCATGCCGAAACCGAGAGGGAGCTGCCCCCCAACGTGCGCTTGCTTTACGACGGGCTGCGCATCCCGTTCGAGTTTTAGCCGTGGAAATCTTCCGCTCGCTCGACGCGGTTCCGGCCTCCTGGGGCCCGAGTGTGGTTGCCATCGGCAACTTTGACGGCGTGCACTGTGGGCATCGCGCGATCCTGAACACTGTGTGCCGGCAGGCGCGCGAAGCCGGAGCCCGGTCGGTGGTGGTCACCTTCGACCCGCACCCCGTACATGTGCTGCGTCCGGACGAAGCGCCTCCTCTGATTACGCCCTTGCCGCAGCGGCTCGCTTTGCTGGACGGGACCGGGGTGGACGCCGCTCTCCTGTTGCCGTTTACCGAGGCATTCTCACATGGCAGCGCCCGGGGGTTTGCACACGATGTGCTGCAAACGGCGCTCGGAGCCGTTGCCGTTCATGAGGGTGACAACTTCCGCTTCGGCTACCGGGCCGAGGCAGGCATGGCGGAGCTGCGCGCATTCGGGCTGGAAATGGGTTTCTCCGTGAGGGCGCATTCCGTGCTGCACCGGCGCGGGCTCGCCGTCTCGTCCAGCCAGATACGCGCGCTTGTTGGGGCGGGCCGGGTCGGGCAGGCGCGTCCTCTCCTGGGACGTCCGTTTTCCATCCACTCCACCCCGGCACGCGGGCGGGGCATCGGCACCCGACTACTGGTGCCTACGGTCAACCTCGCGCCCTATCCCGAGCTCAAACCCGCCCACGGAGTGTACGTCACACGGCTGCGGGTCGGCGGGCGCGTGTTCCAGGCGATCACCAACGCCGGCAACCGCCCCACTTTCGGCGAGGACTCCTACGCGATCGAATCGCACCTGCTCGACTTCGAGCCGGTCGAGTTGACGGAAACCACGCCGGTCGAGCTTACATTCCTGCACCGCCTGCGGGGGGAGCAGCGGTTCGCCTCACCGGAAGCGTTGAAGGCGCAAATCGGACTGGACATTGGGCGTGCCCGGCGCTATCACGCACTTGCGGCCCGCTTGCTAAACTGAGGATTACCTATGTTTGAGACTCTGCAAGACAAGCTGCAGCGCGCGTTTAAAAACCTACGCGGCCAAGGTACCGTCACCGAAGAAAACATCAATGACGCCCTGCGTGAAATCCGCCTCGCGCTGCTTGAGGCCGACGTCAACCTCGCGGTCGTCCGTGAGCTGATCGAGCATATCCGCGCAAAAGCGCTCGGGCAGGAGGTGATGACCTCGCTGTCGCCGACCGAGCAGGTGATCAAGATCGTGCGCGATGAGTTGGTCGCCCTGCTGGGCACGGATACGGCCCGCTTCCAGTTCGCCTCGCGCCCACCGACGGTCATTCTGATGGCGGGCTTGCAGGGTTCAGGCAAAACGACCACCTCCGGCAAGCTGGCGGCCTGGCTGCAGAAAGGCGGTCACCGGCCCCTGTTGGTCTCCGTCGACGTGTACCGCCCGGCGGCGCGGCAGCAGCTTAAAGTGGTCGCGCAGTCCATCAAGGCCAATCTCTACGAGGGCGACACCAAAGGTGAGCCCGCCGGCCCGGCGCTGGTGGAGCGGCTTGCAAAGGAAGCCCGGCGCGAAGCAGTCAACTCCGGCTGCGACACCCTCATCGTGGACACCGCGGGCAGGCTCGGCATCGATACGGAACTGATGGACGAGATGGCGATGCTGAAGCAGCAGCTTGCCCCGCAGGAGGTCCTGTTCGTCGCCGATGCCATGACCGGCCAGGACGCGGTGCAGTCGGCAAAGGCTTTTCACGACCGGCTTGCCTTGACTGGGACCGTGCTGACCAAGATGGACGGCGATGCGCGCGGCGGGGCGGCGCTGTCCATCCGTCACATCACCGGAGCCCCGATTAAGTTCATCGGCACGGGCGAAAAGCCGGGCGACTTTGAAGCTTTCCACCCGGATCGTATCGTCAGCCGTCTGCTGGGCATGGGCGACATGATGTCGCTGATTGAGAAAGCCGAGGCCACGCTGGACCGCAAAAAGTCTGAGGACTTCGCGCGCAAGGCGTTGTCGGGTGATGGGTTTTCGCTGGAAGACTTTCGCGACCAGCTGCGGCAGATCCGCAAGCTTGGCTCAATTCAGTCCATCATGAAGATGCTGCCCTCCGTGGGACCGTTCCAGGGCATACAGCAGATGGCCGACCAGGTGGATGAAAAGCAGTTCATGCGCGTTGAAGCGATCATCAACTCGATGACCAAAAAAGAGCGCAACAACCACGAAGCGATCAACGGATCACGCCGCAAGCGCATCGCCGAGGGTTCTGGAACGACCGTGCAGGAAGTCAATGCATTGTTGAAGCAGTATGCGCAAATGCGCAAGATGTTCGGCAGCCTCGGCAAGGGCGGCAGTGCCATGCAGCGCCGCGCCATGGGCATGCTCGGCGGGATGCGGGGGCGCTGACCCTTGTCGGGTTTGCAGGATCGCCTCGACGCTATCACCGAGCGCACCCGTTCGCTGGTGCAGGCGGAGCGCTTGGAGCCAAGTGAGCGGTTCGTGGCCGAGCTGTTCGCTTCCGGCGCGGAAAACCGTATCTTGCCCGTGGGTGCGCCCGCTCCTTCCTTTGAGCTCCAGGACGGCAGCGGGCGCACCGTGCGGTCGGCCGACCTCCTGGCGCTGGGCCCATTGGTGGTCAACTTTTTTCGCGGGCGCTGGTGTTCCTACTGCGTCAACGAGTTGGAAGCCTGGGCCGGTTTGTACGAGATGGTCCGGGAACGTCGGGCGTTGTTGGTTGCTGTTTCCCCGCAGAGCGTCCGGCAAAATGAGTTTACCGCCGGGCAGCACGGCTTGCCGTTTCCGGTGCTGGCCGACCCGGGCGCGGTGGTAGCGTTACAGTTCG
>CAXTKZ010000063.1:0-19135 GCA_964244985.1 uncultured Acidobacteriaceae bacterium
AACGGGCGCAAGCTCTTGGAAATCAAGGCACTCGGCAAGCATCTGGGTTACCGGTTCGGGCGAGACTTGACGGTGCATGTGCACCTGGGTCGGTTCGGGGATTTTTGGGAAGGGCAGCAGCCCATGCCCGAGCCTAAGGGCGCATTGCGATGGCGCATGTGGACGAAGACAGATTGGCTGGAGCTGCGGGGCGCGACCGACTGCCGAATTTTCTCGGACGAAGAGTGGCAAGCGCTCGAAGCGCGAATCGGGCCGGACCCGCTGGTCGAGGGAGCCGACCCTGCACCGGCCTTCCGGCTCATGCAAAGCAGAAAAACGCCGATAGGGGTTCTGTTGATGGACCAGACAGTCCTCAGCGGGATCGGCAACATCTATCGAGCGGAGTTCCTGTACCGGGCACGTATCAGCCCCGACCGGCCCGGCAAGGATGTTTCCACCGCGGAGCTCGAAGCGATCTGGAATGATAGTGTGACCCTGATGCGGGACGGCATGGAAGACCGCCGCATGGTGTGTACACGGCGGGAAGACAGGCCGCACCCCCAAGCCTCGCCGGCGTTGAAGGAAGAAGTACATTACGTTTACCGGCGGCAGGGCAAAGGGTGCCGGGTGTGCGATACCGAGATTGAATCGAAGTCCATGGCGGGCCGGACGGTATATTGGTGTCCGACGTGCCAGAAAGATTGAACGATGCCTGCAGGACCACAACAAAAAGATTATTACGGCGCACTTGGCGTGAAAAAGGCCGCGACGCCGGACGAGATTCGGAAGGCCTTCCGCAAGCTCGCGCGCAAATACCACCCGGATGTAAACCCGAACGACAAAAAGGCCGAGGAAAAGTTCAAGGAAATTTCCGAAGCCAACGACATCCTGAGCGACGAGAAAAAGCGTAAGGTGTATGACCAGCTCGGCTTCTACTCCGACCAGATCGACCCGGCACAGGCCGAGGCGGCGGCGCGGGGTGGGTATGGGCCTGCGTATGGGGCGGGCTTCGGTGCCAACGCGGGCCGTGCGGGCGCGGGCCAGGGTGTGCCGTTCGATTTTTCAGGATTCGACTTTTCGAACTTTGAAGGCGGCCCCGGCCGGCGTGCGGCAGCACCAACGTCGACTGCGGGCGGCGGCTGGCGCGATATTTTCTCCGGCATGTTTTCGGGCGCGAACCGCCAAGCTGAGCCGGAAGCAGGGACGGATTTGGAATACCAGGTTTCCGTTGATTTTTGGACGGCGATCCGTGGCGGCACCATGCGGCTTGAAGTGCAGCGTGCGGAGGTATGCCCTACCTGCAAGGGCGCGGCTCACGCAGGCGGCGCGCATACCTGCCCCGAATGCAACGGCTCAGGCAAGGTCACGCAGATGCATGGCCAGATGAAGTTCGACGTCCAGTGCAAAACCTGCGGCGGCACAGGCCGGGTTGAAAATGATTGCCCCACCTGCCATGGCGAGGGTCGTGTGCGCCGGACAGAGACGGTTGAGTTCCGCATCAAGCCCGGCACGCGCGACGGCCAACGGATTCGGCTGGGCGGCAAAGGCAATTCAGGCACGCTGGGTGCGCCGTCAGGTGACCTTTACCTTGTAATGAAGGTGGGGACGAACCCGGTGTTCACGCGCGGGGGCGACGATATTACGCTTAAGATCCCGGTCACGGTTGCCGAAGCAGCGTTGGGTGCAAAGGTCGAGGTGCCGACCATCGACGGCCGTGCGCAGTTGCGCATCCCGCCCGGAACGCAGGGGGGCCAAAAGCTGCGCATGCGGGAGCGGGGTGTACCCTCCGCCTCGGTCGAGGGGAAGCGCGGCGACCAGATCGTCACAGTGGAGATTGTTGTGCCGCTGCTCCGGGATGAGCGCTCCAAGGAAATTTTGCGGGAGCTGGCGAAGCTGAATCCTGAAGACCCGCGGCAGAGCATCTGGGAGCGGGTGGACGCATAGTTTGAACGTCAATTTTGCCGCGCAGTGCAGCTTAGGCGCGGGTGAACCAGCAGCTTTGCTATTCTGCGATTGCTCCCTCCATCCCCTGCAAGGAGAAACCCATGCCGACCAAACGCAAAGCAAAAGGCGCGTACATGATCTCCTCCGTGGCGGAGATGTATGAGATTCACCCGCAAACCCTGCGCTTGTACGAGCGGGAAGGGCTGCTGAAGCCCTCGCGAACCGAAGGTAATACGCGCATGTACACCGATGAGGACCTGGAACGGCTTGAGTTCATCCTGAACCTCGCGCGGGATTTGGGTGTCAATATCTCCGGAATCGCCATCATTCTTCAAATGCGCGAGCGCATGGAGGAAATGAACCGGCAGATGCAGGGGTTTGTGGATTACGTACGGTCTGAGATGTTGTCGCGCATGCAAGGGCAGCCGGAAGCCGGACCGGCGGCCATTGTTCCCCTGCGTCGGCCGACCGTGGCCACCGGGGCGCGCGCGCGCCGTTGAAATCCCCCGCTCTTGCCGCAGTGCTGTTCATCGGCGGCCTGGGGCTGCTTTCCTCTTCTGTATTTACAGGCATGGTGGTTGTCGGCGCCCTGCGCTTTCGGCGGCAGCGCCAACGTTCGAATCCACCGGAATTTGCTCCGCCTGTGTCTTTGTTGAAGCCACTCCATGGGGCCGAGCATGACCTCGACAGCCACCTGGCGACCTTTTTCGAGCAGGACTACCCGGGCCCGTTTGAAATCCTGTTTTGCGCGCGGAGTATGGAAGATCCCGGCTTGGAGATCGCGCGGGCCGTGGCAACGCGCTACCCGTCGGTTCCGTCGCGATGTTTTACCGTGGCGGAGCCTGTTTTCATCAATGCCAAGGTGAGCTCCCTCGAGCGGATGGCATTGGAAGCCGCGCACGATCTATTCATCATCAGCGACAGCGATGTCCGCGTGACGCCCTCCTATGTGCGGGAGGTGGCGGCGGCGTTCGCCGACCCGCGGGTAGGCGCTTCCACCTGTCTATACCGAGGCAGCGCCCAGCGTGGTTTGTGGGCCAAGCTGGAAGCGGCGGGCATGTCGGTCGAGATGACGGCAGGGGTGCTCGCGGCCAACCTGGTGGAGGAGATGCGGTTTCTACTTGGCCCCACCATGGCGGTGCGGCGTGAGGCAGTCGAGCGCATGGGCGGCTTCGCCCGGCTGGGGCCGTACTGCTCCGACGACTTTCTGCTGGGCAGCTGGATCGCGGAGGGGGGCTACAGGATCGTTTTGTCCACGCATGTGATCGACCATGTTGTGCTGAACCTGACTTTTTTAACCAGCATCAAGCACCAGATCCGCTGGATGACCTCCACCCGGTTTTCGCGGCCCAAGGGGCACTTCGGCACCGGGCTCACCTTCAGCGTTCCATTCGGTATCCTCCTCTGCCTGGGGAGTCTGCCGCTGGGGCGTGCACGGCTGGGCGCTGGGCTGCTTGCATTTTCCGTGCTGAGCCGCGTGGGCCTGGCGTGGCTGGTTGCCGGCGTGGTCGTACAAGATCCGGCTCTTCTGCGAACGGCGCTCCTGTACCCCCTGCGCGATTTGATGGGCTGCTTCTTTTGGGCCGCAAGCTACCTGAGCGACACCATCCTGTGGCGCGGGCGCGTGTACCGGCTCCGCGAGCATGGAATGATGCAGGGAGTAGGAGACTAGGGATTACCGGTCGCTGTAAAGGACGCGGTCGGCAAGCTCCTGGACGGGACGAAGCGGCAGACCGGCCAGCAGCGAACGCACATGGGCATCCGACTCAGGCGGCACGTACAGGAACAAGCGCTGCTCTGTCTTTTGCGCTTGCTGCCAAAGCCTGAGCAGGTCGGCATCTTCGATGAAAATGTGCGGTGCATCGGGGTAATACGAACCCCAGATCATCGAGGATGAGCGCCCATGGACCAGCAATGCTTGCCGGTGGGTGTAGAAGATCACCGAGGAAGCATTGGCCTGGTCGCCGTAGACGATCAGCTGTGCGCGGGGATCATGCGCGGCGTTGATGGCCTCTGCCATGGCGCGGGAGGAAAGCAGCGGTTGAAAACGCACAAGCGCGATGTGCGCCGCCACCAAAAACACTGCCATGGTAAGTCCGATAGAGGTAATCGCTTCAAATGCGTGCTCGCGCCGATGCAGTCGCCAGGCAAGCGCCGGGCCTGCAAGCAGTACCATCGCGGCGAGTGCGGCGGGCAGTCGCAGCGCGGCAAACGAGGGTCCGGTCAGGTCGAAAAAGTGCGACATGGATAACGAGTAGTCGCCGACGCCGCGGTGCGCGAGCAGGGTGCCGATATCCGGCACAAAGGGAAGGGAGCGCGAGGCCCAAAGGCCATAGCCGAGGGCCAGCGCACTGCCCGCGCCGACAACGACAAGCAAAAGAAACGCTCCGTCAAGCCAGCGGCTGCGCTTCCGCTGCAGCGACAACGAACCCGCCGTGAGCAGCAGCAGAGGAAAATACGCGGGCCAAGTGTAGTACTCCTGGTTGGTCGAGAGCGAAAAAAACAACAGAATAAAGCTGCCGTATAGCCCGAGCAGCAAGGTTGTGCGGGCGCGGAAGCGCTCGCCCCGCGCGGCAAAGGCAGCATGGAACGCGGTGGGATGCTCGTCGGAAAAAGTGGGCGTGCCTGCGCGGGCGGGGAACAGAGCGGCCAAGAACGCGCGGCGGCGGCTCCAAAGCCGAAGGAGCGCGGCGGGGAAGAACAAGCACCAGGGAAACAGCCACGCAAGGTGGCCGACCCAGAAGATCCACCCCGGCTGTTTGTTGTAGTCGTGCGGGTAGCGCTTGCCGAGAAAGCGGAGCACGTGCTCATTGACGAAGTAGAAGTACAGGAAGCCATGGACATGCGCCGGACTGGGGATGTTGCCCACAGGGTAGCCGTGGTCGGGATTGCGAAGCGTAGCCATGATGTGCCACGGCGCGGCGATCGCGAGGAAAAGGAGGATGCCGGGGATGAGCCGGAACTCGCGCCAGCGCCGCCAGTCCCCGGTAATGAGCAAGTAAGGAACCGCCGCCGCGAGAAAAAACACCGGCGCAACAAGCCCTTTAGCCAGTAAAGCTAGTGCAAGCGAGCTATAGGCCAGGTAGAACCGGTTGGGTTTGCGGTCTTCAAGCGCGGTGAGGAACGCCCATAACGCCAGCGCGAGAAGGAAGCACAAGATGGCTTCCGGAATGAAGATCCGCGTAAACAGGAAGACCCCGACGGAGGTGAGCAGCGCGAGGGCGGTAAAGAAGGCCGCACGATCGTTGAAGGCGCGGCGCGCCCACACCCAGCCCAGGATGGCATTGCCCAACACCGCCAGCGAAAGCCAAAGGTGCGTGCTGAACGTGTTGTAGCCGAACAGGTGATAGTTGATTGCGGCCAGCCAGTAGGGCAAGGGCGGCTTCTCAAGGTAGCGTACCCCGTTCACATACAGCGTCACCCAGTCGCCGGTTTGCGCCATGTGGGCTGCCGCATTGGCATGGGTGGCATCCGCATCGTCCAGCAAAGAGGGCGAAAACAAAGCCGCGAAGTGCACAGTAAGGAACAGAAGCAGAAGAAGAGTCCAGGCTGTGCGGGGGGAGCGGACGAGCGTCGGTTCAGGTGAGGCGGTCGTGGACGGGGCTTTCAGTTTCGGGCGCCTTTAGCCTCGCCGGAAAGCGAGGGAGTGGAGCCGTCAGAATAGCAGGCGCGCTTACGGTTTTGCCTTGCTCGGTTTGGCCTTGCCGGGTGCACCGAGAGCGCGTTTGCGCACGGTTTTCGTGGCATTGCCGTACACACCGCGAAGGATGCGCGGATCCACCAGCCAATGGAGCATGCCGGGACGGCGTTGGAGGTCGATGCGGGCGATGGCTCCCTTACGGAGGCGAACGGCTGCGCGGCTGGGGGAGGCGTTGCCATTCATGATCAGCGAAGCCAGAAACAAGGGCAGATTGGGGCTGTGTCCGACAAGGAGGACATTTTCATGCCCTTGCAGTTCATGGATGAACGTTTGAAAAGCGGCGGTGGAAGCTTCCGGTTTCAGTGCGTCGGTGGGCTGAATTCTGGCGTCGTACCCGACCTCCGTGCCGACCAGAGACGCGGATTGCATCGCACGCTTCAGAGGGCTGGACGCGACAAGATCGAAGTGGACCTTCAACGCATTCAGGTAACTGCCAACGAGCAGGCACTGCACTTTCCCTTCCTTGTCGAGTGGGCGTTTTATGTCTAAAAGGGGGTTAGCGCGACGCGTGCCGGCGCTGGCATGGCGCAGTATGTAAACGTTCATGGGTTGGAGCGATCCTTGCTGCCCGGGCAAATCGCCCGGGCAATTCATCTGATTGTAACAATGCAAGGAACAACGCTTACCTGAACAAACGCTTTTGCTCCCCGTGCTTAGAACGCCGGCATGGGGCTTCCAGGGATGCTGGTAGCGGGAAATCCAGGGTCGATGCCCGGCAGGCCGGTCGAGGGTCCAAGCGGATCGGGATCGGGATCGGGCGACGGGTAAGGGTCAAAGTCGGGCTCGCTGCCCGGAACGCCAGGGTCGAGCGGGCCGGGGTCGATGCCGGGGATGGTGTCGAGGCGGTAGGGTGCGTGCATTTGAGGGGTCATGCGGATGGGAGCAATGTCATGCTCCGGAGGTTGCTTCAGAGGCATGCAACTCTTCGGCGATTCCGCCCGTCCCTCCACTTACGGAGCGCATTCCGTAGAAAACGGTCGCTTTCCGTTCCAAAGCAGTGCAGTAGGATTGGGATTCATCCCAATCGCGGGCGCAAGAGAAAGCCGAGGCAAGCACACGCATTTATGGAACAACAACCGCCGGCAACGCCGCTGTCCTCCCGCTCTTCACAATCGCAGGTTCACGATGCAAGTGAGCGCGGGCGCTTTGACAACGACGGTCGGCCCCGCAAGCGCCGCCGCTGGATCTGGTTCGTGCTTCTGGCTGTCTTTGGGCTTGCCTTTTATCTGATTCTGAAGCACAAGCCGGCAGGCGGGCAGCAAGCGCAGGCGCGGCATCGCGGGGGCGGCCCGGTTACACTGAACGCCTCGACTGCCCATACCGGCCAGATGGCAATAAAACTGCTGGCCATCGGCACCGTGACCCCCGCCTATACCGCTTCCATCACCAGCCAGGTCACCGGGCAAATTCTCGCCGTGCATTACCGTGAAGGGCAAACGGTGCGCAAGGGCGATCCGCTGCTCGACATCAATGCGGCTCCCTACCAGGCATCGCTCGACACGGCTCTGGGCACCCTTGCCCGCGACCAGGGTGTGCTGGCACAGGCCCGGCTCGATTTTCAGCGCTATCGCGATGCGTGGGCGCGCAATGCCATTGCCAAGCAGCAGCTGGACGACCAGGAAAAGCTGGTGGAGCAGGATGAAGGATTGGTGCGGGCGGACCAGGGTACGGTCGAGGCGGATCGCGTCAACGTCGGCTTCTGCCACATCACCGCTCCCATTCCAGGCCGCGTGGGTCTGCGCCTGGTCGACCCCGGCAATGTGGTGCAGGCGAACGGTACCACTCCCTTGGTCGTTGTGACGCAAGTCCAGCCCATCACTGTTGTGTTCACAGTCTCGGAAGACAGCCTGCAGCAGGTGATCAAGGCAATGCACGCGCGGACGCTTTCCGTCGCCGCCTATGACCGCACGCAGCAGCATTTGTTGAGTGAAGGCAAACTTCAAACGATCGACAACCAGATCGACACGACAACCGGCACGGTCAAGCTGCGCGCGCTGTTCACCAATGCCCAGCAGACTCTGTTTCCCAACCAGTTCGTCAATACTGAGCTGCTGGTGGATGTGCTGCGCGACCAGGTGCTGATCCCGAATGCGGCTATCCAGCGCAATGGGACGCAGGCGTATGTGTACCTGCTGAAAAACAACGTAGCCGCGATCACCAATGTCAAGATCGTCGCGGCGGACCAGTCCAACTCGGCCGTGACCGGGATTGCTGCGGGCGACCTCCTTGCGACCACCTCGTTTGAAAAGCTGCAGGACAAGAGCAAGGTCCGCGTGGTGGATCAAAAGCTGGCCGCGGGCAGCGACGAGGAAACCGCCCCGTGAGCATCTCGCGCCCATTCATCCTGCGCCCCGTGGCCACCTCGTTGTTTATGATCGCGATCCTGCTCGCGGGCATTGTGGCATATACGCAGCTGCCCGTGTCGGCCCTGCCGCAGGTAGACTACCCCATCATCCAGGTGCAGACGTTTTACCCTGGGGCCGCGCCGGACGTCATGTCGACCACCGTGACGGCACCGCTGGAACGGCAATTCGGCCAACTGCAGGGCCTGCAGCAGATGACCTCCACATCCGGGGCCGGTGTTTCCGTCATCGTGCTGCAGTTCGGCTTGCAGCTGGACATCGACGTCGCCGAGCAGGAAGTGCAGTCGGCCATCAATGCATCGCAAAGTTTTCTGCCGTCGGACCTGCCCGTACCACCGACCTACGCGAAAACCAACCCGGCGGACGCGCCCGTGCTGACCGTGGCGATCACGTCGGACACGCTGCCCTTGTCGCAGGTGGAAGACCTGATCGACACGCGCATGGCTCCGAAGATTTCGCAGCTGCCGGGTATCGGGCTTGTATCGATCTCGGGCGGGCAAAAGCCGGCAGTGCGCATCCAGGTCAACCCGACACAGCTGGCGCAATACGGCATGACGCTTGAGGATGTACGCACGGCGCTCACGCAGACCAGCGTCAACTCCGCCAAAGGTTCCTTCGATGGGCCCACGCAGGACTGGCAGATCGACGCGAACGATCAGCTGGCCAGCGGCGGCGAGTACAAGAATGTAGTGCTGGCCTACCGCAATGGTGCGCCGGTGTTTGTGCATGATGTTGCCAATGTGGTGGACGGGGTGGAAAACGCAAGCCAGGCCGCCTGGATGAACCTGACCCCGGCGGTCGTGCTGAACGTGCGCCGCCAGCCCGGTGCCAACACGATTTCGGTCGTAAAAAGCATCAAGGCGCTCCTGCCGCAGCTCCAGGCCACTCTGCCTGCTTCGCTGCGTGTCACCACCCTCACCGACCTGACCACCGGCATTCAGGCTTCCGTCGACGACGTCGAGTTTGAACTGCTGCTGACCGTCGGCCTGGTTGTGATGGTCATTTTCCTGTTTTTACGCTCGCTTGCGGCGACCATCATCCCGTCCGTCGCCGTGCCGTTGTCGCTGGTAGGCACTTTCGGGGCGATGTACGCGCTCGGCTACTCGCTCGACAACCTTTCGCTGATGGCGCTCACCATCTCGACCGGCTTTGTGGTTGATGACGCGATCGTGATGATCGAGAATATTTCACGCTACCTTGAGGAGGGCGACGCTCCCCTGCAAGCGGCGCTTAAGGGCGCGGGACAGATCGGCTTCACGATCTTGTCGCTGACTATTTCGCTGATTGCGGTGCTTATCCCGCTCCTGTTCATGGGCGACGTCGTCGGGCGGCTGTTCCGAGAGTTCGCAGTTACGCTCGCGGTCACCATTGTGATTTCCGCGGTGGTTTCCCTCACCCTGACCCCGATGATGTGCGCGCGCATTCTCAAGCACAAGCCCGCCTCGCAGCGGGGACGCTTGTACCGCGCGTCCGAGCGCGCGTTTGAAAGCATGATCGCGTTTTACGGGCGCACGCTGCGGTTTGTGCTGCGGTTCCAGCCGGTTGCGCTGTTGGTGGCTGTCGCTACCCTGGGCCTGACAATCTTTCTGTACATCGTGATCCCGAAAGGATTTTTCCCGATACAGGACACGGGCGTAATCCAGGGCATCTCGCAGGCCTCGCAGACCATTTCCTTCCCGGCAATGGCGGAGAAGCAAAAAGAGCTTGCGCGCGTGATCCTCGGGGATCCGGCGGTGGAAAGCCTGAGCTCGTTTATTGGGGCCGATGCAACCAACACCACGCTCAACTCGGGCCGCATCTCCATCAACCTTAAGCCGCTGAATCAGCGCGACATCAGCGCCGCCGATGTGATTCGGCGGCTCCAAGGGAAGCTGGCGCAGGTACAGGGCATTCGGCTGTATATGCAGCCGGTGCAGGACATCTCAGTCGACGACCGCGCCTCGCGTACGCAGTATCAGTTCTCGCTTGAAGACCCAAGCCAAATCGAGCTGGATGAGTGGACCAATCGTTTTGTCGGCAAGCTGAAGCAGATGCCCGACCTTGAAGACGTTGCCACCGATCAGCAAAGCGGCGGGCTGGCAGCTCAGATCAACATCGACCGCATCACGGCGTCCCGGCTCGGCATTGCGCCCACCACTATCGACAACACGCTTTACGACGCATTCGGACAGCGGCAAATCTCGACGCTCTACACACAGCTGAACCAGTATCACGTCATCCTGGAAACACAAGGGGAGTTCCAGCGCGACCCGAACGATCTCCATGACATTTACCTGCAAGCAGGTGCCGCAGCGGCGGCCGGGGCGGGTGCGACACAATCCTTCGCTTCGGGCAGCTCGTCCTCAGCGGGTTCTGCCGCGACCACGACGGGAGTGCTGTATACGCCTAGTGCCGCGACTCTCGCACCGCCGACCAACGCGCTTTCCGGAACGACAACGACCACCTCGAATCTCACTATCTGCATCGCTGCGCCCAAGCAGATTCCGTTGAGCTCGTTTGCCACCGTAAGGCCGTCCAGCGAGTCGCTGTCGGTAGAGCACCAGGGGCAATTTCCAGCCGTCACGGTGTCGTTCAACCTGGGGCCGAAAGCCGCGCTCGGCGATGCAATCACCAAGGTCGATGAACTGGTGCGGCAGATGCACTTCCCGGCCAGTATCCAGGCCGATTTCCAGGGCACCGCCGCCTCCTTCCGCAACTCGCTCGCGAACGAGGGCTACCTGATCCTGGCGGCATTGGTGGTGGTGTATATCGTGCTGGGCGTGTTGTATGAAAGCTTCGTGCACCCCATCACGATCCTCTCCACCCTGCCCTCGGCGGGCGTGGGGGCACTGCTCGCGCTTATGCTCTTCGGGCAGACGCTGTCGGTGGTCGCCATTATCGGCATCATCCTGCTCATCGGTATCGTGAAGAAGAACGGCATCATGATCGTCGACTTCGCGCTTGAAGCCGAACGCGTCCACGGCAAGTCGGCGACCGAGGCGATCTTTGAGGCAAGCATGCTGCGCTTCCGGCCCATCATGATGACGACGATGGCCGCGCTCCTGGGCGGGCTGCCGCTTGCACTCGGCAGGGGTTACGGCTCCGAGCTGCGGCGGCCGCTCGGCATCGCAATGGTCGGCGGGCTGCTCCTGTCGCAGATTCTTACGCTGTATACCACGCCCGTCATCTACATCTTCTTCGACAATCTCGCGCAGCGGATCGGCCGCAAACCGGCCCAACGGCCCACGGGCAACGAGCCGCAAACCTCTTCGCCCGCGCCCGCGGTGGCGAGCCGCGTATGAGTCTCTCTCGTCCATTCATCGACCGGCCGGTCGCAACCACGCTGCTCACCATTGCCATCGCGCTCGCGGGCATCGTGGGCTACACAGTGCTGCCGATTGCGCCTTTGCCGCAGGTCGACTTTCCCACAATTCAGGTGCAGGCAGGGCTGCCCGGGGCGAGCGCCGAAATTATGGCGTCCTCCGTCGCAACCCCGCTCGAACGCCAGTTTTCACATATCGCCGCGATTACTGAGATGACTTCGTCGAGCTCGCTCGGCTCAACTAACATCACGCTGCAGTTCGACCTGAACCGCGACATCAATGGCGCGGCCCGCGATGTGGAAGCAGCCATCAACGCCGCCCGCACCTACCTACCCGCAAACCTGCCCGGCAACCCGACCTATCGCAAGGTAAACCCGGCCGACGCGCCCATCATGATCCTGGGGCTCACGTCGAAAAAATACGATACGGCCACGTTGTACGACATTGCTTCGACCATCCTGCAGCAGCGCCTGTCGCAGTTGGAAGGCGTGGGGCTGGTGAATGTGGGCGGCGGCGCGCTGCCTTCGGTTCGCGTGGAAGCCAACCCCATGCAGCTGGAACAGTACGGGCTTACGCTCGCGGACATCCAGGGCACGCTTTCCGCGCAGAACACCGACGTCGCGCGTGGGCAGCTGCAGAACGGCGAAACAAAGGTCGACCTCGTCACTAATGGGCAGATCACGAAGGCTTTCCAATACCGGCCGTTGATCATCGGCTACCACAATGGCGCGGCTGTGCGCCTCCAGGACGTTGCTGACGTCCAAGACGCAACCCAAAATGTGCGCGCCGCCGGATACCTGAACGGCACGCCGTCGGTCACAATGATCATCACGCGGCAGCCCAACGCGAACATCCTTGCGACCAATCAGCGTATCCGGGACGCCCTGCCGGGCTTGCAGGCTTCCATCCCCCAGGGCATCAACGCGACTATTGTGCTCGACCGCACGGAAACTATCCGAGCCTCGGTCGACAACGTCGAGCAAACGCTGGTTTTGTCGGTCCTGCTGGTGATCGGCGTTGTTTTCGTCTTTCTGCGCTCCCCTCGCGCGACGCTCATCCCCACGGTCGCGGTGCCGGTTTCGCTCATCGGCACGTTCGCGGTCATGTATCTGTTCGGCTACTCGCTCGACAACCTTTCGCTGATGGCGCTTACCATCGCGACCGGCTTCGTGGTCGATGACGCGATCGTTGTGATGGAAAATATCTCGCGTTTCCTTGAGCAGGGATACACGCCCCGCGAGGCGGCGCTCAAGGGAGCGGCGGAGATCGGCTACACCGTGCTCACCATCTCCATCTCGCTGATTGCCGTGTTTATCCCCATCCTGCTGATGGGCGGCATTGTGGGCCGGCTGTTCCGCGAGTTTGCCGTGGTGTTGTCGACCGCGATCCTTGTTTCCATGGTGGTCTCGCTCACCACTACCCCTACCATGTGCGCGTACCTGCTTAAGCCCGGCGGCAAGGAAGAAAAGCACAACTGGTTGTATCGCGCCAGCGAGCGCGGCTTCGACTTCATTCTGCGTATCTACCGCGCTTCTCTTATGTGGGTGCTCGACAACCCGGGCATCACGCTCGTGGTGCTGCTGCTCACCATTGCGATGAACGTGATGCTGTTTATCCGCGTGCCGAAAGGCTTCTTTCCGGAGCAGGATAACGGCCTGGCGTTCGGCGGTATGCAGGGTCCGTACAACGCATCGTTCAACTACATGAACCAGTCGGTGCAGAAGATCGTAAAGATCGTACGCTCCGACCCGGCGGTAGCGAATGTGAATGCGTACACGGGCGGCGGCGGCTCCACCAACGGCGGGTTCATCTTTGTGGCGCTGAAGCCGTTCGGCAAGGGACCCAACCAACGCGACGCCACATCGAGCCAGGTTATCGCGCGCTTGCGTCCCAAGTTCGACCGGGTCGCGGCGGCCTCGGTATTTATGCAGCCGGGGCAGGACATCCGGGTGGGCGGCCGCGGCGGCAATGCCTTGTACCAGTACACCATCGTCGCCGATTCGCTGACGCTGCTCAATTACTGGTCGCCGATCCTGCTTAAGAACATGAAAAAGATGCCGGAGCTGGCGGACGTCAACTCGGACGCCGAGCAGGGCGGCAACTCCTCCTACACCTTTGTCGACCGCACCACTGCCGCGCGGTTGGGACTTACACCGCAGGTCATCGACCAGGGCTTGTATGCCGCGTTCGGCCAGTCAGAGGTCTCGCTGATCCGCACGCAGCTCAACCAGTACTACGTCGTCCTCGAGGTTGCACCCAAGTACTGGCAGTCGCCTGAAGGCTTGAAGACGCTTTATTACCATGCAGCCGGCAGCAATGGGCCGGTGCCGCTGGAGGCGTTCGCCAAAACGCATACAACCACCACGCCCCTGACGCTCAACCATACCGGGCTGTTTCCATCGACGACTATCTCGTTCAATCTTGCGCCTGGGCAGTCGCTTTCGACCGCGCAGGGAGCCATTCAGGAGATGGCCGATCGTCTCGGCACGCCGGCCAGTGTGCGCGGGTCCTCCTCCGGCACCCTTCAGGCTTTCCAGCAGTCGCTGAAAACCGAGCCCATCCTGATCCTCACCGCGCTTCTGGCTGTGTACATCGTGCTGGGCGTGTTGTATGAGAGCCTGGTGCACCCGCTGACGATTATTTCAACGCTGCCGTCGGCCTCCGTCGGCGCGCTGATCGCGCTCGAGCTTACCAATACCGATCTGAGCGTCATTGCCATCATCGGGATCGTGCTCCTGATCGGCATTGTCAAAAAGAATGCCATTATGATGATCGATTTCGCGCTCCTGGCCGAGCGTGAGCACGGCATGTCGAGCGAAGACGCTATTTTTGAGGCCTGCATGCTGCGCTTTCGGCCCATCATGATGACCACCATGGCGGCCCTGTTCGGCGCGCTGCCGCTGGCGTTCGGCACGGGGACCGGATCGGAGCTGCGCAGGCCTCTGGGCATTTCCATCGTGGGCGGGCTGCTTGTTTCCCAGCTGCTCACCCTTTACACGACGCCCGTCATCTATCTGTACTTGGACAGGCTGCGCTTCCGCATGCTGCGGCGGCACAAGCCCACCGTGCTCCAAACCGCACATTGAGGGATCGCATGGTTCGTTTTTCTCCTGCATTGCTGCTTCCGCTGGCGCTGCTCGCGGGCTGCCGCGTGGGCCCCAAATACCTGCCGCCCGCCGCCATTGCGCCCGCGGCACCCGGCTACCCAAGCGCCGCCGCGACCAATGCCGCGAACGTTGCCGAGGACGGCAGCACCTGGAAGCCGGCTGCCCCGTCGGACGCACTGCTGCGCGGCAAATGGTGGGAAGTTTTCGGCGATGGGGAACTGAACGGCCTTGAGGAACAGGTCGATCTTAACAATCAGAATATTAAGCAGGCCTTTCAGCAGTTCCTTGCGGCACGCGCACTCATTCGCGAGGCACGGGCGCAGCTCTATCCTTCGGCAAACATTGGGCCGTCGTTCAACCGCTCCCGGGCTTCGGGCAATCTCGCCAACGCCACTTCCATCACCGGTACAGGCACCGCGAACGGCGGCAATGGCGGTACAGGAGGGACCGGCGGTACGGGAGGCACCGGCGGCACAACTACAGGCACCACCGTGGTCACCAACTCGGGCCGTCAAAGCACGCTGTGGAATGCCCCGCTCGACATCAGCTGGGAGCCCGACCTATGGGGACGCATCCGCAATACCATCAGCGCGGACGAGTACCAGGCACAGGTGAGCGCGGCGGACCTTGAAAATCAGCGGCTGGTCGCGCAGTCATCCCTCGCGGAAGCCTTCTTCGAGATGCGCGGCGAAGATGCGCTGCAGGCCGTGGTGAACACGATTGTCGCGGCAGACCGGGACTCACTCAAGCTGACGCAGGCACGGTACGAAACCGGCATCGACGACCGGCAGTCGGTCGTGCAGGCCCAAACCACGCTCCAAAGCGCGGAAGCGCAAGCCATCGCGATTGCCGCGCCGCGTGCGACCTACGAGCACGCCATTGCGACTTTGATCGGCAAACCGGCGAGCGATTTTCACCTGCCCGTGCGCGGCATCACCTCGGGACCGCCGCCTATTCCCATTGGGGTGCCGTCGGAGCTGTTGCAGCGTCGGCCGGATGTGGCCGCCGCTGAGCGCACCATGGCGTCCGCGAATGCGCTTGTCGGCGTCGCGACCGCTGCCTATTTCCCTACCCTGACCCTGACCGCGAACGGCGGTTTTGAAACCTCAACATTCCGTCACTGGTTTGACTGGCCGAGCCGGTTCTGGTCGGCGGGTCCGTCGTTCTCCCAGCCCGTATACGACGCGGGGCTGCGCCGCTCGACCGTGCACCAATACATTGCCACCTACAACGCCGATGTCGCGGCCTACCAGCAGACCGTGCTGACCGCATTCCAGCAGGTGGAAGACTCCCTGGTGGACGTGCGGATCTACTCCGAGCAGGTTGCGAAGCAGAAGCAGGCGGCTGCGTCCGCGCAGGATTACCTGAACCTGGCACTCGACCGTTACCGGACTGGCCTGGACCCCTACCTGAATGTCATTACGGCGCAAAACACGTTGTTCGCCGACCAGCAAACCCTGTTCACCACGCAGATTTCGCAGATGACTTCCGCTGTGCAGCTGGTGCAGGCGCTGGGCGGCGGTTGGGACCGCGCGGAGCTGCCGACGCCGAAGCAGGTGTACGCAAAACCGGGCGCGGGGGAGTACGGGATCGTGCGGTAAACCTAAAGGTCTCATCCTGAGCGCAGCGAAGGACCTGCTTTCATGCGCAATGCGGGAAAGCAGGTCCTTCATCGCTTCGCTCTTCAGGATGAGCCGGGACAAAGAGAAAGGGCGCTCGTGAGAGCGCCCTTTCTCCGTACAGCAAACCACCCTACGGCAGGTAATACCGCATCGACGTTTCAAACACATTGTCGATGGCGGTCGGGGTGATGTGGTTCAGGCCGGTGTAGGTATTGCGCTCCACCCAGGAGTACTGGAAACCCTCGCGGAAGCGGCCTACCGGACCCTTGTAGAAGTCGTACCAGAAGCCGGCAGTGCCTTCCCGCACATCCTTGGTTTGCGCGGCGCAATTGCCGACGGCGGTCGGTGAAAACCCATTGACCGCGCCCGTGGAAGCTGAGCCGCCCGTGGTGGTGCCGGGCGCGGGCTCAGTACCGCAGCCCGCGGTCGCCAGCAGGTGCGAACCATACCCTGCCTGCCCCGTGCCCGCGCGAAACACGCTCTTGATGTCATAGTCCGTACCGTAGTAGGCATACATCGCCAGCCGCGGCGTGACGTTGACGTCGGTAAAGCCCATCGCGGAGAAGTTATGAATCAGCGCGAACTGCCCGTCGGGACGCACGGTCAGGTCGGCCAGCTGCGTGGTTGCATACCGGCTCGTGCCGTCGCCGTACTGGCCTTTCACGCCGAAGTCGAGCTTTTTGGCGAATGCAAACAAGCGTGCGCTGCCGCCGACCCCGCCGCCGATCTGCGTGTCGTTGTACGCGCCCGCGCCGCCGGGGAGTGTCGCATTGATCAGCTTGCCGGTTTGCGGGTTTACATTCGCGTACACGCGGTTGCGGAATGAGCGCGCGATGCCGAACATCTCAATGTGCGCATTTTTGGGGTCGAGCGCAATCTTTGCGATCAAGTCCGGCGCAAGATTGTAGCTGTAGGTCGTCAGCGCACCATCGACAACGTCCGTCGGGGCAGTGGTGATGCCCGCCGTACCGCCGACCGAGGTGCCCGCAGGTACGCCGCCGCCGTTATACAAGCCGCCGCCCGTACCCGGCGCACCGGCCAGGTAGTTGATGGCGCAAATCGCGCCGGCGGAGGCAGCGCACACAGGCGTGAGTGTTTGCGCCTGCTCAGCCGAAGCACCGATCGTGACCAGCGGCGAGAACCGGTAGGTCGCGCGGAAGCCCGGCTGCCGCGCCCACACAAAGCCCACCTGGTAGTTCGGATCGATGGTCTGCGGCAGCACCTCGGTCCGATTGTCCATGGCGTGGCCGTTTTCGGTGGCAAGCGTCCACTGTGCACCGCCGGTCAGCGTCAAGCCGCTGTGGAAAGCCGCCTGCGCGTACAACTGACGCTGGCGCAGCACGTAGCTGTTGGATTGGTTATTGTTCGAGGTGACGCCTGTGCCCAGCCAGTCTGCCTCGTAGTATGCGGCCAACGCGGTTTGGCCCACCTTGCCCTGCGCCCCGAGCGCAATACGCGACTGCCGACCGGTGGCATAGAACTCACTCAGCTTGCCGGCATCGGATGCGGTAAAGGGAATTGCACTGAAAGGCGTCGGGATGTCGGACGCGGTGGCACGGCTCCGGTTCACCGTCGCGAACTCAATAAACGAGCCTGTTGGCGAGAGCGTCACGGCTTTGAAATGGATCGAATCCGGGTTTTCAATCGCCTTTTTCGTCGCTGCCTGCTCCGTTTTCACAGTGTCGGCCAGCTTCGTGGTGTTGCCTTGGAGATCCGTTACCGAGCTTTGCAGCGACTGCACCGCGGTTTGATTCTGTGTATTGATGGCCGTTTGCGCCGCGATCGCCTCCTGCCCTTGCTGCGTCGCCTGCTGGAGCGCCGTTTGCGACTGCTGCTCTACCTGCTGCAGCTGGGCGTCGCGCGAGGAAAGCTGCTGCTGAAGCGCGTCGATTTGTGTTTTCTGGGTGAGGAGGTCGGTCCGCAGCTGTTCGATCTCAGACTGCACGGTGGGGCGCGCGGCCTTGCGGGCGCGTACATGGTGCTTTGCCGATGCCGGAGCATCTGCCGCTGTCGCCTGGCCCGCAACGGCGGACGCCAGCACGAGCGAGGCAAGCACTTGAAAATTCGTTCTCATTGGGCCTCTCGAAGGAACTGCTTCCCCTTCCGCCCTGCGCTTGCAAAGCACCAGGTTGGAAGATGGAGCGGTTTTATAGTGCCAAATCTTTGTTACAGCTTAGCCAAACAAGCGGTAAAAGTAGGGATTCAGCAGGTGAAAGCGCGTTACCGATGGGGGAGTCCGGCACCGCTCACCAGGTTCGCCAAGAGCCGATACGCGCCTGGAACCCCTTCCGGCAGCTGCCGATACAAGGCCAAAGCAAGATACACATACCGTCCCCGGCCCACATCGGCGACCAGCAGGCCGCCTTTTTGCGGGTCCTGCCCCCCGTCGTTCATGGCGAGCAAGGGCATCCACTCACGCGCCCAGGAAGCAGCAAATCCATGGCCGCGCTCCTCGACCCAGCGGTCGAAGTCAGACGCTGAAATGCGGTTGGGCGTGGTCAGCAGAGGGTTACCCGGATCGATCAAGGTAACGGGCGAGCGCTCGTCCACCACCTTGGCCGGGGAGCCGGTCAGGTGCAGCGGAAACGGCGCACCAGGAAAATCGCCGCTCTGGTACTGCACCACAACCGTGCCGCCCGCTGCCGCGAACCGCTGAAGAACGGCCGTATCCGCCGCCAGGGCAGGCGCGGCGGTGTATGTGCGGATACCTAACACAACCGCGGTATAAGGTCCGAGATCGCGTACGTGCAGTTCTTCCGGCGTCAGCACATCGACCGATACACCAAGCGCGCGCAGAGCGGCGGGCACCGCATCGCCCGTGCCTTCCACATAGGCAACGCGCGTGCTGGGCGCGACCCGGACATCGACCGGCCGGACCTGCTGCGAGGCCGCGCGATACAGGTAGCTGGGCCGTAAGCCCCCATAGCCCGCGACGACGAAGCCGGAGCTGTAAACGTTGTTGCCGGAGCGGGCCTCAGCGTGGAGCGTCGCCTCCGACGCGCCCGGGGGCACCGTCACGGTGAACCGCTGGGCGGCTCCTTCACCCGGCGCAAGCGCGAGCTGCATACTCGGCGGCACGACCTGCCAGCCTGCCGGGGCTTTCAGCGATAGTTCGGCA
>CAXTKZ010000064.1:0-18975 GCA_964244985.1 uncultured Acidobacteriaceae bacterium
GTACCGTCTGGCCGTCTGGTGCCTGTGCTGCTCCCTGATCGGGCTGGGGGTGGGTCTTCGCTGGGTGCGGACGAATCGCGCCCGCGTGTTGCACACCTATGCGGGAGGTCTCGCGGGAGGGCTGTTGGGTGGAGCCGTCTTTGTGCTGTTCGCGCCGCACCTCAGCGCCGGGAGTTCCATTGCCGGCTTGATGCTGGCCGGTGCGGGGACTGGATTCGGAGCCGGCATCGCCCCGGTCCTTGTACGGGAAGGGCTCCTGCGGTTCATCAGCTCAGGGGACGCCCGTGCCCAGAGCAAGCTTGGGAAGAACCGGACCATATGGGACCTTGAAGGGGACGAGTCCTACATTCTCGGCAGTGCTTCCATGCCTGCACAGGGTGGAACGCGTTTTCAGCAGGGGGTGGACGTCGTAATCCCGGATAGCTCCATCGCTCCGCAGCATGCCGTTGTTTTCTCCAAGGAGGGCCGCTACTTCATTGCACGGCACCCCGATGCGGGCGGTCCTGAAGGCATCGCCAAATATGTTTTGCGCATAAAGGGTAAAACGGTTGTCGGCTCCCAGGAGTTGCACGCGGCCGACGACCTGCTGATCGGCCGCACCGCGTTGCGCTTTGAAAGCCGCAAGGAGGCCGAGTGAATCGATCGGACCTCCGCCTCCTGCGCAGCTGCATGCAGCTTGTGCTTTGCGCCGCGGTGATTTTCGCGAGCCCTGGATATGCCGCCGGGAAATCGGTGCGGCTTCGGACCTCAACCCCGCCGGCGTTGGTGGATTGCGCGCCCGTAACGCAGATGCCCTGCATGGGAGCGGGTCTGACGCCGGTGGATGAAGCGGGCGCGCCCGCTCCAATCAACCTGCCGCCGCCGGCCGATCTCGCCAGGGCTTTCACGCTTCGGGACGGCGAACGCGAGGTGACACCGTTTTATGCGAGCGCGGGTCTCGGTCCGGATGCCGCCCAGCACAGCAATATCACCTTGCTGCTGATCGACATCAGCGGCAGCATGAATGGACCCGCCCCGGGAAGCACTTCGCGCTTTGCGGCGGTGAAAAGCGCCGTGGCCCAGTTTCTAAAAGGCATGCAGAATGGTACCGACCGTATTGCGATTGTTCCTTTTGAAAGCCACAACGTAACGCCGACCATTCATGCCGCGGTATATGCAACCACCCAAGTGGATGCCCTGGCGCAGCTGGACGCTTTGCCCGCGCCGCGCGGCAAAAACAATACGGCCCTTTACCAGGCTGTTTTCTCCGGGGTTCAATCGCTGCAAGAGGAGCTGCAAAGCCTGCAACGCGAGGGACGCACCTCCGCCCAACTGCAGCCGCACCTTGTGGTGATGACCGACGGCAGGAACGAGGTGCTGCCGGGCGACGATCCGCTGCTGCTGAATGGAGAGCTTGGGCTGCAGCAGGCCGCGGCGCAAGTGCTCGCGTCGCACCTGGATGTCATCGGCATCGGGTTTGGCGATCCCGCGCAGATTGATGCGGCGGCCATGCGGCGGCTTTCGCGGCGCTTTTTCTATGCCACGGATGCGGCGCAGCTGCTGTCCGCGCTCCATTCCGTGCGCGCGGCAGCCAGCCATGAAATTCAGGTGCTTTGGCTGCTGCCGGAAAACAACCGCATGGCACTTATGGGTCGTGATTTGCACTGGAGGCCTTTGTTGCGGCTCGGCGAGGGGCAGCAGATGGAAGGCGATCCGGTTCGGCTGACCGGACCGGCCACCCAAGCGCCGGTGTATGACCGTAAAGCGCACGCGGGGGAGCTGCAGGCGCTTATCGCGGTCCACCCTTCGACAGATGCGGGCTGGTCGGTCATGCTGACGTATTGCATGGTGGCGTTTGGGGCTTGCGGCCTGGTGTTGATGCTGTGGTTCTGGGTGCCTCGCCTGGTCTGGGGCGAACGCTACCTTCACGCCGTGCCCGGCCGCGCCAAGCGTTGGAGCAGTGATCGGCCCCCGGTCACCTCGGCTTCCGGGGTGCTGATCCGTTCCAGCTCCTTGCCGGCCGGTTTTGACGGCGGGGTCGCGGCCGGTGGCGTCGTGCAGCGCTCCGCGGCGCAGACAACACAGCTTCAACCGCGCGGAGAATTTTCACGTACCCGTCTTACGTTTGACCAAAAATAAGTATCCAAGCAGTCGAGAACAAGGAGAAAACGCAAATGCCTCTTGTGAAAGTGATACGAAAGGGCGTCACCCCGGCGATTCGCAAGGTGCCGACTTCCACCGCGGCGGCCATGCTGCCGATGACGTTGGAGCGCGTCGGTGCCGAAGCGGCTTCGGAAACAGAGGACCTGACCAAGGTGGAAGACCTGGCCGACGCGTTTCGAAAGTTCGACCCGAAGCTGGATTTTCGCGGCTCCGCGGGGCCGGAGAATACCGAGTTCCGCGCCGAGGTGCAGTTTCGCTCCATCAAGGACTTCGATCCGGAGAACCTGCAGAAGCGGCAGGAAGTGCGCGACGCAGAAGGCAATGTCTCATATCTACGCAATGACCTTGCCGACCTGAAAACCAACGTTGACCTGCTGTATCGTTTGAAAGATCGCTGGAAGTTGCCGGCTGTCCGCCGTGCCTGGAATAACCCTGTCCAGCGAGCCGAGATCGTCAATGCATTGCACAAGCTGCGCAGCGAGCTGGAGCGTGTTGCGGAAGGGGAAAAGTAAGCGATGGCCGAGACACAAAGCCTCACCCGAACCACCGATGAGATCCTGGGCAACACCGCAGCCCGCGATTTGCTGCAGGACATCTTTGCCGACCTCCATCCGGGGTTGACGAATGAAAGGCGCGAGATCGCGTCTATCTTTACTCCCCAGTCCGCCAAGGAGTTTCTGGGGCAGCTGACGAACTTTGAGCAGCTGATCCATGCGGAAGACAGCTATGAGCAGTCGGTAAAAAAGCTGCAAACCCAAATCGACAAGGGCGAAGCGATCCGCGACGAACTGTTGGCGCAGATCTTCAAAGCCGTGCGGCCTTTGGAGAGCTCCTACCGGCAGCTGCAGCTGTTTTTCGAGAACACCAAGGTCGGAGACGGCAAGGTCCGCAAGCCCGTGGAGTTGTTCCTGCTGAACGCCGACCCTAAGTCGATGGAGGATATTTTCTCCATCAACATCGCGGCGTTGGAGCACTTTGTAGTCCAGCGCAACGATAACTTCAACTTCCGAGACGATATCTGCAACCTGGTTGTGCCGGGGTATTATCCGCAACCCATCCGCGAGAAGCTTGAACAACTGGCCAACGCTTGGGGCATGCTGCTGATCGGTGATCTCGATGACGAGAAGTCGTTCAAGAACGTCGAACGCAACTTCCTGCCCGGCGGCAAGTACGAGTTTCTGAAGCGCCCCGATGCCGCGGCTGCTTCCGACGTTTGCCTGATGGGCTATCTGCAGCTGCGTGGACCGCACTGGTTTGAAAAAGAAAGTGAAAGCGCGGACGGTCTTTATGGCCCGCCGTCACTGGTCTTTGCCGGAGCGGTGGCGCGTGCCGACGATGCCCAGGGGCTCGCGCAGGGTCCGGTGGGGTCGCGGTTCGGACGGGTGAACGGTGCCGCCAAGGCCCGCATCGAGCCTTTGATCGGCGAGATGGAGCACCTGTCCATGGAGCGCCAGCTGATTCCCATCATCCGCGACGCGGACAACCACCTGTGCTTTTACGGCTGCCGAACGCAGGCCGACGATCCGTACGGCGTGCTCAAGTTCTTTACCTCCTACCGCATCCTTCGCTACTTGGAGCGCTGCTGCCGCCACTACCTGCTCCAGGTCGCGGGACAGGTGCTGACGCGCGACTTTATGGATCAACAGATTGAAACGCCGCTGAAGCGTTTGTTGGACGAACAGGTGGAACAGGGCACGATTTTGAGCTATGACCTGTTTGTTGACAAAGATTCGAACAAACGCATGCAGGGCGTATGCGACATTACTTTAAGCGTGATGCCCACGGGCCCGGCCGAGACGTTTGTGCTGAAGATCGATGTTCCGGAGTTCAGCCGACCTGAAGCGGCCAAAAGCTGAAAACAGCTGTAGATTCCACGGCGTATACGAGGCGGAGCATGAAGCAGTCGGGGTTTCACATCAGGGCGGGATCGGCGGCACGGCAGGCGGAGGAAGAAAGCCGGATTTCCGGTGGAGCTCCTCCGTTTCCCCGAGTTCAGGCGGGGTCAGCAGCACGCGCGACGGAGGACGCCAGGCGTGTCGCCGAGGATCGCGGCCCACTGAGACCCGCGTTCGCGCTGCGTGCGGCGGGTGGACGTGTGTTCCGCACCGGTGCGGCCCTGAGTTCGACCCCTACGCCCGATGTGCAGCCCCAGGCCGCAACCGCCGCCTCGCCGACCGCAGCGGCCCGCGTTTCTCCCCCGAGTCTCCCTCCCCGAGCCAACCCTTCCGCTTCTGGAAGCGGCGGATTTTCTTCCTTCATCCGAGGGCTCTTCCGTCCGGACGAGCCCCCGCAAACCTAGGCTGTACGCACCCCTGTCGCACCTTAGTTTTCCCCAGGAGAAACATATGGCAAAACCGTACCGTACAACTGTGACCATTGACGGCCAGAAGTTTCAGGCTGTTACGACGAGCGTGAAGTTCAACACGGCAAAGGATCGTGCCGGCGTCGCCCAAATGGGCTCCCTTGCGACCAAGATCCGTGTTTGGGCCGACCTGCACGATGACGTGAACCTGCCTTTTTCCACGGTCAAGCACCTGTTCAACCTGTCCAATGTGGTGACCCGCGACAAGATCAAGCCCATCAAGATTGAGTTCTGGAAGGACGATTCGCAGCAGGACGCGCTGATCTCCTACAGCTTCAACGGCTGGATTCGCCGATTCGAGACCTCCAATCCGCTGGATTTCCTTCCCAATCCACAGGCCGTGTCAACCGAAGACAGGCTTGCCGATGGAGCGGCTCCGACCCTGAACCACATGCTGGTCCTGGATCTCGAGCCCGCGCTCAACCAGCAGAACTTTCAGGATGTGCGCGTCAGCAACTAGGCTGTCCTCCCTGCGTGGATGACGATCTGCTTGACTCTTATGCCGCGCCCCAGGCGCGCGATTTGAAAGGACGAGATTTTATGGCGGCACCGTACCGTAGCTCCTGCACCATCGATGGCCAGAAGTTCGATTGCCTTTCCATCTCGGTGGCGTTTTCCACCGACAAAGACCGTGCCGGCATGCCCCAGATGGGCTCGCTGACCACCAGCATCCGCGCCTACGTTGATTTTCACGACGATGTGAACATGCCGTACTCCACCATGAGCAGCCTGTTCAACCTGTCCAATGTGGTCACCCGGGACAAGGTCAAGCCCATCAAGCTTGAGTTCTGGAAAGACGACTCGCACCAGGATGCGCTGGCTTCCTACAGCTTCAACGGCTGGATCAGCGGCTTTCACACCTTGAATCCCTACCAGAGCGAAGAGGATCTCGCCGGGCAGGACCACATCGGCATCAATCACGTGCTGGTTTTGGATCTTGAACCTGTGATGAACCAGCAGAACTTCAGCGACATCGCGTTGAGCAATTAGCTGACTAAAAAAGGGGGCCGGCTTCGGGCGGACCCCCTGATTCTTATTTTCGGTTCTTATCTTCTGTTCTTAGGATCGGTCCCTTGCAATCCCTTGCCTTTCCCTTGCGGCTTCAGGAAAACGGTTTATTGCTGCGCAATGAGCGTGCGGCGTCCCTGATGGCGCTGCTGCAGATCATGGCGCGAACCCCGGAGGGGTCGTGGCCCGGCTGCCCGAGCTTTGGCCTGCGCGACCTGCTGGAGCACAGCAGGCAGCGCGCCGACACCGCACGACTGGTGCTGCAGCGGATCAACGAATCACTGGCGGATCTGGAGATTCGCGACTTCAAGGCGACCGAGGTCGTGCGCGAACTCAGCCCCGGACGCGACACCGATACCTATACGATTTCCGTGGCGAATCCTGAAACTGCCGAAGGCTTTTCCGCGCAGGTTGGCTATGAGCCGTAGCCGTCGGATGCGCCGTGGAAGGATGATCGCTTGAGTTCGCACACGCCGACGGTTTTGGAAATCGACCGGAAGCTTCGCGACGATTTTCGCCGCAGAGTCAAGGATTTTGGGGTCAACACCGACACAACCGATCCGCTCCTTGCGGTGTTGTTTCGCACCGTGGCGCAGCAGATCGACCAGGTGTACGGCGACACCGCGCAGCTGCGACAGTCCCTGCTGCATGAGTTAATGAGCGGTCTGCACCTCGAGCAGTACCTGGCTCGGCCAGCCCAGGCGGTAGTGCGGCTGATTAACGATCTGGCGGAGCCACGCGCGCTGCGCGGCGGCACGGAGCTTAACGCGGTCGCCGGCAGCGGGGAGCGACTGGTTTTCAGCCTCGACGCCACGGTGGAGGTGTCGCGCGCCCGTATTGCGTTTGCGCTGAGCTACGGAGACCAGACCCTGCGCCTGCTGTCCGGCGTGGAAATGAGTGACAGCGTCCAGGCCCTGCGGCCATCGCTGGACCCGGTGCCCGTCAGCCTGGGACCACAACCGGCGCTCTTTCTGGCGATTGAGGATCTGTCCCCATCGTTGTTGAGCCGGCACGGGATCTTTTTCGAGCTTGGCCCCGGAGCCTACCCCGTGGAGTACGCCCTGGGTCACGAGCCCTGGTGGATCTTTGGCGAGGACGGCGAGCTGGCCGGGGAGGGCCTGCTGCGACCGCAGCGCACCCATGGCGGGGTCCTGGAGCTCACCTTCCAGATGGGGCAGGAGCCCGCGCCCACCCGGATGGAGCCCAACGCCGATCCCGGCGGTTCCTTCACCCACGACGCACCGGACGGCTTCTACAGCGGACGGCAGTTTCTGTTTCCGGCTATGGCGCCGGGGCAGCCGTTTTTATGCCGCGTGCCGCGCCTGCTGGAACCGGTGATGAGCCGCCTGGTCAGCCGTGAAGCGCACACGCTGCTGAACAAGCCGCGCCTGTGGATCAAGATTCCGATGCCGCCGGGCGCGCCGGCCCTGCACCATGCGGTCAATGGGATTCTGCTGCACACCATGACCGCGTCGAACGTTTTTACGCGCAACCAGACAGTGCGGTTTGCCCGCGATGGCGTCTCCGTACCAATCACCCGGGACGGCGACGCGCCGGAGCGCTTGGTGGCTCCACTGGCCGTGATGAGCGTCGACAACGAACCGTATCTGCCGGGAAACCGACCGGGGGCGAGTGCTTCGGTAGGACGTTTCGAGCTGGCCAACAAGCGGCTCACACTTCACCCAGGCACGCAAGCCGACGGCACACCCCACACGGCGGCCAATGTGCGGCTGCGGCTCACCAACGGCACACTCGGCAACCGCGTGGGCCCCGGCGATATCACCGGCTTTGTGAATGCCGCGGCGCTGGCCGGCATCCGCGTAGCGCCGGTGACGGCGGCTTCCGGCGGCTCCGATGGCGAGGAGGTTGCCAGCGAGGAGCGCCGATTTGCCGATGCGCTGTTGACCCGCGGACGGATCGTCACCCGCGCCGATCTGGAAACGGCTGCCCTGGCGCTGGACCGCCGTATCGTGGAGGCGGCGGCAAGCTCCGGGATGGAGCGCCGGCAAGGGGGGCTGCGCCGTGTGGAACGGCTGGATCTGACGCTGGACGCGCACGGCTTCAGCAAACCGGAGATCGAGCTGCCTGCGTTGAAGAAACTGGTGGAACGTACCTTGAGCCGGCGGCTGGTGCAGGGCCTCGAACTGGAAGTGAGCTTCGCATGGAACTGAGCCGCGAAACGCCCGGAGCGCCACGGCCCGCGCCGTCCATGCCGGACCTGGCGGGCGGCAGCCATGCGCACACGCACACCGTGCACTCCGCGCTGGTGGCGTTGGAAGCGCTTGGGGTGGGCACCCATCGCATCACCCTGCGGCGCACTGGCCGTGACGCCCGCCCCGCGGACACGGTCGTGCAGCAAAGTCCGGGACCCGGCGCTCCGGTGACCTCGGCGACGATGGTACAGCTGGAGGTGGCGGGGCTGGGGTTCACGCAGGTGCTGCCGGTAGGGATGTGGGATTCCGGAGGGGAGGCCACGGCGGGCACCCGCGAGATCCTGGAGCCGTTCGACGATCCCCTGGAAAAGCTGAAACACTGGTTTCATGAGGGTGCGCCCCTGTTTCGGCTTGCGCCGGACGCCCCCCGGGCGTGTGCGCGATGGCTGGCGCTGTTCGGGATCGATGCGGAGGCGTGGCCCAAATCGTTGTGGTACCGTCTGGCTTCCCTGATGGCGAATCTTCCCCAGCTTGCTTGTTCGGAGGAGGGATGCCAGTTTGTTCTGGGGTATCTGCTGGACCTCCCCGTGCAGGGCTACACTTACCGGCCATCCTTGGCCGCCGTGCCGGAAGCCGCGTTGTCGCGCATGCCGATCCAGGCCGCGCGGCTGGGTGTGGACCTGCTGCTGGGCGACACGGTGGAAGACCTGGCGATGACTGAGATTGCGATCGGTCCAGTGCCTCTGGAGACGTATGAGCAGTTCGTGGAAAGCGAGGCCGGGGCTGAGCTGCTGGGGCGTGTGTTGGAAATGGTGATGCCGCTTTCCGCCGCGCACCAGCTGCGCTGGCACGTTGAGGACCGCACTCGTCCGCCGCGGCTGGGGTATGCGGCGCAGAACGGTCGTCTGGGGATAAACAGCCACATGGGCGCAGGTTTATCGGTTGAGGTGGAAGCAAAGCTCGGGGCAGAAACTGACCTCGCGTCCGAGTTGGTGCAGGTGTCGCACAAAGTGGGAAGTGAGTGATGAGCGAACGGAGGCCGGCAACGACCGGCGACTCGTACCTGAGATCGGTGAACTGGGAGCACGGCATGCTCTTGACGCCGGAACATTTCCTACGCCAGGAGCGCTATCTGGAGTCCCTGTCTGCGTGGAGCATGCAGTACCTGACCGCCGCGGCGGGGCTGGTGGGCGGGGGCGTGCGGCTGCCCGAGAGCAGCCTCGGCACGGTGCGGTTCGACCCGGAGGTCTCCCTGCACGAACTGCCGGAGTCCCTTGAGGTTTCTGTCGCACGCGCTCGTGGAATCACGCCGGCCGGTGTCCTTGTGGATGTGGAATCCACGGGCGCGGTCTCCACAAGGTTTCCGAAAGACCAGCTGGCGGGCATGGCCGAATCGGTGGTGTATGTGATCGCGGAGCCGGGGCAGCGAACCAAGACCGATGGAATCGCCGACAGCTTCAACCCGCAGATGCGCACCGAGCGCGTACCCAGCTACAGGGTCGCGCTGAGCGTCACAGCCGCGGAGCGCGGGCAAAGCCTGGCGGTCGGGCGTATCCGGTGCCCCGCCACCGGCATGTATTTCGAGGCAGATTCGCTGTACATCCCGCCTTGCGTCGCCGTATCGAGCCACTCGGAGCTGATGTCCGGAACGCGGCGCATTCTGGATGCGGTTCACCGGCTGGCGTCCGGGTACGCCGAGCTGCATCGGGCCATGCGCGAGTTTATGGTGCTTTTCACGGAACGCGGCCTGGAGACGGAGGTCGACCAGCACACGATGCAGTTCGCTGAACGCATGGTGCTGGAGCTGCAGGACACGGCATACGCCTTGCTGGACCGGACGCAGACGCCGGAGAACTTTTTTGCCCGTTTGAGGCGCATGCTGCACTCGGCGGCGATCTTTTTTGATCTGGCGCCGGGGATGCAGCAGTACTACGACACCCTGCGCGAAACCGGCGAAAACAACCTGGTCGGATTGATCGAGCTGCAGAAACACACCCTCCAGATGGGCCGCACGTTGCGGTTAAGCGAGGATCTCGGCTTTGAAGTGCGCCAGGCGCTCGGCTCGCTCAATGGTCTCGAACGGCTGGAGCGCGCGCTCGAAGGCAAATACATCGATTTCCGTAAAAGCGCGGCTCTGGAAAGCACCAATTTCATCTTTGACCGTGGCGGAAAGGCCTTGTACAAGCTGGCGGCGCGTCCAGCGCGCGTACAAGGCATCGCCGACGAGATGACGATTTTTTTCTCAAATCTGCGCCTGGAAGGCCGCGATCGATACCGGCTCATCCTGGTGGGCGACCGCGAAACGCCCTGGCAGCGCGGTGCCTCGATCGGGGCGGAGGTCCGCATCAATGAGGGATCGGGCTTTCGCCGCGAAAGCCTGATCCTGACGGGCGATGTGAAGCTGGGCGAACAGTACAACATTGAGCTCGACTTTGAAGCGCCGGATGTTCCGACGATCACGGACCTGCGTGTGACCGTGCCCGCGTACCACACCGTACACACGGCTCTGCTGTTCATGCGGCATCGGTTCTATGCCGGGACGCGCGAGTCGGCCGGCGGACGCGTGATTGACCGCGATCCGCTCACAGGCGGCTTACGGCCGGAAGTTTCGACACCTGTGAACGGGAGCTCTTACGCGCGCGAAAGCCGGCTGCAACCTGCGGGCCCGACCGGGGCGGCTGCGTCGGCTGATGCCCCATACAACCGCTTTTCGCCGCCGCCACCCGAAGAGCCATCGCCAGCGGCCTCGGTGCAGCCGCCATGGATGCCGCGCGACGGTGGTTCCGCCGGAACCGGCGTTAACGATCCCGCGGTGAAGCCGCGGCGCAGGCGGCTGGAGTAGATAATGGCGTTAGACCTGAGCAAATTGTCGGACACGATGGAATCGGCGCTGGCCGGTGCCCGGGTGCTGGCCGAGGAGCGGCAGCAGGCGCTCATCCAGCCCGAACATTTGCTGCTGCTTCTGCTGGAAGGGGAGGGCAGCAATCTCCGGCAGGTGGTGGCGGCTAAAGTAGGAGGGCTGACGCCCTTGCTGGATGCGCTGTCGCGGCGCGCCGACCAGCTTTCGGCCCAGCGCCTGGATCCTGGCCGCCGCCCCTTGGCGTCGCAGTCGCTGCGCTCGTTGCTGGCCGAGGCATTTGCGATTGCAGATCGTTGCGGGCATCCGGCGGCTGAGCCCGTCGATGTGCTCGAAGCCGCCCTTTCCGGGAGCAACGGCGACCTTCGCGCGGAGTTTCGCCGTGCCGGCTTTACGCTCGAGAACCTGCCCCGAACGGAGGCTTCGGCCGCGGACACTGCCCTTGCGGCAAACAACCGTGCCGCACAGCCGGCTGAGGCGGCTAACGACCTGAAAGACGGCGCGCCCATGCTGGAGCGCTTTGGGCGCGACCTGACCGAGGCGGCGCGGCGCGGCGAGCTGATGCCCGTGGTGGGGCGCGACGATGAGATCCGGCAGCTGGTGCAGACGCTGCTGCGCAAAACCAAGTCCAACCCTGTTCTTGTGGGCGACCCCGGCACAGGCAAAACGGCTATCGTGGAGGGCCTGGCCCAGCGTGTGGCGGCTGGCGATGTGCCCGAAAGCCTGAAGCGCTGCCGCGTGGTGGCGTTGGATCTTATGGGACTGGTGGCGGGGGCCAAGTATCGGGGCGAGTTCGAGGAGCGCATCAAGACTTTGGTGGACGAGGTTCGCCTGCGCAAGGGCGAGATCATTCTGTTTCTTGACGAGATTCACCAGTTGGTGGGCGCGGGCGGCACGGAGGGCGGCATGGACGCCGCCAACATCCTGAAGCCCGCCCTGGCCCGGGGCGAGCTGCGCTGCGTGGGCGCGACGACGTTTGATGAATACCGCGAGCGCATCGAGAAAGACGGCGCCCTGGCACGACGCTTTGAGCGGGTGCAGGTCGGCGAGCCCACGGACGAGTCGATGTTGTACATCCTGCGCGGCATTCGCGACCGCTATGCCGCCTTTCATGGGGTCGAGCTGACGGAAGAAGCACTCATCGCAGCCGTGAAGCTGTCGCGGCGCTACATGCGCGACCGTTTTTTGCCGGACAAGGCTATCGATGTTATCGACGCGGCCACGGCGCGCTTGCGCATGCAGTTGGAGTCCCGCCCGACGGCGTTGGATCAGCAGGAACGTTTGCTGACCCGTCGTCGGGCGGAACTGGCTTGGCTGCGGGCCGTGCCCAAACTGTCCGCGGCGCAGGGGAAACAGATCGCCGAGATCGAGGCGGACATCGCCGACCTGGAACCGCGGGTGTCCAGCGATCTGCAGCAGTGGGAGGAGCAGCGCAATGCGCGGGCGGCGCTTCGCCGCACCGTGGAAGTCATCGAGGAGAACGGCCGGTTGCTGGAAGCGGCGGAGGCTGCCGGCGACGTCGCCCGCGCCGCGGAAATCCGCTATGGCGCTTTGAAGCATCTGGAGGCTCAGCGGGCCAACCTGGAACAACAGCTCTTGGCCCAGCGGGCGCGGGCGAGCGGCCATGCCTCAGTCACGGATAAGGTGCTGGCCGAGCACATTGCCGAGGTCGTGGCGGAGCGCTCCGGGGTGCCGGCCTCCCGGATGCTGGAAAGCGAGCGCGAGCGGCTGCTGCAGCTGGAAACCCGCTTGGGAGACCGCGTTTATGGGCAGGGGGAAGCAATTCGCGCCGTGGCCGAGGCAGCGCGCCGCATGCGCACCGATCTCCAACTCAAGCGCTCGCCCTCCTCATTTTTATTCGTGGGTCCCACGGGCGTGGGCAAGACGGAGCTGGCCAAGGCCCTCGCGGAGGCGCTGTTTGACGACGAAACGGCGCTGATCCGCATCGATATGGGCGAGTATAAGGACGCGGCTTCGGCCGCCGGTCTGATCGGTTCGCGCCCCGGGCTGGTCGGCTCGGATGAGGGCGGATTCCTGACCGAGCAGGTACGCCGCTCACCATACTCCATCGTGCTCTTCGACGAAATTGAGAAAGGGCATCCGGAGATACTCGACTTGCTGCTTGGGGTGCTCGACGAAGGGCGGCTGACGGATGCGAAAGGACGATTCTGCGACTTCACCAACACGGTCGTGCTGTTTACGTCGAACCTGGGGGTTCGGGAGTCGATGCGGGCAGGGGGAAACAACGCCTTGCGCGAGCAGATCATCCTGGATGCTGTTCGTGCCAACCTGCGTCCCGAGCTGTATAACCGCATCGGGCGGGTGATCCCTTTTCACCCGCTCGGGATGCCGGAGTTGCGCCGCATTGTGGAAACCCAGCTCGGTGTGCTGCGTCGCAAGCTGGCCGACGACCGTGAACTCACTTTGGAGGTCACTTCGGCTGCCGTCGATCTGTTGGCCGGGCTTTCCTATGATCCCGAGTACGGGGCCCGTCCAGCGGGACGGGTGATCCAGCGCGAGGTGCTGTCTCCGCTGGCTGAGATTCTGCTGGCGGGCGATGCCGCCTCCGGATGTACGCTTCATCTCGACATTGCCGTGCCGTTTCCTGAGACCGAAGACATCTCTGGGGAGGAACCGGCGACCTCGACGGAGTTGATCTTTACCATCACCGAGCCTGACACCATGCCCGCCCAGGCGACGGGGAGGGAGGGCCAGGTGCATGCATCGACGGAGGAGGTTCGGCCGTGAGCCTTTGTTGTCTTCATTCCGACCGTCGCTTGATCGGTCGTATCCCTGCTTCCGCTGTGTTGCTTCCCCTTATCCTGTGGGCCGCCGCGGTTGTGGCGCAAACACCATTGAACCTTTTCAACGGAACCTCGCTGCTGGGCTGGAGCCCGCACGGGCCGTGGGCGGTGACCGGGGGCGTGCTTGCCACGATGGGCGAGGGCGAACGGAGCCTCTTGACGGAGGTGCCGTTTGGGGATTGCAAGCTCGAGTTTGAATACAACGAAACCGGTCCGCTTGGGGCCAAGCTTCGGCTTTGGAGCAATCGGGAGAATAAGGGCGGCTTAGTCATCGATCTGGACGAGGCGGGTGGACAAGCGGGGGTGGGCGGCATCGAGTCGCTGTCACACTCCTCGCTCGGCAGCCTCAGCCTGGGTTGGCACCGCGCGCAGGTGGAGGCCTCCCATGGCCAGGTCAGGGTGCGGATCGACGGCCTGCCTTACGGAACTGCCTCCGACCTGGGTTCGCGGGCAGGTTATATCGGCTTTGAGGCCGGCGGCAGCGGCGGATTGCAGTTGCGCAACACTAAGCTTTTGCCGCTGAACCTCAACGACGGCTTCAACGGCACGGACCTTTCCGGCTGGAAAAGTGTGGCGCGAGGTCCCGATGCCAAAGCGGGCGTCGGCCATACGGTGGAGAAAACCATTACCCTTGGGATCGGCGGCGGAAGCACCAAGCCGCACGAGGCGAACTGGTCGGTGCGCGGGGGCGCGATTCACGGCGAGTCCGGGCCGGGAGGCCTCGAGAACGACACATTGATTGAGGACGGCATCTTTCACATCACGGCATCGTTCCAGGGTGATCTCAAGCCGGAAGATTACGTTTCGCTTGCCGTCCGCGACGCCTCGGGACAGCTCGGCGGCGGCTACCAGATCGGGATCGGGCCATATGCGGGCGCGATTGAGCATGTGGTTCCGCACGCGCCCTCCAAAGGCGCTTCAAAGGTGGAAGAAACCATTGTTGTCGCGGGCAGAACCATCGCGATCTGGGTAAACGGCAACCTCACCACATTGCATACAGACACCCGTCCGGAAGCATCGAGCACGGTGCAGGGGGCCCGCACGGGCAAGGGAGCTGTTGCCTTACTGCTGCCGCGCGGCGGTGAGCAGATCGACATTCAGCGGCTGGGCATGGTCAGTTTGCCCAGGACCTACGGTCTTGCGGCCAAGGCTCCCCTGCCCCCGCCCCCGGTCCAGGCCGCCTCGACGGCACCGGCGGCAGCTTCGCCGCCTCCGCCCTCGGACGCCGAAAAAGCCCTGCTGGCGCAGCAGCAGGCGTCCGCGGCCAAAGATGCCAAGGAGCAGGCGAACAAGCAAAAGGTGGCCTCGCTGATGAGCCAGGCTTTAGCGGCAACCGATCCGCAGCAGCAGATGGCTGCCTACCGGCAGGTGGTGCAGATCGATCCATCCAATGCCGCCGCCGTGCAGGGCTTTAAAGAAGCGCAGGCCAAAGTGGAGGCCCAGCAGCAAGCGCAGCAGCAGGAAGCGGCAACGCAACAAACCCAGCAGCAGAACAGCGAAACAAGGGAGCAGCAGACCGGCGCGTCCCTCAACAAGGCACAGAATGCCTTTCTCAACGGACATTTGCAGGAGGCCAGCACTGCCCTGATGGTGGCTGAGCGTTTGTCTCCAAATAACCTTCTGGTGCGCGACCTGCGCTCACGACTCAGCTCCGCGCAGGCTGTCCGCAGCCGCCTGTTTCTGCTGGGCGGCGGGGTGGGTCTGCTCGGCATGCTTTTTCTGGTCACTGCCTGGCTGCGGCGGCGGAGACAGCGCCAACATCCTGTGCTGGAGGTTACGCGCGGCCTGGAAGAAGGCCGCACCTTCGCTCTCGACAAAGATCTTGTACGCATTGGCGCGGTGGCGCAAAACGGAGCGCAGCGAAACGACATTGTCATCCAGGACGTGGAGCATGCCATCTCGCGGTTCCATTGCGAGGTCGCTCGCAAGAACGGACAGCTGTATGTGACCGATCTGAAGAGCTCCAACGGCACGCGTCTGAATGGAGGCACATTGCGTCCGGGCCAGCCGGAACTGCTGCGCAAAGGCAGCACCATCACCCTGGCTAACAACGTCGACCTACGCTTCGGCTATGAGCGCCGGAAGAAGAGCTGAACCACAGAGACAGATATAGGAAGAGGCATGGATATCCGAATCCGGGCCGCCGCGGCCAGCGATGTTGGGCGCGTCCGCCGCACCAATGAAGACGCGTTCGGCTTTGACCTTGACCTCGGTCTATTTGTGGTATGCGACGGGGTGGGCGGCGAACGCGCCGGTGAGGTCGCCAGCCGCTCGGCGGTCGATTGCGTCCTTGGCCGCTTTCCGGACAGCGTGGAGGGTGACGAGGGCGGCTCCGAACTCCACCGTTCCATCCAGGCCGCAAACCGCTTCATCTGGCAGGCAGCCCACCGCGAACCCGTCTATCGAGGCATGGCGACGACGATTGTTGCGGCTCACTTTGACGGCTCGCGCATGTGGGTGGGCCATGTGGGCGACAGTCGTGCCTACCTGTTGCGGCACCAGTCGTTGCACCGCCTCACCGACGACCACTCCCAGCTGGCGCAACGGCTGCGCGAAGGGCAGCGGCACTTTACCGATCTGGAGATGCGGCACTGGGACAGCGTGCTCACCCAGGCGATCGGCGCTTCAGAGTTCGTGGTGCCCACCATCACCATGGTGCGCGTCCAGCTCGGGGATTGTTTCCTGCTGGCAACCGATGGTGTGTGCAAGACCTTGTCGAACGGCGATATGCTGTCGTTGCTGCTGGCAACATCGACTCCGGAACAGGCATGCCGGCAGCTAGTGGCTGCGGCCAGCGACGCCGGCGGCACCGATAATGCAACCTGTGTCTTAGTGGAGATCGACTGAACATGGCTCCTGAGAACGAACGGGCACAGGTTGGGAATGGAGCAACGGCCGCGTCTGCGCCGCGGCGCAAACGCCTGCACGAGGCGGACGATCGACCGCGTTTTTCCCCATGGCATCGGGCTTGGAAGCTGGAAGCATGCCAGCTTTACTGGCTGCGGGTCAGCGCGTTTCCCCTGGGCTATCTTGAACGGGAGTGGCTGCTGCGCTTTCAACAACTGCTGCACACTCGTCTTATGCAAAAGCTCCAAGCTGTGCCGGAAATTTTTCTCCAGATGAAGGTAATCCATCCGCAGTACCGCGATGCCTTCATCAAGAATGCACGGCGCTTTCATCCGGTCTTCAGCCTGGGCCGCCATCCGCGGCGCGCGCTGCCACCGCTGCCGGACGAGCAATATGCGGAAGATCTCGGCAAAGGGCGCATCGCCTACGACGCCAAGGCGCTGCAGCCCGACTACACCTATTGGTTCCTGGAGAAGGAGACCGAGTCCCAGCTGCAGCTCTTCTTCGGCTCCGGCGGTACCTCCACCTTGTTCCTGCAGCCCGGCGAGCCCGCGCCCAAGGCACCCAAACCCAATCTGGCCGCCGTGCACGACCCCAAGCTTCGCGAACTGGTCGCCAATGCCGACCTGGACGGCATGATGGGCCGTCTCCACGCCCTGCAATCGCCGTTTTTAAAGGAGAGCAAAGCGATGTTTGCCGCGGATCTGGAAGACGATCCCCAGTATCCAGGCCTGCTTTTCGTGCTTCCGCTGCTGGGTTCCGAAGACTTCTTTGCAGCCGACCCCGACGAGATCGACAGGTGGTTCAGCTTGTTTCAGGTGTACTGGCGCGAAAGCCCCGAGGACAACGGCATCGTGCTCGCCGCCAAGGAGAACATTGAGGAGGATCTGGAGGCGATCCTGGAGCAGATGCGTGCCGAGGGGCTGGAGTACGGCGCATGAGCGAGGCTCCCGGACTCACCTGCACGCTGCGCGAGTTGGCGGCTCCTGCCGGCTGGACCGGTGCTTGGCTCGAAGCCGAGCTGCCGCTCGAAGGCGTGGACCGCGGCGTCTACCGGCAGGCCGTGCGCGAGCTGCGCGAAGCCGTTGCCGCCCTGGTGCGGGCGCCGCACCAGGAGCTGTTCCTGTTGTTTGAGCGCTGCCGCCCGGAGGTGGAGATTCCTCTTCTGCAAAGGAACGCCCGCTGGTGGCTGCCTGAGATCGGCATGGGCGTCTCCGTCGACCGCGAGCCTCCCACCACGTGGTCGACAGAGGAGTTCGTAGCGGCCAAGCAGGGCACCCTGCGGCCGGTGATCGACCGCGTGCTCCGGCTTACTCGCGATCCGAAAGTGCAGGAGAGCGCCTGGGACAGCCTGCTCGGCTCGGGTGCGCTTTTCAGTGCAAGCCTGAGCCGCCCTGAGCTTTTTCTCGAGCGCGCAACGGAATTTTTGCAGCCTCGGATTTCGGATCCCTCGCTGACGAGCTTTCCGTTTTATGCTCCGCTGCTTAGCGCCAGTACGCTTTCCGCACCTTCCCCTGCGTTTCACGCACCCTTTGGCGAGCTTCTTCCGGATGTCGAGGTATACTGCCGCGAGAGCGTGGAAGATCGTGGATTCTTCCTGCTCGTCCGGCAGGAGCCAAGGACATTCTGGAGTGCTTTACTGAAGGCGCAGATGCCTTCCATCGATGTTCTGCGTCCCATCCCCCTGGGCGGCCGCTAAGGAGAGCCTCGTGTCCCTGCCCTACATCAGTCTTGGATCCGAACCGCTGGATACCGCGCTCCTGAGCGTGGTGGAAGTGCGGCAACACCTGAACGACCATTGGACGTGCCACGTTACCCTGCGCGACACCCCCGACCGCCGCCCCCCAGTCGAGGACTTCGCGGGCGAGGAACTCAAGATCTCCACCTTCGACGTCTTCGGCACGGAGTGGATTCTTTTCCAAGGGCTGGTCCGTCACATGCGTCTGATCTACGAGGTGACCGGAGCCTATGGTGCGGAGATCGAGGCGGTATCCACCACCTGGACCCTGGCGCAGGGTGCGCGCCAGCGCTACTTCCGCCAACACACGGCACAAGCCGCCGTGCAGGCGATCGTCGGCGACGCCGGTCTGCCGCTGGTGGGCACGATGCCCGCCGGGGCGAACCTTTCTTATGTGCAGTGGGACGAAACCGACTACAGCTTTGCGGCACGGCTGATCGACGACGTGGAAGCCTGGTTTCGTCCCGCGGTCGACGGCTCCGGCGGCCTGGAGGTCCAGACTGCCTTCGGACCCGGCACGACCGTCAACTGGCGCGCCGGCGAGTACGGGCTGCTTGAGTGGACCACCCGCGGTTCCCTGCGGCCCATCACCGCCGAGGGTGCCCATTACGACTCGCAGCCCATGCAAAGCCAGGTGTTCCACCCCGCTTCGTCCTCCGTTCCCATGTTCGGGGACTCGGCCGCCCGCATGGTGCAGGCCGCCAACACCGCTGCCGCCACCGTAGAACCGATGTGGGCCGATCGGCACCGCGCGGCAACGCTCACCCATCTGAGCGATCGCTTGGAGCGCGAAGCCCGCCGAGGCCTGGCGAACACGGTCGTCTGCACCGGCGTGAGCCGCAGCCCCCAGGTCCGCGCTGGCGACACGCTCACCGTCACCGGCCTACCGGAGGTAGACGGCGACTACGGCGTCCTTTCCGCGGTGCACCGCTGGACGCCCCAAGGCTACGAAAACACCTTTACGGCCACCCCAGCGCGGCAGTGGTCGCCGCCGGAGCGGCCGCGTCGACCGTTGCTGGACGGTGTGTATCCGGCGCGGGTGGTGGCCAACCACGACCCGCACA
>CAXTKZ010000065.1:0-5916 GCA_964244985.1 uncultured Acidobacteriaceae bacterium
CGGAGATGCCGGCGGAGGCGTCCACGAAGCCCGCGGCGAGGGGGTCGAGGTGCTTGGCTTCGAGGTTGATGGAGAAGGGGGTATCGGCTGTGTCGCGCTGGTTGATGGGGCCGGCGGTGCCCTTGGCGGAAACGGTGCCCTGGCCGGGGAGGTCGGCGGAGAGGGTGAAGGGGAAGGCGGCGGCCGAGCCGAAATCTTTCACCGCGAGGTTGACGCCGGAGTAGGTGTGGTCGGGGGCGGCCGGGGTGAGCGGGCGCTGGCCCACGGTGATGGAGCCGTTCTTCACCTCAATATTGCCGGCGGTGAGGGTGTTCAGCGTATCGCTGTTGCTTGCCGACCTGGCCTGGGGTGTTGAGCGGGTCGCGCCGAGCGAGGAGTAGTTCCAGACTGTCTTCGCGTTCGGTGAAGGGGCGGAGCGGAGGAGGTTGACGCGCGGATCCTGAAGGGTGAAGCCCTTGATCTGGATGTCTTTGTGGAGGATAAGGGGGAACAGGGCGACATTGATTTTGACGCTTTGGGCTTGCACAAAAGGCGCGGTGGAGAAGCGGGGGTCGTCGGCGATAGCGACGTTGTCGGCGACGAGGCCGCCGGACAGGATGCTCAGGTTGAGCCTGGACATGGTGACGGGGCGGCCGAGGGATTTAGTGGCGGCGGCCTCGATTTTGGTGCGGAAGGCGTCGGCGTTGAGGAAGGCCGGGATGGCGAGAGCGGCGACAACGACCAGGACGATCAGAGCGCCGACGGCGAGAAGCAGGAAACGGGTGAGCTTACCCAAAGTACCCTCCAAGGGCCGCCGGGGAAAGCGGAACTGGTATAGGGATGCGCCGGGGGGTGGGGGTGTTGTCGGGGGGTGCAGTGGGGCTTTCGGGGTAGTAGATACGAGTCGATAGCGGTGCAAGGCCGCGGTGTTTCCGGTTCGGCGGCGCTCACTGTCTGCGTGTCGGGTCTTTCGGGAAGATTGTTTGCCGGGTTCCGTCCGGCAGTGTGACCGATACCTGACGGGCCGCGGTCCGCTCTGCATTCCACACATAGTCATAGGAGAAAATCGACCCGTCGGGGTATTCCTGCTGTGCTACGACGCCGTCGCGGTACCGATTGCGCACCAGCACATGACCTCCCTCATCCCGGACGGCGGTCATCCGGACGCCCGCGTACTCGTATTGCCGTTTGCTGCCTGTTGAGCGCACAACTTCCGTCAGCAGACCGTCCTTGTTGTAGCTGTATGCGGCCGATGCCCCACGGTCGTCGTCGGCCTCCACGACGCGGTCCGCCTGATCGTAGCGGAACATGATCCGACGTCCATGCGGGGTGACAATCTCGCGCAAGTTCCTCCGCGCGTCGCGGCGGAGCTGAAGCGCGTCACCGTCCCCGTTATAGATCGCCGTTGCGGCTCCCTGCGCAAGGTTCCGCGCGCTGTAGGATTCTGGAAACTCGATTCTCGACCCGTCGCGCAGCCGCAGCGTCCAGCCGTGCCCGTTCCAGGATTGTGTCGCTCCATAGAAGCGCGTCGAGGTTGCCGAGTGCTGGAAGACGGCGTCGGCGTAACCGGTTCCCGCTGAAATGCGCTCGAAGTACACCTCATCGCCGTCGGCAAGGGCAAGCACCTGGTATGTGTACGGATTTCGGGTGCCCAGCGGAGCGATGTCGTACACGTGATTGCTGCTGATGCCGAAGGCCTGTGAGCGCGCGGAACCGAGCCAATCATTGGAGCTGTATGCACGCGTCAGGGGCACGTCGAATATGTCATGCAAGCTTAGGTCCGTTTGTCGCAGCACAAAGGATCCATACCGTAGATCTACCTCCCATTCGTCTACCGCGCCTTCCTTTTCGGTAAGGAGCGGACACTGTGTCCATCGCGGCGGTGAATGGACAGCGGACCCATCCTTTCGCACGCAGGGGTGGGTGCCGTCCGTGAGCGGCGGGGGCGGGGTGGCTCGCAACAGGTGCGGCCCTGCCCGTCGAAGCAGACCGTAGACGGCAATGGCGGTGATCAGCGCCGTCAGCGCCGTCAGCGCCAGCCGCACTCGCCGCCGCGCACCGGCTTCCGCAATCCCGACCAGTCTCGGCATCTCTCGATTTTGCGTTGGCCTGCTGATTGGCGGAAGCGGGAAAAGGCGGGCCGGCGTACCTTTCGTAATCAAGGGATACGAGCATTGCCTGTAAGCCGGCTTTGTAAGGACCTCCAAGCGCAATGTTGCGCATGGAATCGCGGTGCGCGGTGAGGCTGCGGCGCGATCCGCTGTGCATGGCGCTCCGCGCGGGGAGGATACCTGCTACTCTTCCGAGTGTTTAAGTTTGCGGGAATTCAAACCCGCCGGAGTGATCTGCCATGCCCTGGAGTTTCCCTGCGTTTCGTCATCTGGTCGCACAGCGTTTTGCCCGGCGTGCCGGGGTTGTTCTGGCAGCATCGCTGTTCTGCGGACTGCCGCTTGAGGCGCAGCCGGCGGAGAAGCCTGTCGCGGAGCCCGCGGCTCCGGATGTCGTGAAGCCGATCAATCCGGCTCCGGACATCATGAAGACGCCCACTTTATACGTGGTGCCGTATGCGCACCTCGATACGCAGTGGCGCTGGGAGTTTCCGCAGGTGATCAGCGAGTACCTGCTGAAGACGATGCGGGTGAACTTCGACTACATCGATAAATACCCGCACTATGTGTTCAATTGGACGGGCTCGAACCGCTACCGGCTAATGAAGGAGTACTACCCGGACGATTACGCGCGTTTGACGAAGTATGTCGCGGCGGGGCGATGGTTTCCGGCCGGGTCTTCGGTGGAAGAGGGGGATGTGAACCTGCCGAGCGCGGAAGCGATTCTGCGGCAGGTGTTGTACGGCAATGAGTATTTCCGGAAAGACTTCGGGGTGGCGAGCGCGGAGTATATGATCCCGGATTGCTTCGGATTTCCGGCGTCCTTGCCGGCGATTCTTTCGCATGCGGGGGTGAAGGGTTTTTCGACGCAGAAGCTGAGTTCCGGGTGGCAGCCCGCGCCTAAGGTGGGCGGACCGGGCTCGCCGGAGCAGACGCCGGAAGGGATTCCCTTCAACGTAGGGGTGTGGACGGGGCCGGACGGCAGCCACGTGCTGGCGGCGCTGAACCCCGGGGGATATGGCAGCAATGCGTATACCGACCTCAGCAAGGAGAATGCACCGGTGCCGCCTCCCGCGGTAACGCCCGAAGAGATGGCGACGTTGACGGACCGGCAGAAGCGATACTTGACGCGCTATGCGAACGAGGAAGGCGAGCCGGATTGGGTGAAGCGGATCGACCTGGATGGGAAGGTTACGGGCATTTTCGCGGATTACCACTATGTGGGGACCGGCGACATCGGCGGCGCGACGGAAGAGTCGACCGTGAAGCTGCTGGAGGCGATCGCGGATAAGAGTGAAACGACGCTGCCCGCGCCCCCGCGACCGCGTTTTTTGAAGCCCGCGCAGTCCTCGACCGCCGAGGTGCGGGTGGGTGAGGGGCCGGTGGACGTGATTATGACGAACGCCGACCAGATGTTTAACGACGTGAAGCCCGGCATGGAAACGAAGATGCCGACCTACAAGGGCGACCTGGAGCTGATCAACCATTCGGCGGGCTCGTTAACCTCGCAGGCGTTCCACAAGCGCGCGGTGATCAAGAACGAGGTGCTGGCGGAGGCGGCAGAGGAAAGCTCTGTAATGGCGTCGCTGTTGGGGGGGCGACCGTACCCGATGGAGCGGATGAACGACGCGTGGACGCTGGCGCTAGCAGGACATTTCCACGATACGGCGGCCGGAACGGCGACGCCGCGTGCCTATGAGTTTGCATGGAACGACGACACGCTGGTGTCGAACCAGTTTGCGGGCATCCTGACGAGCGCGACGGAGGCCGTGGCTTCGGGGATGAATACGAACGGCCCCGGCGTGCCGTTGGTGGTGTTCAACGGGATGAGTCGAGATCGCGAGGACCTGGTGGAGGCGACCCTGCCGTCGGCGGGCGCGGCTGTACGGGTGAAGGGGCCGGACGGGAAGGACGTGCCCGCGCAGGTGACGGACGGGAAGGTGCTGTTCGCGGCGACCATGCCTTCGGTAGGGTATGCGGTGTACGACGTGGAGCCGGCGAGCGCTCCGGTGAAAAGCTCCGAACTGAAGGTGGGGGCGAACTCACTGGAAAATGCACGCTACAGGGTGCAGGTAAACGCGGACGGCGACGTTGCCAGCGTGTTCGATAAAAAGCTGAACAAGGAGCTGTTGGCGGCACCGATCCGGCTGGCGTTGTCAAAGGATGCGCCGAAGGAGTGGCCGGCGTGGAACATGGATTTCGATCAGGAACAGGCCGCGCCGCTTGCATATGTGGGGGGACCGGCGCAGATCCGCCTTAAGGAGAACGGGCCGGTGCGGGTCTCGCTGGAGGTAGCGCGCGAGGCCATGGGCTCGAAGTTCGTTCAGACGATCAGCCTGGCGGCGGGGGAGGCCGGCAACCGCGTGGAGTTTGCAAACGCGATCGACTGGCGGAGCAAGGGCGTGAACCTGAAGGCGGCGTTTCCGCTGACGGCCACTAACCCGAACGCAACCTACAACGAAGAAGTGGGAACCATCGAGCGTCCGAATTCGTTCGATCGTCAGTTTGAGACCTTTTCGCACCGCTGGATCGACCTGACAGATAAGAGCGGGAGTTTCGGGGCGACGATCCTGACGGAGGCGAAGAACGGGTCGGACAAGCCGACGGACAATACGATCCGGCTGACCTTGCTGCGTACGCCGGGGCTGCAGCCGCCTTCCAATGGAGGGCCGGGGGCGTACTCAGACCAGGCGAACCAGGATTGGGGCCACCATGTATTCAAGTTCGGGCTTGCGGGCCATGCGGGCGGGTGGCGTGAGGCGCAGACAGACTGGCAGGGTTATGGGCTGAACGATCCGCTGCGGGCGTTTGCAACGGCGAAGCACGCCGGGCCGCTGGGCAAGAGCTTTTCTCTGGTGCATGTGAGTGACCCGCGCGTGCGTGTGCTGGCGATCAAGAAGGCCGAAGCGGGCGATGAAGTGATTGTGCGGATGGTGGAGCTGGACGGCAAACCCGCACCCAACGTACGCGTCACGTTTGCCGCGCCCGTGACGGCGGCGCGTGAGGTGAATGGGCAGGAGCAGCCCTTGGGCGACGCAAAGACGGACGGCGGGGCGCTCCTGACCTCATTCGGCGGGTACCAACCCCGGACCTTCGCGCTGAAGATGGGCGCGGCGAAGGCGGCGGTTGCCCCGGTGCAATCGGAAGCTGTTGCGCTGCAGTACGACCTTCCCGCGGCAAGCAACGACGATACGAAAACAGCGGGCGGCGGCATGGATGGCAAAGGCAATGCGTATCCGGCGGAGATGCTGCCGAGGCTGCTGGCGTTCAACGGGGTGAACTTTAACCTTGCACAGGCCGCGACAGGAACGCCCAATGCGTTGGTGGCGAAGGGGCAGACGATTCCGCTGCCTCCAGGCAGGTTCAACCGCGTGTACGTGCTGGCCGCCGCCGAAGGCGACCAACAAGCGGAGTTCCGTGTGGGCAATCATCCGGCAACGGTCGATGTTGAGGACTGGGGCGGATTTATCGGCCAATGGGATACGCGGCTTTGGAAGGCGGGGGTCGGGGACACGCGCGAGTGGGCGAGCTCGGCACACCATCAGCCGTGGCCCGGCGATATGAAGGCGCGCGAAGTGGACACGCCGTCGCCGCGGTATCCGGAAGATTATGCCGGACTGCGCGCGGGCTATGTGAAGCCGGCCGATGTGGCGTGGTATGCGTCGCATAACCATACGGCGGAGGGGCTGAATGAGCCCTATACGTACTCCTACCTGTTTGCGTATGGGATGGACGTGCCTCCGGGTGCGAAGACGTTGACCTTGCCCAGCAACGAGAAGGTGCGGGTGTTTGCCGTCTCGGTCGCGGAGGAGAACCCAACGGTGAGCGC
>CAXTKZ010000065.1:6016-18939 GCA_964244985.1 uncultured Acidobacteriaceae bacterium
ACGGAAAGTGCTGCGGCAGCATTCAGGATGTGCCGCAGCGGAGATGCTTACTTTTCGGCAGTCTTGTCTGCGGTTTTTTCGGTGGACTTTTCCGCAGTCTTCTTGGGCGGAGCGATTGCATCCTTGGCTGCCTTGGCGATGCGGAACTTCACAACCGTTTTAGCCTTGATCTTGATCGCCTCACCAGTTTGAGGGTTGCGGCCGGTGCGCGCCTTGCGCTCGGCTTTTACAAGACGGCCGAGGCCGGGGATCACAAAAACGCCGTTTTTCTTGGTTTCCTTGACGGCGGTATCCGACAATAGGTCGAAAAAAGCAACGGTTTGTTTGCTGGTCAGTTCGAGCTTTTCAGCCATTTGCCGAATAAGGGCGGTTTTGGTGAGTGCGGTTGCCATTGGTTTGGGTGTATCTCCTTCGTGCGGGGAAGTGTTCGGCTGTGATTTTACCCAGCAAAGACGCGGGTCGAGAGAAGCCTGCCGGGGTTAACCATCGCGTTTCCGCCCGCGTTCTGTCAATAGAAAACCAGTATTGACGCGGGTTCCCGCATGGAAAAGCTTGTTTCCGCCATGTTTTCGTTACTTTGGTCCTGTCTGCGAGCAGTGCGCGATTGGTGACCAGGAACGAAACCGAGATGAGGAAATGGGGTGTTCAGAGGAGGTGCTGAACCGCAAAGAGGGCATGTCTTACACGACCTTTCATCCTTTCCAAAGAAAAGACGATAAAGATTGCATGGTAATGGAAAGGTGTATGACCAGAGTGCAGTGACGAATTCGATTTCCCGAAACGAAAACGAAGTACATATGAGGAACACGGTGTGTTCTAAAACGGGAATTGAGTTGAAAAGAAGTGAAGGGTTGTACTCCAGAGCGGCGCGAGACTGCCGATAAGAGAATTACCGAGGGGATGGGCATAGCTTTCGGAATAGGACAAGGACGCCAGGGAACATGGTGAAGATAAAGAAAGCTCTTGTGATTGGGGCACATCCCGACGATTGTGCATTGGGGGCAGCCGGATTTGCGGTGCTGCTGCGTAAAAGCGGCTGGCACGTGACATTTTTGACGATGACGGATGGCGATCTGGGCGGAGATCCTCTGGTTCGCCTGGACGAGGAGCGGGTAAGCGCGGAGATTCTGGATGTGCAGCTCGACTTCGCGCATTTGCCGGACGGCTCCATGAGCGGCCGGCAAACCGTGGAAGTGCTGGAGGCTAAGCTGGACCTGCACAAGCCGGATCTCCTGTTGACGCATGCACCGACCGATTCGCATTCGGACCATCGCGTTCTCAGCGACTCGCTGGTTTCTGCGGCGCGCCGCCATCCCAGCATTCTGTTTTATGAGGGGCCTTCGACGCTGCAATTTTCCGCGGCACTGAAAGTCGATATCGCGCGGACCTGGGATTTAAAGGTAAAAAGTCTGCTGGCGCACGGCTCGCAACGCGAGCGCGTCAGAACGGTGGAGTGGGCGGAGTCCGCGGGACGGCACCGCGCCTGGCCGCACTACAGGGGCGTGTGCGAGGCTTTTTCGCCTGTGCGGCTGGATTTGCAATTGATGCTCGAAGTGGCTGCTCACACAGGGATACCGCTCGGCATGGACCTGGGCGAGCGCAAGCCCGTGGCGAAGACTCCGATCTGGAGCGTGGTCTAATGCGCGGCGTAAAGGTGTTGATCGCAGGCGCGGGCCCGTGCGGATTGGGAGCCGCGCTTGAAATCCTGGAAAACGGACCGGGAACGCCGGGAGATTTTCTTTTAGTGGATCCCGCCAAGCAGGCCGGCGGCTGGGCCAGCTCACGCACCACGGCGGAAGGGTTCACGTTTGACTTCGGCGGGCATGTGTTGTTCCCGCATAAGCACTATGCGGGTTTTGCGGAGCTGCTCCAAAAACTGCCGCTGGGCTGGGCGCGTTCCACTCCCAAGCGCGGCGTGCAGACCGAAGGGCATTTTCTTCCCTATCCGGCGCAGCGCAACCTGCAGAGGCTGCCTTTCGGTAAGTTCCTGCGGGCGTTGGGCAGCATTGCGCTGCACCGGCGCACGGCAAGGGCGGCGGAGGAAGAGGGCGGCAATCTCGGGAGTTATCTGAAACAGCATTTCGGTCCGTATCTCACCGAATTGCTGATGGCCCCGCTCAACCGTAAGCAGTGGGCGCATGAGCCTGAGCAGCTGACGGATGTATGGGCGCGGCATCGTTCGGGCTCGTCCACGCGGAATGTCGCCGACATCAACCTGAAGCGTGTGGTGGGCAATTTGTTGCTGGGCGAGGACGACCCAGGCTGGGGGCCGGAAACCCAGGTGGCTTATCCCGCGCAGGGCGGGTCGGGTGCAATCTGGACGGCTGTTGCGAGTGCGATTCCCGCTGAAAAGATGCTGCTCGACACCCGTATCGTTTCCGTATCGCTCGCGAACAAGACGGCGCTGTTGAGCACGGGAGAAATGCTGCAGTGGGAGCATTTGGTCACGACCATGCCGCTCGACACTTTTCTGCGTTCCCTGGAGGAAGAGCCTGAGCTGACGGGGAAAGCCAAGCGCTTCGTCAAGGCACGGTCGCGGCTGTTCGGCTTTGGGGTGCGGGGTGTGTTGCCGGAGCAGTATGCCGGACTGCACTCGTGCCAGGTAACGGATGCGGACGTGCCGTTTTGGCGGCTGAACTTTCCGACAACCGTGAGCCGCGGCAATGGGCCTGAAGGCTGTTATTCCATGTTGTGCGAGGTAAGCGAGCCCGGTGGGCAGCCCGGTCGCGGGGAAGCGGAGCTGCGGGCAGCGGTGGAAGCAAGCCTCGAAAAGATGGGATTGCTCGGCGATCCAGGATTGGAGATCGTTTCGCGCTGGGAGTACCGCATCGAGCATGGCTATCCTGTTCCCTTTTTGGAACGCGATGCCTTGTTGACTGAGGTGCAGCCCGCGCTCGAAGCCGCGAACGTGTACAGCCGAGGACGGTTTGGCACCTGGCGTTATGAGATCTCGAACCAGGATCACGCCTATATGCAAGGGGTGGAGGTCGCACGCCGCATCCTGTTCCGCTTGCCGGAGGAAACTTTCGGCAATGCCGTCGCGGTGAATGAGGCGGCGGTTCCGGAACTTCAGGCGCGGATGCCGGTTATGGCACTCGAGCCGGCGATCGGCGGGTTGGGACGCTGAGCCGTCGCGGAGGCAACCTGTGCCCAGGTGTTTACTTGATGGCGCCGCTGAGGGAGCGGCGCCTTTTTTTGTTTGTGGGGAGAATTGGTTTTACCTGTGAGGCGGGGGGAGCCGATGGTTTACTTCGCTCCGGGTGCAGCCTGCTGTGTGCGCCCGACACGCCTTTGTGCTTCGCAGGACACGCTCTTGATCAGGTGGATCAAGAGTCAGGCGTGTATCGGTTCCTCCCGCGGCGTGGGCTGCTCCGGGGTGGCTGTCTCGGCATCAAGGTGCAGGCCGCGGCTGAAGAGCGGGTAAAGCGCGGGCAGCACATAGAGCGTGAGCAGCGTGGCCGTAACGAGGCCGCCGATGACCACTGTCGCCAGGGGTCGCTGCACCTCCGCGCCGCGTGAGGTGGCAAGCGCCATGGGGATGAATCCGAGTGAAGCCACTGTTGCGGTAATGAGCACGGGACGCAGGCGGTCGGCCGCGCCCCCACGCACGGCTTCGGCCATGGCGAGCCCGCGTTCGCGCAGGTTGTTGATGTGCGACACCATGACGACGCCGTTCAATACCGCCACGCCGAACAGGGCGATAAAGCCGATGGAGGCGGACAGGTTCAGGTTGATGCCGCGAAGCCAGAGCGCAGCGACGCCGCCGACCAGCGCGAGCGGGACGATGAGCAGGATCAGAGCCGTTTGGCGCAGGTTTTGAAAGGTCGCATAAAGGAGGCCGCCGATGATCAGCAGCGACAACGGCAGCACCAGAGCCAGCCGTGCTTCAGCCTGCTTCTCGTTTTGGTACTGGCCGCCCCACTCGGTGGAGTAGCCCATGGGCAGGACGAGCTTCGCCGCGATTGCTTTTTGAGCGTCGGTGACGAACGAGCCCAGGTCGCGGCCTTCGACATCGGTGGAGACAACGATGCGGCGGTGCGCGTTTTCGCGGTTGATAAGGATGGGGCCGGAGACACGGCTGATGTTTGTCACCTGATCGAGGCGCACCAGTTCGCCCTGGGGGCTTTTCAGCTGAAGACCCGTAACGGCGTCAAGGTCGTTGCGCATGGCGGGCGGCAGGCGGACGGCAATGGGAAAGCGCTGCTCGCCCTCGACCATCTCGGATATTTGGCGGCTGCCGACGAGCGATTCAATGACTTCCTGGATGTCGGAAACGTTGAGGCCGTAGCGCGCTGCTTCCCGCCGATTGATTTTAATGTCGAGATTGGCTGCGCCGCCGATGCGTTCGAGCTGGGGCTGCGATGCGCCTTGGACGCTGGACAGGATGGCGAGCGCTTGATTGCCGAGCCGCTCCAGTGTGTCGAGATCGGGCCCGAAGATTTTGAGCGCCGCATCGCCGCGGGTGCCGGTGATGGTTTCGTCGATGCGCATTTCCATGGGCTGCGTGAACTCGTAGTTGACGCCGGGGATTTTATCGAGCGCTTGTTGGAGGCTGTCGGAAAGCTCCCCTTTCGACTTGAAGCGCCACTGTTTACGGGGCGCGAAGGACAGGTACGCGTCGGTTTCGTAGACACCCATGGCTTCGGTCGCGAGGTCGGGGCGGCCCATTTTGGAAACGACGCTTGTGACCTCGGGGAAGGAGCGGATGGTTTTTTCGATCTGGTTCTGAATCTTGATCGATTCAGTGAGCGAGATGCCGGGCAGCTTTTTAGAGGTGATGACCATGGAGCCCTCGTCGAGGGTGGGTAGGAACTCGGTCCCGATAAAGAACAGCGAGCCCAGCGCGAGGACAACCACGGCAGCGGAGGAGAACAGAAGCAGTGTGCGGTGCTGTTCCGCGCGCTCCAAGGACCGCACATACCGCCCCCGCAACCTGTCAAACCATCCGCCAGCCCCGGGAGCAACCTGGCTGCCTCGCGGTGAGGGATAGGAGCGGTTGCTGGCGGCCCTGCGCCCATCTGTGTGGGGCTGTAGGCGGGGCTGCCTGCGGAAGTGAGCCCAGGGGCGCTGGAACCAGTTTGGTGCACCCGGCTTGTCGGTGCGCTTGAGCATGACCGAGCACACTGCAGGGATAACAAACAACGCCAGCAGAAGCGATCCGGTAAGCGCCGACATGACGGTGACGGCCATGGGCCGGAACATGCGTCCGGCCAGATCCTGCAGGGTGAGAACCGGGAGGTAGACGGCCAGGATGATCAGCACGCCGAAGGTGATAGGCCGCGCCACCTCGCCCGAGGCAGCCTTGACGGCATCGAACAGCCCGCCGTCGCCGTTGTCGTTTTCAAGGCGATGGAGGCAGTTTTCTACCATGACGACCGCGCCGTCGACGATGGTGCCGAAGTCGATCGCGCCCAGGCTCATGAGGTTGGCGGAGATGCCGAACAGACCCATGCCCAGGAAGGCGAAGAGCAGCGAGAGGGGAATGGTAAAGGCGACGATGAGTGCCGCGCGCCAGTTGCCGAGGAACACAAGCAGGATAGCGATGACAAGAAAGGCCGCTTCGATCAGGTTCTTTTTGACGGTGTGGATGGTGGCTTCGATGACATCCGACTGGTCGTAGAAAGGGACAATGTGCGCCCCACCGGGCAGGTGCATCGCGGCGATTTTCTGCTTGACCTCCCCGATGATCTTGTTGCCGTTCGCACCGCGGAGGATGATGACCATACCCGAGACGGTTTCACCCTGCCCATCGTGCATGACCGCGCCGTGCCGGATGAGGGGCAGGGTTTGGAGCTGCGCGACCTGCTTGAGCAGCACGGGGGTACCGCCGTTGCCGGTGGAAACGACGATGTTGCCGAGATCGTCGAGCGACTCGGCCCGCCCGAGCCCCCGTACCGTATAGGTTTGCTCGGCGTGCTCAATGTAGGACCCACCGAAGTTGCTGTTGTTGTTTTCAACCGCCATCAGGATCTGGTGGAGGGTCAAGTTGTACTGCCGCAGGCCAGCCGGGTCGACAACCACCGAGTATTGCTTGGTTTGTCCGCCCCAGGAGTTGATCTCGCTGACCTCGGGCACGGTGAGCAGGTTGTAGCGAATGGTCCAGTCGTGCAGGGTTTTCAGGTCCATGAGCGACATGGAAGGGGACTGGACGGTGTACTGGAAGACCTCGCCGAAGGCGGTGGACATGGGTCCCATGGTCGGCTGGAGCCCCGTCGGAAGGCTGCTTTGGACTTGGTTCAACCGTTCGGCGACCAGCTGACGGGCCCGGTATTGGTCGAGCGAGTTGTCGAAGATGATCGTGAGCATTGTGAGCTCGAGCTTGGAGGTGGAGCGCACGACCTGGAGATGGGGCAGGCCCAGCATGCCGGTTTCCAGGGGAAAGGTGACGAGCTGTTCGACCTCGACAGGGGACATGCCCGGAGCTTGGCAGGTGACGACGACCTGGTTGTTCGTGAGGTCGGGGAAGGCCTCGATGGGGAGATGCGCCGCAACAAGGCATCCCGCAGCGACCAGCAGCAGCGTCCCGAGGAGGACCAGCCATCGGTTGGCCAGAAAGAATTGGACAAGGCGGGTCATGACGTCTCCGTGGGGCTACTCGTCCCCGAGGGTGCCCTTCAGCAGGTCGGATTTAAGAATAAAAGCGCCCGCGACGGCAAGCTGCTCACCGGGGCGCAGGCCGGCTTTTACTTCGACCAGGCCATGGGCGGGCGGTGTGGTTTGGACGGCGCGCGGGGTGAAATGTGTGCCGTCCGTGGTCACAAACACCGACTGCACCCCGTTGACCTCCTGCAGGGCGTCTTCCGGGATCAGGAGGGCATCGCGCGTCGATTCGTCGTCGATGGTCGCGGTGACAAACATTTGCGGCTTGAGCTGCAGGCGCGGGTTGGGGAGCGTGGCCCGTACCTGCAGGGTGCGTGTGGTGGGGTCGAGGGACGAACCGACGAGGGTGACGGCACCGGGAAACAACTCATCGCCCCAAGCCTCCGAACGGACGGTGACGCGTTCGCCGATGCGGAGGTGTGGGAGGTCAGACTGGTTGACGGACGCCACGACCCACACGCTGGTGAGATCGGAAACGGTGTAGGCCGGCTGCCCGAGCTGCAAGGTCATGCCGGGCGTGACATCGCGGGTGATGACGGTGCCGGTGATCGGCGTTTTGATGGGGATGTTTTCATAGGTGTAGAGCGTCCCGGGGTTTACGTCGTCGGGTTCGATCTGGAGGAGGTCGGCCAGGTGTTCGCGCTCCGCGATCATCATGGCTTTTGCGTTGCGCACATCGGTTTCGGCGCTGACGAGCTCTTGCTCGCTGCCTTGCTGCTGCTCAAGGGAAGCGGCCTGAATGGAAAACAGGTGGCGGTAGCGGTCGCGCTTTTCAGAGGAGTAGGTGAGGGCTGCCTCCGCGCGGTTCAGGTTGGCGTAATCCTGCGCCAAGGCCGCCACGGTTTCATGGACGGAGTGGGAGTGCATTTCCGCGAGCACTTCCCCGCGCTTGACCCCCTCGCCCGCGTTGCGCTCGATCTTTACGATACGGCCGTCGGAGTAGGGCGAGATGTGGGCGGTGCGCTGCTCGTCCATCATCACCTGTGCGGGCACGGAGATGGTTTGCGGCACGGAGCGCGGCTCAACGGAGGCGACGCGGATGCCCGCGATGCGCTGCTGGTCCGGGTTGACGTCGACGGTATTGGGAGCAGCGGCTTTGGACTGGCCGCCGCCGGAGTCGGCATTGCCGCCGGAACCGGACTGGCCGCCGCCTGAACCTGCGCTGCCGCCGGGTTTTGCTTTGTCGCCGCCCTTGTCCGAGGAGGAGCAGCCGAGGGAGAGTGCAAGTACGGCAAGGTAGAACGGTGTGCTGAAGCGCTTCATGGTTCTTCTCCATACGCCAGCCGGAGCGCGATGACGGCTCGCTGATATCTTGTCCATGTTTGGATGGCAAGCAGCCGCGTATCGATGAAAGCCCGTTGTGCGTCGAGCAAACGAAGCAGGTCGGCTCCACCGGAGCGGTAGGCCTCCGTCAGGATCTGGGCGTTGCGGCCGGCGCGCTCCACGGTGGGAGGCAGCACGGTGTGAACCGCCGTTTGTTCTCGCCGGTAATCGTTCAAAGCGATCTGGATTTCAGCGCTTGCCTGCAGGCGCGTGTAGGCCAGCTGGTCCTCCGCCAACTGCCGCTGCGCCGCCGCTGTGGCAACTCCCCCCTGGTTGCGATTGAAAAAAGGCAAGTCGTACTGGAGCGCCCCGTAAGCGGTGTTGAAACCGCTGTTGCGCTTGTAGCCGCCGAGAAAGTCGATGTTGGAAACGCCATACGACCGCTGCAATCGAAGGCCGGCATCGCTTTCGCGTACCGCCGCTCGGCCGGCAATGACATCGGGTCGCTGTTCCACCGCAGCGGGCAGGACCATCTCGGGTACCGTGCGCTCCCCCTCCAGCGAGTCGGTGAGCGCGGCGGTGCGGAAGCCGGGGCTTGCGGTGAGGCGCGCCAGGGTGAGGGCGGCGTCCTCGGCATCGCGCTCCGCCTGCCCGTAGCTCAGGGCGGCGCGGTCACGCTCCACTTCCGTCCGCAGGAGGTCGACCCCGGCGGTTGCGCCTGAGTCCACCCGGTTTTTCTGGTAGTCGACAAGGCGGTCGTAGTCGCCGAGCTCCCGCTGCCACTCGTGGAGGGCTTCACGGGCCGCGGCTGCCGCCCAGTAAGCATCGGCAATCCCCGCGGCAATCTGTCGCAAGGCAAGCGTCCGCTCGGCCTCTGTGCGCTCCACCCCGGATGCGGCAAAGGCGATGCGCTTGCCCCGCTTGCCGTCCAGCTCAAAAGTCTGCTGGAGATAGCCGTAGTCTTCGGTTGTCGATGAAGGAGAAGTTATCGGCCCAGGGGCGCAGGTCTTCCGACTGGAGATACAAGCGGGGGTTGGGCCGCAGCTTCGCTCCGGTGACCTGCGCCTGTTGGAGGGTGACGCGGTCACCGGCGGAGCGGGCTTCCGGGCTGTTGAGAAGTCCGGCATGGATCGCGTCGGCCAGCGAAAGTGTTTGCTGCGCTCCGGCCCCATGCAGAAAGAAAAAAATGCAGCACAGAAGAAGGTGAGTGCTGCGAGTAGAAAAACGAAGGCTCATGCGGTAGAACCAGAAAACAGCAACGGCGGTCAAGACGCAAGAGCGACGGCTGAATCTTTCGATAATTCTTGTCAGGAGATAAGGCGACTTATTAGGTCGCACTTACCAGGACGATCATTTTAAGTACCCGTATTAGCGGATCAGCAGCATGGTTTCGCGGAACAATGCGTCGAAGTGCGTGCCTGCCTCCGGGGTCCGCACGAGCGCGGTGTCAAGCGCTTTTTGCGCGGAGACCCGGTTGTAGCCGAGGTTGACGAGAGCCGAAAGCACGTCATCGCCGGCGGGGGCATTCAGGGCGGCCGCGGCTGGGGTGTGCTCCTGCAGATCGTCCAGCTTTTCCTTGAGCTCGACGGCCAGGCGCTCCGCCAGGCGCTTACCGACGCCGGGGATGCGCGTCAGCCGGGCGTGATCCTGCGCGCGGATGGCACCGACGGTTTCCTCCATGGAAAGCCCGCTGAGGATGGTGAGGGCGAGTTTGGGGCCGACGCCGGTGACTGTGATCAACCGCTCGAAGAGGCGTTTTTCGCGGGCGTCCGCGAAACCGAAAAGCGCGAGGAGGTCTTCGCGCACCTGGGTGTGGATGTGGAGGGAGGCTTCGCCGCCGGGCGCGGGCAAGGCCGCGTAGGTGGGGATGGAAATGGCGACCTGGTAGCCGACGCCGTTGCAGTCGAGGATGCAGGAGCCGGGCTCGGAGTGGAGGATGCGGCCGCGCAGGTGGGCGATCATGCTGCCCGTAGTGTATCCGGCGCGTTAATGACGTTGCTGAAGGCAGCAAGCCGCGCGCCATAATAAATCGCAGCCGAAGCCTGTGCAAAACTTGCGATGTCAAAATCATGCAAGCTCGTGTTAGTGTTGCGCCAGTTGGAGACTTGCTTTCTTTCCTGTTCCGGATGGTTGCCCTTCTTACTTGGAATTCTTTATTCCAAAGTGATTCTCCGAAGGAAGCTCTCGTGGCTGCTTCCAGGTCGAGCCTCGTGCTTCTGCCCTTGGGGGGTGCGCATTTGCTTTGGTGCCGCGCCGTTCCCATGGCGGTCCCCAACAGGCAGCAACTCATTCCGTCGCATTGCACAGCTGTGCACTCAGCAAGGGAAAGCCGATTATGCTTCTGAAGCGCTTGACGCTTATCGCATGTTTTCTAGGGTTTCTGCCCTGTATTTTATCTGCCCAAAGCCAGACCACGTGTACGTCAAGCCTCACATACTTACCAGCTCATCCGAGCTTCGGCCAACTAATCACGTTCTCTTTCACATACCAAAGCAACGGTTACCCAGCCGGAAACGGTACGCAGTATTCCCCATATACAACAGAAGAGCAGATCACGGAACCGGGTTTACCCGCTACTCCTCCGGTACAAGGGGAGATCTTCCCGAACAGCATGCCGCAAACGCTGATCGCAGATTATTACTCTGCGTATAGCGGGCAGACTTCGCCGGGGCAGGTTACAGTCACGGTGTCGGCGCAGCCCATGAATGATGGTCTGACACCTTTATGTTCGAATGGCATCCCCTCCCAGACCGTCGTTGTTCCTATCACTCCCATCGGCCCCTCGGGGCAATATGGAAATTTGCTTTCCGGCCAATACGCATTTTTGTTCAACGGCACCAACCCGCAAATCAAGGGGGCCTCGCAAAGGCTGGCGGCGGTCGGCAGCTTGAATTTCGACGGCCAGGGTCATGTCACCGGTGTAGAAGATGTCAACTCAGGGCTCGGCAGCAATCTCGCAGTTGCCGTGACAGGGCAATACACCCTCGATTTCGGCTTCGGCACGCTCACACTTCAATCGTCGCTCGGTGTACAGCAGTTTGTAATCTTTGTGTCTCCCTCCCAGTTTGCCGCCGGAGTCACGAAAGCGAGCTTTTTTTCGAAAGATGGGTATGTGGTTTTCGGCAATGGTTCTTTGGCCAAGCAAACACTTCCGACGGAGCCCTACAGATCCCAGTCTTATGTTTTAAATCTTTCCGGCGACTTTACCTGCAAGGCCACCTGCACGGAGGGAGTGCCGGTTTTTGAAATGGGTTCGATCGATGTGGCTCCCTCCGGCACGTTCAACAGCCAGCTCGATGGGTCTGTCGGTGCCTATCTGCTTCCGCAGACGGAGTTGTCCGGCGACCACTTCGGCGCGAACGCGCCTGTAACCGGACGGGTCACCTACACACTCCCGCAAGGCCCACTTTTCCCTTTACATATGGTTGAGTACCCCATCGACGAGGGCCATTTTTTTACGATGTCGACCGACTCGCATGCTACGACGTATCTGCTCAGCGGCGTCGGCACGCAGTAGAAGCGCGGGAGCATCCGCAACGACTTGAAGGCCGGCATCGGCGACTATAACCCGGGCGTGAACGTCACGCTTCAGTTTGGAGTGGGCTACTCGTGGTGGAAGCGCTGAGCGCTTAGTGCCGGCGGCGGTAGCGCACCGCGAACTCATAGCCGGGGGACGGCGGGTACAGCTCCGCGACCAAGCGAAGGCGCTGCGCGAGCGCGGGCGCGGCCAGCAGGGGGTATTCCCGCTCGCGCAGGTCGGCGTATTCAAGGTCGATGGCGAGCGAGAGCATATAAATCGCGAGCGCGTCGGCCAGGGCTGCTTCGAAGAAGCGCTTCTGTTCTTCTTCCCCCGTACTGCCCCTGCCGCTGCGGGTCTCCTCGCCCATGAGCTCCAGGGCCCGTTTGCGTGCTTCGTAGCTGTCCTGCGAAGTTTCGCCGCGTACTTCAGCTTGCGCCTGCTGCCATAAAAGCGTGGTGAGGCGCTCGGGCAAGGGAGTTTTCCCGGCCGCCAGCGCATCCACAAATTGGTGCCCCACGTTGATGAAGAGCTCAAACGCGAGCGCGAAGCGGTCCTGCATCAGCCGCGTTGAGATAAATGTGTAGGCCCCGCCGTCAAGCGGCACGGTACGGTGACAGATGGCGCGATCGGCCAGATCTTCCTTGAAGACGCGCGCGATTTCTGTGTCGCGGGCGTGCGGGGTTTCGCCGATGGCGAGCGGTACAAACACAAAGGAATGCCCGGACAGCGCCGCGGCGACCTCGTCCGGCACGGCCTCGATGATGCGCATCAGGGTTTCACCCGTGGTTTCCAGCTCGCCGAACACCCCATAGCGCAGCCCGTTGCGGGCGCGGGCCAGGTTTGCGGAGCGCACGGCCTCGGAAGCGGGGAGGAGGTCGCGTTGAGCAGGAGTGGGCATACGCCCATTTTAGCGGACCGCCCGCTTGCACGCCGTGAGATGCTGGTGGCATTGGAGCGACTATGCAGGTGCTGGAAGCGAGAACGGCAGCGGACCTCGTCGGGCTGGAAGAGCAGTACGGCGCGCATAACTACCATCCGCTCGACGTGGTGGTGGCGCGGGCCGAGGGCGCGTGGCTGACGGATGTGGAGGGTCGGCGCTATCTCGATATGCTGGCCGCGTACTCCGCCGTGAACCAGGGGCACTGCCATCCGGCGATCCTGCGGGCGATGGTGGAGCAGGCGCAGAAGGTTACGCTGACCTCGCGCGCGTTCCGCAACGACCAGCTGCCGCTGCTGCTCGAAGACCTGCACAGGCTGACCGGCTTCGATATGGCGCTGCCGATGAACTCAGGGGTGGAGGCGGTAGAGACGGCGCTGAAGGTGGCGCGCAAGTGGGGCCATACCGTGAAGGGCATTCCAGACGGGCAGGCGGAGATTGTCGTTTGCTCGAACAACTTTCATGGCCGGACGATCGCGGTGGTGGGGTTCTCGAGTGAGGATCAGTACCGGGAGGGCTTCGGGCCGTTCGCGGGCGGGTTCCCCCGTGTGCCGTTTGGGGATGCTGCCGCTCTTGAAGCCGCGATTACGCCGAATACCTGCG
>CAXTKZ010000066.1:0-15066 GCA_964244985.1 uncultured Acidobacteriaceae bacterium
GCAGTGGTATTGCCGTAGCGGTCGATGTTGATGGTCACCCGGTCAGGCGGCAGACCCAACCGGTGGGCTGTGGACTCAATGATGCGCCGGTTCGCCTGATGCGGCACAAAGCAGTCCAGGTCGGCTCCGGTAAGCCCATTGCGTACCAGCACTCTTTCTGAGATTTCGGCCATCTTGCGGACGGCAAACTTGTACACCGTTTGCCCTTCCTGGTGAACGAAATGTTGTTTGCGCGCGATGGTTTCCGCACTGGCCGGCAACAGGCTGCCGCCAGCAGGCATATACAACGCAGGTACGCCGGAGCCATCGATCTCGTGCGCGTAGTCGAGCACCCCTTCTTCGCCCTCATCCGCGGCTTCCAGCAGCACCGCGCCCGCGCCGTCACCGAACAGGATGCAGGTGCGCCGGTCGGTGTAGTCGATGATCGAGCTCATGGTGTCCGCGCCGATGACCAGCACGCGATCCTGCGCGCCGCTTTCCACCAGCTTTGCGCCTACTTGCAGGGCGTACAGAAAGCCGGAACAGGCCGCGGCCAGATCGAAGCCCCACGCATGATGAGCGCCGATCTTTTCCTGCACCAGGCAGGCCGTCGCCGGAAACGGCATGTCCGGGCTGACCGTGGCGAGAATAATCACTTCAACATCGTCCGGGCCGATGCCCCGCTCGGCGAGGCAGCGGCGCGCAGCTTCAGCCGCCAGGTCGCTGGTGGCTGTCCCCTTATCGACAACATGGCGCTCGCGGATGCCGGTGCGTTCGACGATCCACTCATCGGTGGTGTCGACCATGCGCTCAAAGTCGGCGTTGGTGAGAATGCGGGGCGGCACATACGTGCCCAGGGCACTGATCTTCGCGCGGCGCACTGTTTTTGATGAAACGGCGCGCTCCGATGGGTTCAAACTCAAAGCCACTCTCCAAGTGAACAAGTCGGGTGCAGGCAGCTTCGATTGTCGCTGAGGGGAGCCGCCCTGTCGAATGGGGGCGGCGGGAAAATCTTATGTACCGGGGTACCTGCTGCGCACGCACTGGCCCGCTACCGTTGCTTCCTTCCGGACCTGGCGGGGTTCGCGAGATTGCGCCGCGCAGGGCCCGGCACATTGCTAGAGTAGCACCGCGGCGCGTTCAGGGCTTCGGCGAAGTGCTCGGCGCCCCCTTGTTAACCGAGTACACGACAGCATGGTCGACCACGGCGTACAGCAGCTGGTCCGGGTCCTTGAGCGCCTGCGTACGAATCCATTCCCCCGCTCGCGAACCGGCCGATTTGTCATCAGGAATCGTAACGCCCCGGTTGTGTGCGGAAAGCGCCGTCAACCGCTCCACGATATCGAAAAACGCGTCCTCGTTCTCACCGCCCATGTGCCAGGCCTGCCGACAGGTGGCGACGACCAGCTGATCGATAGGAATCGCGTTGATCTTTTTGTCATTGAGGTCGCTGCCAGAAGCGCGAGTCGCTGCATTGGTCGGTTTGGTCTGCGCGGGCGCTGTTTGCGGACTGCAGAGGAGTCCAGCGGCCACGGTACATGCCGCGAGCACCCCCGTGCCGTATTTGTTTGCTTGCTTCATGTCGGTTCTCACTCTTCCGGTTTAGTGGTGGTAGTCGTGGTCGTGGTGGTCGCCGCTGCCCTGCGCGAGCTTGCCGCCCAACGCGCCCAACCCGGCACCGGCAGCGCCGCCGATCAATGTGCCTTTCATGCCGCCGCCGAAAACCGCTCCCAGCGCCGCGCCGCCGCCGCCGCCGATCAACGCCCCATAGCCCGGCCCGATGCCGCCGCTATCATTGTGGTGATGGTCGCGGTCGTCGTCCCGGTAGCGTTGGTCGTAGTTGCCGCCGCGCTCGCTGCCGCGCATGCCGTTGTAGTAGTTGCTGTTGCCGCGGTTGCCGTTGCCATTGTCATGGTTGTAGCCGCCACGGTCGTGCTGGGCCACGGCAAGCGGCGCGGCCAGGGCCAGGGCCAAACCGCCGCAAGCCGTCCATTGTGTTCTTCGCAATTTCATGCGCACCTCACATACACACAGTTTCAACCAATGCGATGCAGGAAAACTTGCCGCGGGAACTTTGTCGTGCCGTTCAGCGTCCGCGACCGGGTCACACGTCGCAAAGCGCGACCGCGTCCCTAAACCCGGTGAGCGGGTCGCCTGCTGGAATAAACTCATGCGCGACATACCCGGGAAAGTTCATATCCGCCAACGCCCGCATCACCCCCGCCCAGGCGACCTCTTCCACCGGCCCACTCAGCTCGTGCCGGCCCGGGACGCCGCCCGTGTGAATATGCCCGATGACGTCATGGTTGGCCCGCAGGGTCGCGATCAGGTCGCCCTCCATGATCTGCATGTGGTACGCGTCATACAGCAGCTTGACGTGCGGCGAGCCGACCGCGCGCATCACCGCCGCTCCCCATGCGGTGTGGTCGGCCATGTAGCCGGGGTGGTCGCGCTTTGAGTTGAGCAGCTCCATACAGACGGTCACCCCATGGGCTTCAGCCACCGGCGCGATGCGCTTCAGGCCGGCAATCGTGTTGCGCGCACCTTGGTCGTCGGTGACCCCGTCGCGCAATCCCGAGAACGTGATCACGTTGGGCAGGTTCGCCTTTGCCGCGAGCGGGATGCCCACCGTCAGTCCCGCAACGATCGCGTCGTGGTTGGCGACCCGATTCAGCCCGCGGTCGATTGCGCCCCCGCCGGCATAGCCCATCGTGCAGCGCAGGCCGTACCGCGCCGGCACGGCGTAGTCCTCTGGCTCCAGCAGGTCGACGCCTGCCATGCCCAATGCGGCGGCGTGCATGCACAAGGTTTCCAGCGGCCAATCGTTAAAGCACCAGCGCGCGACGGACTGCCGGATGCGCCCGCGCCGGGGTTGTTTCTCCAGCGCGGGTGTAAGCGCTGCCGCGGCTCCGTTTCGCACCAGGTCGCGGCGCGTCCATCGTTCGTTTCGCATCGCCTGGGTCCTCCCGAAAACGATCGGCTAAAATACTACAGTGCAATCAACACTCCAACTTCCGGACGCGCCCGCTCAGGCGTCCAGCCCCATCAAGATCGGCTTTGTTTCGCTTGGCTGCCCCAAAAATCTGGTCGACAGCGAAGTGATGATGGGCATGCTCCAGCAGGCCGGGGCGGAGTTGACCACCGACACCGCCGACGCCGATGTGCTGGTCGTGAACACCTGCTCTTTTATCGATGCCGCCAAGCAGGAGTCGGTCGACACGATCCTCGAATTGGCCGCGCACAAAGTGGAAGGCCGGGCGCGGAAGCTGGTCGTTGCGGGCTGCCTGGTTGAGCGCTACCGCGATGAAATCCGCCGCAACATCCCGGAGGTCGACGCGGTTGTCGGCACGGGCGAGCTTGAAAATATTTTGCGGGCGACCGGCCTGGTTGCGCCGGTGCGGGAGCCTTCCCCGTTCACCATCCTGACTGGCGCGTCGGCGATTGTGCGTCCGGCCGCGGAAACTGTGATTGGGAGCCGGACGGAGCTTTCCCAGCCTGTCGGCAGCCGGGCTGAGGGCGATTTGCGGGAGAGGCAAGGCCGCTTTACCCGCGAGGCCTGGGACGGTGCCGCCCCTGCTCTACCCACCTACCTGTACTCCGACGAAACCCCGCGCCTGCTTGCCACGGGCCGCGCTTCGGCATACATCAAGATCGCCGAAGGCTGTGACCACCCGTGTACGTTTTGCGTTATCCCCAACCTGCGAGGCAAGTTCCGTTCCCGCCGGGTGGAGTCCGTTGTCGCCGAAGCGCAGAAACTGGTTGCGGGCGGCGTGCGCGAGATTACGCTGATCGGCCAGGACACTACCTGCTACGGAGAAGATTTCGGCCTACGCGACGGTTTGGCGCTGCTGCTGGAACAGCTGGCCGCCATCGACGGGCTCCATTGGCTGCGTTTTCTGTATACCTATCCCAACCGCATTACCGGTCGGCTGCTGGACGTGATGGCTGCAAACGGAAAAATCTGTCCGTACCTCGACATCCCGCTGCAGCATGCCGCGCCCGCGACGCTGAAGCGCATGCGCCGCGGCGGCGGCCCGGAAATCTTTCTCCGCACACTTGAAAAAGCCCGCGCCGCCGTACCCGGCCTGGTGGTCCGTACAGGCTTTATCGTCGGCTTCCCCGGCGAGACTGACGAAGAGTTTCAAACGCTGAAGCAGTTTGTCCGCGATGCGCGGTTCGACTGGATGGGCGCGTTTGCCTACTCGGACGAAGAAGGTGCCAAGGCGTTTGAGTTCGGCGAAAAGCTGCCGCGCCGCGTGGTGGAAGCCCGCCGCCGCTCCTTGATGAAGCTGCAGCAGGGGATTTCCCGGGTGGGCAAACAGGCTTGGGTCGGGCGAGAAGTGGAAGTGCTGGTGGAAGGTCCGAGTGAGGAAACCCCGCTGCTATGGGAAGGCCGGTCTGCCCTCCACGCACCCGAAATCGACGGCAAGCTGTATCTTAACGACTTCGGCCCGCACGACGCGCTCGTACCGGGGACCTTTTACACCTGCGAAATAACAGAGGCGCACGACTACGATGTCGTAGCGCGGGTGCTGTAGATGGCTGCGAAAAAGCAAAAAGCCCTGCGCTGCCCTACCTGCGGCACCCTCACCACCGCGGGTGACCCCGAGTTCCCCTTCTGCTCGGACCGGTGCCGGGTGATCGACCTCGGCAAGTGGGCCTCGGGCGCATACCGCATCTCCTCCCCCGTGCATGACCCCGAACTTCTCGATGAGCTTGGGGGCTTCCGTCCACCCGACAAAGGTGAGAATGGCTGACGCGACCGAAGAAGCATTGGTGAACGGCGCGCAACCACAGCCGCCGCGCACACCTTGGGCGTGGGCCGTGGGTACCTTTCTCGGCGCTGGCTTTCTAAAACCCGGCCCCGGCACCTGGGCGTCGGTTGCCGCCGTGCTGTTATGGCTTGGTTTCGACGCACTGGCCGGACCCACGCCGCCGGCTTTGCGCGCTGTCACACTGCTGGCTGCCTTGGTGGCGCTGGTCGCGGGGATTCCGGCAGCAACCGTTGTCGAGCTTGAGTCCACGCGCACCGACCCCGGCCATGTGGTGATCGATGAGGTCGCCGGGCAGTGGATCGCGCTTCTGCCCTTTTGCGGCTACGGCAGAACGGATTGGGCTCATGGCCTGCTCGGGCTCGTCTTGTTCCGCTTCTTCGACATTCTCAAGCCGCCGCCAATACGCCGCCTGGAGCGTTTGCACGGCGGCATCGGCATCATGATGGACGACGCCCTGGCCGGCATCTATGCGCTGCTGGTTGGCGCGATTGTGAGCCACTGGTGGTGAAGGGCTACCATGGAAAGAGCATGACCCCTGAAGCTCAAGCCCCTGCCACCCCCGCGCCAAAACTTACGGGAGTCCACCCCATTGCCGCTCTGCCCGGCGGCGAAATCCATGTCCACGGTGCCAACCTGTCGGCCGTGCTCGGTCGGTTGCCGGTTGCCATGCTGGGCGAGCTCGCGGCCGGTGTGCTGCTGTCGCGTGAAGAACGCCTGGTGCTGCGTGTGCCCGATGAGGGCGAGCCGGGCCTTCTGCGTGTTCTCCGCAACGGAGCTGAAAGCAACAGCGTTCCTGTCGATGTCGCCGAGTTGATCGCGACCGGCATCCACCAGGTCGCCAACCCCGCGGTTGACCAACTTGGCAATATATACGCCACGTTTTCCGGTCCGCGTGGGCAGGAGACCCCGGTTTCCGTTTTCCGCATCACCCCCTCCGGCGAGGCAGCCCCGTTCGTTACCGGCATCACCAATGCCACGGGGCTTGCGGTGGGGCCGGACGGCTACCTGTATGTGTCTTCGCGCAATGACGGCACTATTCATCGCGTCTCGCCGGATGGCGCGGTTTCGAGCTTTTCCGAAGGGATGGGCATTGCGACCGGTGTCTGCTTCGACGCTCCCGGCAATCTATATGTCGGCGACCGGAGCGGCACCGTTTTTAAAATCGCGCCCGACCGGCAGATTTTCGTTTACGCCACGCTTGAGCCATCGATTTCCGCGTACCACCTGGCTTTCGGGGCCGACGAGCGTTTGTATGTCGCCGCGCCCACCACTTCCTCCTACGACACTGTGTACGCCATCACGGAAGACGGCACGGCCTCGGTCCACTATCGGGGTCTCGGGCGACCCCAGGGCATTGCGATCGACGTCGCGGGCAACGTGTATGTGGGTGCGTCGTTCGCGGGCCGTCGCGGCATTGTGCAAATCTCACCCGATGGCAAAGCCGATCTTGTAGCGGCAGGCAGCAGCATCACGGGGATCGCGTTTTTGCCCAAGGGCGATGCCGTTATCGCCACCGGCGGCGCGCTGTTTTCATTGCCCCTGGGCGTGGAAGGCCTCCAGCTTTTTTAGGACACACTTATGAACTGTGACATTATCGCTGTCGGCTCCGAACTGCTGACCCCTTATCGGCAGGACACCAATTCGTTGTACCTTACCGCGCAGCTCAACCAGCTCGGCGTCCGCATTTCCGCAAAAACCATCGTCGGTGACCGCCGCGAGCATCTGGTGGGCGCGGTGCGCAACGCGCTCGACCGTGCCGACATCGTCGTTGTGATGGGCGGCCTGGGGCCGACCGAGGACGACTTAACCCGCGAGTCGGTAGCCGAAGCAGTCGGTGTGCGGCTCAAGCGCAACCAGGAGATCGTCGCCGCCCTGTATGCGCGCTTTGCGGCGCGGCGCATCGCAATTACCGACAACAATACAAAGCAGGGCGATGTGCTGGAAGGCGCGGAGCCTTTGCAAAACTCGACCGGCACCGCGCCGGGCCAGTGGTTCGACATGGTCTATCGCGAGCACAGAAAGCTGATTATTCTGCTGCCCGGACCGCCGAGCGAGCTTAAGCCGATGTGGGAAGCCGAGGTGATGCCCCGGCTTACCGAGGCAATTCCGCGGCGGTATTTTGCCACGCGGACGCTGAAAGCCGCGATGATCGGCGAGTCGGCCTGCGATGCCCGCATAGCGCCCATTTACAGGCAGTACAACGATGTTGAGACCACCATCCTCGCGCATCTGGGCGACATTCAGCTGAACCTGATCTGCACCAAGCCGACCCTTGAGCAGGCACAAGCGCGCGTCGACGCGCTCGCAGCCGCGATCGAGGAGGAGCTGGACGATGTTTTGTACTCCACACAAGGCGAGATGCTGGAGCGCATTGTGCTGTACCAGCTTGAGTTGGCCGAGCAAACGCTGTCTGTGGCTGAAAGCTGCACGGGGGGGTTGATTTCAGAACGGCTGACCGCGATTCCCGGTTCATCGCGGTCCTTCCTGGGCGGTGCGGTGGTGTATTCAAACGAGCTCAAAACATTGTTTGCGGGGGTGCCGCCGGCAGTGATCACGGCCAACGGCGCGGTAAGCCGCGACGTGGCGCGGGCACTTGCCACCGGCATCCGCGGAGAAACCGGGAGCAATCTCGGCATCGGCGTGACCGGGATCGCTGGGCCCGGCGGAGGCTCGGAGGAGAAGCCGGTCGGCCTGGTGTACATTGCCGTAACCGACGGCACGGATACCGATGTCGAGGAGAAGCGTTTCCAGGGCGACCGCGAGCGCATTCGCCAGTATGCCGCGCAGGCGGCGCTCGACATGGTGCGCAAGCGTCTGCTGGTTCACAAGTAACCGGTGTACTGCATTGCGACGACTTTCTGCGTTGACTTGGGAGCACGCTGAGAGGAAACTGGAGGAGTATCAAAACCGCAGACGCCGGTGAGACGGTCATCTGCGGGTTGAACGGGAACTTACCCGCGCAGATCGTGGAATAGGTGCAATGTTGCTTCCACGAGCCTGACGAGCATGGTTCCCACGCGCAACCAGGGAATTAATCCTGATGCGGACGGTTTCGGTCTGGTTTTGGCCATTCCGACTCCCTTCTAAGCGCTCCATCTCAGGGCCCACACTGGCCAGTGCGGGCCCTGAAACTTTTACGCCTGTCGGCAAGCCTACCCCGATCTACGCCAAATCCCGGCATTACGGAAGTCAGGCCAGGAGCGTGGTGCGCTACACTCGGAATCGCGATGCGCGCCGTCCCTTTCCTCCTGATCGCCATTATGGCTTACCTGCTCGGCTCTATCCCGTTCGGGTATCTGCTGGTGCGTGTGTTCCGCCACCAGGATATCCGCGCGGTGGGCAGCGGCAACATCGGCGCAACCAATGTTCTGCGCTCCGGGGCGAAAGGTTTAGGGGCGCTTACCTTTGCGCTTGATGCCCTGAAAGGCTGGGTCGCGGTCGTTTTTGCCACGAGCGTACTGCCCATGCTGCCCGCGCGCTGGGTGCAGCACGATGCGGCTTATACATTTCATGTGGCGGCTGCGGCCTCGCTTGCGGCCATGTGCGCGCTGCTCGGGCACATCTTCCCGGTTTGGCTTGGGTTTCGCGGCGGCAAGGGTGTTGCGACGGCTTTCGGGGTCTTTCTGGCGCTTGCCTGGCCTGTTGCACTCACCTCGCTGGCGGTTTTCATCGCGGCGACGGCCTTGTTCCGCATCGTTTCACTGGCGTCCATCCTTGCCGCTTTTGCAATTCCTGTTGGGGCATTCGCATACCCACCGCACGCGGGGCGCGGCTGGGCTCCTCTTGCCGCGCTGATCGTCGGCCCGGCGATCGTGGTCTGCAAACACCACGCCAACATCCGCCGCTTGCTGGCCGGGACGGAATACCGATTCGGCAAGCAAGCCGCCGCATGAGCCGCATTGCCGTTTTAGGCGCGGGTGCCTGGGGCACGGCTCTCGCGCTCAATCTTGCCGGGAAGCCCGACACAGCGGTCACGCTGTGGGCCCACACCCCCGCGCACATAGCTGCCTTGGCCGCCGAGCGCGAAAACCGGCGGTATCTGCCCGGCTTCCCTCTGCCGCCGACCCTTGCCGTTACGGGTTCGCTCGCCGAAGCTGTTGCCCACGCCGAACTCGTCCTGCTTGTTGTTCCGTCGGAGCATATGCGCGCGCTGGCCCGAGCGCTGCACCAGCTGCTCACTCCTGGGACGATGCTTGTCAGTGCTTCCAAAGGAATCGAGGACGGTACGCTCTGCCGCATGACGGAGGTGCTTGGCAGCGTGCTTCCCGGCCACACCATCGGCGTGCTCAGCGGCCCCTCGTTTGCGCAGGAGGTGGCAGCGGGCGCACCTGCCGCTGTTACGGTCGCGTTTCCGCAAATGACCGAGGCCGAGCGCGCCCAGGCCCTGCTTGGGACGCAAACTCTGCGCTTGTACCGCAACACGGACGTTCCCGGCGTAGAGCTGGGCGGCGCGCTCAAGAACGTGATGGCCATTGCGGCCGGTGCGGTGGCCGGGCTCGAGCTCGGCCACAACAGCGTCGCCGCGCTTGTTACGCGCGGCATCGCGGAAATGACCCGCCTCGCCCTGGCCTGCGGGGGGCGGCGCGAAACTCTCGCGGGGCTGTCCGGTATCGGCGACCTGATCCTGACCTGCACGGGCGGCTTATCGCGCAACCGCCTGGTCGGGGTGGAGTTGGGCCGGGGCCGCGCGTTGGGGGAGATCCTGGCCGGCCTGAACGGCAAGGTCGCCGAGGGCGTCCGCACCACGGGTGCCGCGCTGGCACTGGCCCGACAGCATGGCCTCGAAATGCCCATCGCCGAGCAGGTGGACGCATTGTTGCGAGGCCGCGGGACCGCCGCGGAAGCCGTGCGCTCTCTGATGTCCCGGCCCGGTCGGGATGAGTGACGGCGTAAGCCGGGTAAACTAGCCCCATGATTCAAACCCTGTTCGGCTCGCTCGACCAACCGGAAAAACGCTCCGTGTTCAACCGGATGCGCGATGCGGTCACGCGCACCCGCGAGTCGCTCAACGACAAGATCGAGGGCGTCGTTGCGCTGACTCGCGAAGTCGATGCGGCGGCGCTCGATGAGCTTGAAGACGTTCTCCTGAGTTCCGACCTGGGAATGAACACCACCATTGCCGTGCTCGACGCACTGCGCGACCGCGCCCGGCGTGAGGGCATTGCGAATGGGGCCGAGTTGAAATCGCTGCTCAAGGCCGAGCTGCTCGCCATTCTCCAGCGCGAAGATTCGCTGCCCAAGCGCGTCATCCGTCCACCGGAGGTTGTATTTCTTGTGGGTGTGAACGGCACCGGCAAAACCACCACCACGGGCAAGCTCGCCGCTTGGTACCGAGGGCAGGGCAAGACCGTGCTTCTGTGCGCGGCCGACACCTTTCGCGCGGCGGCGATCGAGCAGCTGGAGGTATGGGGGGAGCGGGCGCACGTGCCGACCATCAAGACCCGTCAAGGCGGCGACCCTTCCGCGGCGCTCTACGACGCGCTCCAGGCGGCCAACGCCCGGCAAACCAACCTTCTGCTCGTGGACACCGCGGGCCGCCTCCATACCAAGACCGGGCTGATGGATGAGCTTGAAAAGATGCGCCGCACCGCGCAGCGCATTATCTGGGACGCGCCGCATGAGGTGCTGCTGGTGATGGACGCCACGACCGGGCAGAACGGCCTGCAGCAGGCGCGGTTGTTTACCGAATCGGCGGGGGTGACGGGCATTGTGCTGACCAAACTCGACGGCACGGCCAAGGGCGGGATTGTGATTGCGATTGCCCACGAGCTGCGGATGCCGGTCCGTTTTGTCGGCGTGGGCGAAAAGATCGGCGACCTGATTGCTTTTAACCCCGAAGCCTTTGTGGATTCGCTTTTAGGGACGTGATGAACCAAGACGCGGGCTGGATGACGGAGGCGCTTGCGCTTGCGGAGGGTGCGGTCGGTTTGGCTTCACCCAATCCCACGGTTGGGTGCGTCGTGGTCAAAGATGGGGTTGTTGTCGGACGCGGCGCACACTTGTACGACAACAAGGATCATGCGGAGGTCGTCGCCCTGCGCGAGGCCGGCGAGCAAGCGCGCGGCGCGACGGCGTTTGTGACGCTTGAACCCTGCGCTCACCATGGCCGCACCCCACCTTGCGCCGAAGCGCTGCTGCGCGCGGGGGTGGCGCGGGTGGTCGCTGCGACCGGCGATCCGAACCCGCTGGTAGACGGCCAAGGGCTGGCGATCCTGCGCGGGGGTGGCATTTCGACAAGTGTGGGTGTCCTGCAGGAGCCTGCGCGCCGTTTGAATGACGGCTTTGCCCGCTCGATCCGCACCGGGCTGCCATTCCTGACCCTGTAAGCCGGGGTATCGCTGGACGGCAGGATTGCGCCCGGGCACAAGTCCCCGGGTACCGTTGCCTATCTCACCGGTGCGCACTCCCTGGCCGCTGTTCAGCAAATGCGTCACGCCGCGGACGCCGTTCTCACGGGCATCGGCACCGTGCTGGCGGACAACCCCCTGCTGACCGATCGCAGCGGCGGCGCGCGGCGGCGGCCTTTGCTGCGCGTGATTTTGGATTCGCAGCTGCGTCTGCCGCTTGGAAGCCAACTCATCCAAACCGCGAACAATGATGTCATCATCCTGACAGCACCGCAGGGAAGCGACCCCGCCGTTGCCGAGCGCCGACTGGCACTTGAAGAAGCGGGAGTGGCGGTTCGTTCGGTCGAGCAAACACGAGGGGGGGAGCTCGATCTGCGCGCCGCCATGCGCTTTCTCTATAGAGAGCGGCAGGTCCTGAACGTGCTCTGCGAAGGGGGCTCACGCTTGAACCGCGCACTTTTGGAGGGTGATGAGCCAATCGCCGATAGGCTGAGCCTGTTCTACGCCCCAGTTTTCTTGGGCGAAGCCGGTGTGCCGCTTCTCGGCGGGTCTACCTCAGTGCAGCTTGCATTGCAGCGCTGGGAAGTCGCCCAGTCCGGCTCCGATTTTCACTTGGAAGCCTCCCTACGCGACCCATGGAGCTCGCTACACTGAGATAGGGGAGCAAACGCGATGTTTACAGGTCTTATTCAGTCGGTGGGCAAGGTTCAGGCGCTCGAAAACACAGGCAGTACCCAGCGGCTGACCATCGCGGCCCCCGAGCTCGCGGGCAAGCTGCGGGTCGGCGACAGCATCGCGGTTTCCGGCGTCTGCCTTACGGCGCTAGCCCCGGGCGAAGGCTGCTTCCACGCCGAGCTCGCCCAGGAAACTGTCGACCGCACCTCGCTTACCGCGCTTGCCCCCGGCTCGCTCGTCAATCTCGAGCTGCCCACCCCCGCCGGCGCGCCGCTCGGCGGCCATATCGTGCAAGGCCATGTGGACGCGACCGGCACGCTGCTCGGCCTCGACCGCGTGGGCGGGTCCGGAGACAGATCCGACTGGCTGCTCCGCATCGCCGTCCCACCCGCCGTGGGTCGGTTTGTTGTGGAAAAAGGTTCGATTTCGATTGAAGGTATCAGCCTGACAGTCGCCCGCTGGTTTTCTGAACGTGACGCCAACGACGATACCCCGACCGGCGCGGGCGAGCTCCATGTCGCGGTCATTCCGCACACCTATGAGGCGACCAACCTTCACGCGCTCCAGCCCGGCTCGCCGGTGAATCTCGAAGCCGATGTGCTGATGAAGCTTGCCGTGCAGAACGGCCTGCAGCCCGGCGCAGGCACCCAACAAACCCCGGAGTGGACCGAAGTGGCCGCGCGGGATACCGGTTCCGATAAGCCGTTTGAAGTTACGCTCGGGTATCTGGTGGCGAATGGGTATTGAGTTCACAAGCTTGGCGGAAGTAGTTTCTTGCCGCTTTGCTTCTTCCAATCAGTGTAAAAGCTATATGTTTTAATAGAGGTTAGTAAGAGAGCAATAATGCATATAATCCATACAGCCTGGAGTATGATATCTTGCCGTCTTTTCACATCGGAGAAGTGCGCCCGATTGATTTCAATTCTATTTTCAAGCTCAGCATCGTATTGCTTTTTGGCTTGCGGCATGCTATTCAGCAACGCCCGCGCGGTTATGCCTGCATACGAGGCAGCTAGTTGCAACTCAGTATAAGCAGCTACATCAGCATGACTGAACTGCTTGTGCAAAACGAGCATATTCAATGCCCTGTCTTGAATTGAAAGTAGACCCAGTTCTGTATCAATATAGTTATGCAAAACTGGATTGCCTCGGAGTTCTATAAAAAGACCTTTGCTGGCAGCATCCTCGCTTAAAATCCTGCTTGCGGAGACCCTTTCTGATCGATTAGTTCCCAATGTCAATGAAGGCAAGGCCTGCCTCAGCAAGAGAGAACAATTTGCTACTCTTCCATCAAACTCCTCAGAAATTACTTCTGCTTGGGAAATCTGGCCCTTGATTGCTGATAGCTGAGCCTCTTGATGATTGAGTTCGACCTGAATGATGTCGAGCTCATGCGGTCTGGCAAAAACAAGATAACCCAATGCCTGAGCGCCAAGTGTTACTGCTAGGGACACGATTGCGCTGATCAATGCGATACGTACATCGCCAAATTTCTTGGCGTCTGCGTGTTCCCGCCTTCTCCATTGATTTCCGCCTGATGCTTTTCGTTTCTGCATATCTGCAATACACGCTCACATCGCCAAAGCTTAATTTATGACTAATCATGCCTAATCAACAGTCAATTTCAGCGGCTGATTGCCGACTCGAGGTGAGAATGGGTTCTGAACCAGGTGAATGTATAGGGAGTTTACTCACGAATTGGTTGTTTCCCCAATTCGGGGATAAACTCCCTATACATTCACCACGGCGTGATAATTCCGCCCACCGGCATGCGCCCCGGCAGCTTTTCCTCGGCATGGGGGCGCTTCAAGCCCATCTGTGCCGCCGTCAGATCCGTATATTTCAATCCCGCTCCGGTGTTGAAAACCACCACACGGTCTTCCTTGCTCAGGAATCCGGACGCGAGGAGCTGGTCGTAGGCAGCCGTCGCCGCCGCGCCCTCGGGCGAGAGCAGCAGCCCTTCGTGACGGGCCCAGTCGAGCAGCGAGGCGAGAATGTCATCCTCAGAGACGGCCAGCACCTGTCCGCTTGAGGCCTGGGCGACTTCGAGCACGATGTAGTCGCCGTACGGTTTGGGCACGCGCAGTCCGCTCGCAAAGGTTGCTGCGCCCTCCCAGAACCGCGAAGCGGCTTCGTGTTGTTGAAAAGCCCGAGCGACCGGCGCGCACCCGGCGCTCTGGACGGCGATCATCTTCGGCCTGCGCCCCCCTACCCAGCCCAGCTGCTCCATTTCTTCAAATGCCTTCCACATGCCGATCAGCCCTACGCCGCCGCCGGTCGGGTAGAAGACGGCGTCCGGGTACTTCCAGCCGCACTGCTCCACCAGCTCGTAACCCATGGTCTTTTTGCCCTCGACCCGGTACGGCTCCTTCACGGTCGACACGTCGAACCAGCCTTCCCCATCCTTGCGCTCCCCCACCATGCGCGCGCAGTCGGAGATCAACCCATCGACCAGCGTCGTGTGCGCGCCGTAGGCGATGCATTCGAGATAGTTGGCGAACGGCACGTCGCGCGGCATAAAGATATGCGCTTCCATGCCCGCAGCTGCCGCATACGCCGCCAGCGCGCCCGCTGCGTTGCCGGCCGAGGGCGTCGCCAGCTTGCGCAAGCCGTAATGCCGGGCCATGGTGACAGCCATGGACATGCCCCGCGCCTTGAACGTGCCGGTCGGGTTGGTCGCTTCTTCCTTCAGCAGCACGCCCGGATGGCGGCGGCTTTGCAACATGGGCGTCCAGCCCTCACCCAGCGTCACCGGTTCGGCTGCGGGCAGCACATCGCGGTAGCGCCACATGCTGTCGTCGAGCTGGTTGTAGGCGGTACCTCCAGGCTTCTTCGCCGACACCCGCAGCGCGTCCATGTCGTACCGCACGTACAACACTCCCGCACAGTGCGGGCATACGGTTTGGGGCTGGTCCGCCGACACATGGCGCTTGCACTTTGAGCATTGGAGCGAGCTGATTTGGGGCATGATTCCAGCCTAGCCGATGTCGAAGATTTCGGGATCGGGGTCCGAGAAAAACTCCGCATGGAGCGAGCGCACCGCCTCATCTACGTCGTTCTCATCGATCATGAAGCTCATGTTGATTTCGCTCGCGCCCTGCGAGATCATGCGCACGTTGATGTGGCGGATCGCGCCGAACAGCCGCGCCGCCACGCCCGAGTGCCCCCGGATATCCTCGCCGACCAGGCATACCAGCGCTTTGCGCCCTTCATATTTCACGTCCGCCAGCTGCTGGAGATCGGCAGCGATCGCGGGCAGGGCTTCGTTCGAGTCGACCGTCAGCGACACG
>CAXTKZ010000066.1:15076-17394 GCA_964244985.1 uncultured Acidobacteriaceae bacterium
CGACACGCTTACCTCGCTGGTGGAAACCATGTCGACCGCGCACCGATGCTTGTCGAAGATGTCGAAGATGGCCTTGAGATAGCCGTGCGTCATCAGCATGCGGCTCGCGACCACATCGATGATGGTCAGGCGCTTTTTGGCCGCGATGGACTTGACCGGGTTGCGGCATGGCGGCGCGAGGGCCTGAATGCGCGTGCCCTCGTTGGCGGGGTTGCGCGAGTTGAGCACCAGCACCGGAATGTTCTTTTTCACCGCGGGCAGGATCGTCGCTGGGTGCAGCACTTTCGCGCCGAAGTAGGCGAGCTCGGCTGCCTCCTCAAACGAAATGGACCGCACCCGGAGCGCGCCAGGCACCACGCGCGGATCGGTCGTCATGATGCCGTCCACATCGGTCCAGATTTCAATCGCCTCGGCCCCAATGCCCCCGCCGACCAACGCCGCCGTAAAGTCGGACCCGCCCCGGCCCAGCGTGGTCGTCACGCCCGCCTCTGTCGCGCCGATGAACCCGCCCATCACAACCGTGCGGCCCGCGTCGGCGTGAGGCAGCACCAGCTTGCGCAGCTGCTCTTCGATGCGCCTATCGTCCGGGATAGCGCGGGTATGCTCCGCGCCGGTGACGATGCACCTCCGCGCGTCTACATGCAGGGCGTCCAGCCCGCGCGCAGCGAACGCTTCGGCGATCAATCGGCTCGACAGGCGCTCGCCGTACGACACAATCATGTCCTGAATGCGAGGGGTAAGCTCGCCCACCGCGGCCAGTCCGCGCAGGATTTCATCGAGCGCGCCGAACTCGTCGGGCAGCCACGCCGCAGCCGTGCCAAGCTCGGCGGCGGTGGCCTGGTGCCTCGTCAAAAGTCCGCCGGAGATCCCGAGCGCTTCGTCCCGCTCACCGCGCGCGGCAGCTGCAGCGGCCTGGAGAAGCTGGTCGGTGACCTTGGCCATGGCACTGACTACCACAATGGGCTGGACTTCAGCGGTGCGGCGCGCGGCCACAATGCTGAACGTCCGCGCGATGGCTTCGGCGCTTTCAACCGACGTTCCGCCGAACTTCATCACTGTATGCTTCATCGCGCCCTCGCTTCGGCAGGCGCGCCGCCCGGCATCAGCTTGCCCTGTCCGTGCAGCAGCTCGGCGTTCAACAACGCCGCCCCGGCCGCGCCGCGAATGGTGTTGTGCGATAACACCGTGAACTTCCAGTCGAGCAGAGTACACGGCCGCAACCGCCCCACGACCGCCGCCATGCCCGCGCCGCGCATCCGGTCCAGGCGCGGCTGCGGGCGGTCTTCGCCTTCGACGTACTCAACCGGCTGCGCGGGCGCGGACGGCAGGTTCATCCCGGCCAGCGGTTTCCACTCGCGCCAGGCTTCCAGTATCTGTTCGCGGGTCGCCAGCGTGCGGAGCTTGATGCTGACCGACTCCGTATGCCCGTCCTCGACCGGCACGCGGTTGCAATGCGCGGTCATCCGCATTGGGTACGGCTCAGTGGCGGTCCCCAGCAGCTTTCCGGTTTCGGCAACCATTTTTTCTTCCTCGTTGCGGATAAATGGCACCACATTGCCCAGGATGTCGAGCGACGGCACGCCGGGGTAGCCCGCGCCGGACACCGCCTGCATGGTCGTTACAAACAAGCTCTCAATCCCAAACGCATCCGCCAACGGCTTGAGCGCGAGCACAAGGCCAATCGCCGAGCAGTTTGGGTTGGTCACGATCGACCCGCCCTCTGGCCAGCTTTGCTTTGCAGTCAACGCTAGATGCTCCGGATTTACCTCGGGAATCACCAGCGGTGTATTCGGCTCCATGCGGAACGCGGACGAGTTGGAAATCACCGCACACCCGGCGCTCGCAAAGCGCGGCTCCAGCTCCAGCGCAATATCGGTATCAAGCGCCGCAAAGATCACCTTCGGCGCGTTCTCGGGGACAGCCGGCGAAAGCGGGAGGTGCGCGAACCGCTCGGGCAAGGGCATCGCGAGCTTCCAACGCACGGCATCGCCATACCGCTTGCCGCTGGAGCGGTCACTCGCCGCAAGCCATGTCGGTTCGAACCATGGGTGGTGCGCCAGGAGCTCAAGAAAGCGCTGCCCGACCGTGCCGGTTGCGCCGAGGATGCCGATAGGAACCGGTTGCATGCTGAAAGCGAATCTCCCTTTACGCTGAGGTGGTTGGCGATTGCGCCCGGCCCATGAGGGCGGGCGTTCACGCCAGTGTAACGGCTTTTCACCGAGCGGCCGCTGGGCTACAGATGGCCATGCGGCAAAAGTCCTTGGACATCAACAAGAAAAGCGGATAACGTAAGACCAACTTATGGGTAGGCTGAGCCT
>CAXTKZ010000067.1:0-17207 GCA_964244985.1 uncultured Acidobacteriaceae bacterium
GTTTCGGTCTTGCCCACACCAGTCGGCCCCAGAAACAGGAACGAGCCGATGGGCCGCTTGGGGTCGCTGAGACCCGCGCGGGAACGGCGAATCGCATTGGAAACGACCGTCAGCGCGTCATCCTGGCCGATCACGCGCTCGCGCAGCCGGCCTTCCATGGCAACCAGCTTTTTCACTTCGCCTTCCAGCATTTTGGCGATTGGAATGCCAGTCCATTTGGAGATGATCGCCGCAATATCTTCCTCGTCGACTTCTTCCTTCAGCATGCGCGCGCCATGCCCCATCGCGTCCTGCAGGTCGTTCAGCTCGCGCAACTCGGCTTCCAGCTTGGGCAGGTCGCCGTAGCGGATCTGGGCCGCGCGCTCCAGGTTGGAGAGCCGGGTCTGTTCATCGGCCTCGAAACGCAGGGCTTCCACGCGCTGCTTCACCTCGCTCAACCGGGTGATAGCGTCGCGCTCCTTCTGCCAGCGGGCGCGTAGGCCTGTCGACTTCTCCTTCAGCTCGGCCAGTTCTGCTTCCACAGCTTGAAGGCGCTCCTGCGAGTTCGGGTCGGTTTCGCGGCGCAGAGCTGCTTTTTCAATCTCGAGCGAGGTCATGCCGCGTTCGAGTGCGTCGATCTCTTCCGGTACCGACCCAATCTGGATCGCGAGTGAAGCCGCTGCCTCGTCCACCAGGTCGATGGCCTTGTCAGGCAGGAATCGGTCGGAGATATAGCGATGCGACAAGGTCGCGGCGGCTACGATGGCCGAGTCCTTGATCCGTACTTTATGGTGCGCCTCGTAGCGCTCTTTGAGCCCGCGCAGGATCGCGACCGTGTCTTCGACATTCGGCTCGCCCACGTACACCATCTGAAACCGCCGCTCGAGCGCGGCATCCTTTTCAATGTACTTGCGGTATTCGTTCAGCGTGGTTGCGCCGATGGCGCGCAGTTCGCCCCGCGCCAACGCCGGCTTGAGCATGTTGGCCGCATCGATCGCGCCCTCGGCCGCGCCCGCGCCAACCAGCGTGTGCAGCTCATCGATAAACAGGATGATTTTGCCGTGCGAACTATCGATTTCCTTAAGGACGGCCTTGAGGCGGTCCTCAAACTCGCCGCGGTACTTCGCACCGGCGAGCATGGAACCGAGGTCGAGCGAAACAACCTTCTTATCGCGCAGGGTCTCGGGAACATCCCCGGAGACGACACGGCGCGCCAAACCTTCAACAATGGCGGTCTTTCCCACGCCGGGCTCACCGATCAGCACCGGATTGTTCTTGGTCCGGCGCGACAGCACCTGGATCACGCGGCGGATTTCGTCATCGCGGCCGATCACCGGGTCCAGTTTGCCGCGGCGCGCCAGCTCGGTCAGGTCTTTGGCATATTTCTCCAGCGACTGGTACTTGGCTTCAGGATTCTGGTCGGTCACGCGCTGCGATCCGCGCACCGCGGTCAGCGCCTTGAGGATCGCATCGTGCGTGGCTCCAAAGCTCGCGAGCAGGGGGCCTGCCCCGTCGTTTTTCGCGTCAGCCAGCGCGAGCAGCAGATGCTCGGTCGAAACATAATCGTCGTGGAAGTTCTCGGCTTCCTTGCTTGCCTGGTCGAGCACGCGCTGCGACGCCTGGCTCATGCCCGGCTGCGTGCCGCCCTGCACTTTCGGCAGCTTCCCGAGGGCGTCTTTCGCCTTTGCCCCCAGCTGCGCGGTGGGTACGCCGATTTTTTCGAGGACAGGCAGAATCACACCCTCGCTGTCCCCCAACAGAGCCGACAGCAAGTGCAAAGGCAGAAGCTCGGGGTTGCCGTTATCGGCGGCAATGCCGTTCGCGGCCTGGACCGCTTCCTGCGACTTCACGGTGAACTTGTCCCAACGGATAGCCATGGTTTCAATACTTCCTCAGTGCAATGTGATGTTTCTGGGGCACAGCGGGGCACCGCTAGTGTTCTTCGCTCGTCCGACGGTATTGCCTTCTCGCAAAGCCGTCAGCTTACCTTCCGACTCCGCAGGTTACATCTACACAGACGCGAGGTATTCTCGAAAGGATGCAGGAAATGTGAGCGAGTCATTGTCAAGAATGTTTTAGGCCCACTCTGGAGGGCGGTGTACGATTTTGCTTTTCTTCCCGAATGGAACAGCGTCCGGAAACTGAGCTGCTGCCAAGCGGCTGGGGGTGAGTTGCCGGACGAAACTGCCGCATTGGGCCAGCTGCCCCGGCTTTTTCCCATCCAGAACGACAATGCCTACCGGTTTCTTGATTTCGTCACGAACGATGCGGACTGGCTCGTTCAGGTCTGTATCCTGCGAAAAAACAAGCGCTTCGTCGTAAAGTCCGCGCCAGGCGTCATGAATGAGGTAAGTCGCCAGGTTCACATCCGACCCCTTTTCCTCGCTGTTCCAAATTGTTGCGTGGGTCGGTCCTCCCGGTGCGGGATCCGCGAGCGGACGGATCTTCCTTGAAGTCAGGAAGTTTCCAAGGTGGACAGTGACAAGGGGGAGTGACTGGAGCGCCTGAAGGTAGCGTTGCTGTCGGATGTGTGCGAGCGGATCGAGTTTTCCGCTGATCGGCGCAGTGAAATAACGAATGTGTGCAATCTCATGGTCCGGGCTGAGGAGGGCTTCGGACAATGCTTGGAGATTGAGCCATTTGAACTTGGTACGGCACAGAGCACGGTAGTACAGGTTCAAACCGTCGATGTAAATATGGGTGCGTACGCGTACTGCCATAGCATGTGTTCTACAGGGAAAACGCAAAAGCCGCTTGAGCTTTCGCCCAAACGGCTTATGAGCTGACAAGACCTTACGGCTTTGGCAGCGGGTATGTAGCTACACTATCACAAAAATGGTTGTGTTGTTTTGTAGGGCTGTTCCGCTGCTCACTCCACCTCCAGCACCAAACACTTCAGGTACTCAGTCTCCGGGATGGTCAGGATGACCGGGTGATCCGGGGCGGCGCCAGTACGCTCCAACAGGCGCACCCGTCGGCCTGCGTCGCCCGCGGCCGCGGCAATCACCGCCTGAAACTCATCGAGCGGCACATGGTGCGAGCAGGAGCATGTGAGGAGCGTTCCGCCCGACCGGAGCATTTTGAACGCCCGCAGGTTCAGCTCCTTATAGCCGCGCATGGCACTCTCAGCGGCACGCTTCGATTTGGCAAATGCGGGCGGGTCGATCACGATTGTGTCGTAGGCCGCGCCCGCGTCCGACCAGTCGCGCAGCGCGGCAAAAGCGTCCCCTTTGACCCAGTCCACCTCGATCGAGCCCAGGGCATCGCGATTCAACGCCAGGTTTTGTTCGGCAACCGTCAGCGCGGCTTCCGAGGTGTCAAGCCCGGTGACCGCCCGGCACACAGACGCCAGGTGCAGCGCGAACCCGCCCTGATAGGTGCACACATCGAGCGCGTCGCCATGGCCATAGCGGGCGGCAAGCCGGTAATTCACACGCTGGTCGAGAAACGCCCCGGTTTTTTGCCCGGCGTTTGCGTCACAGCCGAACAGAAGGCCGTTCAAACGGAACTCGGTTTGCGTGCGCGGGGTTTCGGACGCGCTCCAAAAAGGTTCCAACGCTGGCGCGGGCAGCGACTCCAGCTCGCGGATGCGCGGGTCTGGGCGTTCCAGCACGGTTTTCAAGCCGGCGATGTTGCCCGTGAGTTCTTCCACCACGGCTGCGCGGATTTCCGGCGAGTCGAGTGCGGCGGCCAGCACCTGGAAAATTGCAAGTCCGGCGTACTTGTCGATGATCAAACCCGGCAGTTCGTCGGCCTCGGAAAAGACCAATCGACAGGAGTCGGTTTCCGCGTCGAGCAGGGCTTCACGGCGCGCAAACGCGGTTTGGAGCCGTTCGCGCAACAGCGGCAGCCATGCCTGGGGGCTCAGCTCTTCGCGAGAAACGAGCCGCAGCGCAATCTCAGAGGTCGGGCTCCACAGCGCTGTACCCAGGAAACGCCCTCCCTGGTCGTGAACAGGAATAAGACCGGCCGGGGTGTCCTGCGGCAGAGCGAGCACATCGGAGCGGTACACCCAAATATGGCCGGCATGGAGGCGTTCAGCGGCGCGGCGGGAAACAACGGCAGGGGTAGAAGTATGGGAGAAAGACATATCTCTATGCTAACGACCAGCAGAACAATGGGCTCTCAGTGAGAGCCTTATTGCTTGCCGTCGATCCTGGTCTCGATAACAGCAATGCGCTCAGAATAGTTGAACTGCGTCGACACGATCGCGTCGGTGCGGCGTAAGAACTCATTCCGGAGTGCGTCCAGCTTTGTATCGACGTCCTTGCGCAACGCGTCCAGCTTCGTATCGACGTCCTTGCGCAGCGCATCCAGCTTCGTATCGACGTCCTTGCGCAGTTCAGCGACTTCCTTGCGTACCGCATTGAAGTCGTAGCGGTTCAGCAGGATGCCGAACAGAACCAGAACCAGTGTGCCGAGTTGTAAACCGTCATGCATTCCGCTCTGCCCTTGTTCTCCAGTGTGACATCTTTTTACGACCCGTACCAAGGCAGAATTTATTGAACGGCTACCGTGAGCCGAAAGCGGAGGGGGGAAGTTACCGCTGCTGCGCCGTCCGGTACGCCTCGCGGAAATCGTTGACGCACGCCGCTCCGGCTTTCTGCTTGGCATCGCCGGTTTTCGTTGTGTAAAACGGCGCGTAGCCGTCCTTTGCAAAGGCCTTCATGTGGATGGATGAGCCGAAGTTCACCCCATAGCTGTAGCTGGGCTTTCCATCCTCGCCTGTTTTTTCAGAGCTTGCGCCGTTGTGCTCCGCGGTCTTGTCGAAGCGAAGGGTCAGATCCGCATTTTCGGCATCGGGCGTCAGCTTGAACTTGCCCCAGGCTGCTAGCGCGTTTTCCGCGCCTTTTTCCACCTCAGGGCTGTGCGTGTCGTTGACCACGGCAACTGTTTTAGCCGCGAACGCCGCCGGGGGAAAGCCTTTGCTGCCCTGCGGGAAGGCACTCACCGCGCTGCATAACGCCAACACAAACCCACCTATCCGCCGCATGCCGCACCTCCTGCCTGACGACGGAAGGCTACCAGCCGGGCGCTGCCCTGTAAACCAGGATGTGCAGCTTACGGTGGCGGGGAGGCGAATCAGCCCGGTACCATGGCCTGCTATGAGCTTTTACACAGCGCGCCCCCTTTGGACGCTCGCCATGCTCTGCGGCTTGTTTCCCCCCGGCGCACGGGCGCAAAATGTGGGCGCGCCCACCGGCGTCACCCCGCAGAAGCCTGCCGCGCAGCCGCCTAAACAAACCGGCTTGTCGCAGCTGCAGGACGCGGAACCGGCCCCACAGCGCCCCGGTACGCTCCTGCCCGCGCGCACGGAGGAGGGTGAGCTTGCGGGGTCCGCTTTCCGTATCGATGTACCTGCGGCGGCCCCCTGGAACCGCAAGCTGATCCTGTATTACCACGGCTACCAGCCTGAGCCGCAGCGCTTTGGCCCCAACCCGGCGACCCACGCGCCGAACCCGCCTTCGCGCCTCATCGCGCAGATGCTCATGCGCGGGTATGCGGTGGCACAGCCGGGGTACAGGGCCGGCGGCTGGGCCATTGCCGCCGCGCCGGTTGATGCCCAGGCACTGCACCGATACTTTGCTCGGCATTACGGCTCGCCGCAGGAAAGTCTTGTTGTCGGGCAGTCGATGGGCGGCCTCTTGACAGTGCTGACGCTGGAGCAACATCCGCGCGACTATGCGGGAGGCCTGGCCATTTGCGGGGTGCTCGCGCCCGCGGATCTGGTTATGCAGCGGGCCTTTGCGAACCGGGTCGCCTTCGATGCATTTTTCCCCGGCGTGCTGCCCGATGTAGAACACATCCCCCAGGGCTTCCGCATGAACGACCCCGCTATGGCAACGGTGATTGAAAAAGCGCTGGACGCGCATGGGCCCGAGGCCGCGCTGCTGCGCTCGCTGGCCGACATCCACACCAATCGCGGTCTCGCCGATGTGTTGATTTTCAATACATTTGTGATCCAGGACCTGCGTGAAAAAGCAGCCGGCAACCCATTCGACAACCGCAATCTGATCTATACCGGGACCACGGACGACAACGCCCTGAACGCAAGGGTGCGGCGCTATGCGGCTGACGCAAAAGCGCTGCATTACGTGGCCGAGTTCGGCTCGCCGACCGGTGAGCTGAAGCGGCCGCTGCTGGCACTTCACACGATTTACGACCCGCTGGTACCCGCTTCCACCGCCGGCTACTACGACGAGTTGACCCGCAGGCTGGGCGTGGGCGACCGGTTTGTGCAGCAATATGTCAATCGCGACGGCCATTGCAATGTGACCCCCGAGCAGGTGGGTTTGGCGCTCGATGAGCTGGGCAAGTGGGTGGATGGAGGGCAGCGACCCGCGCCGGGCCGCCTGCCGGACGAGTCCGGCCAAAAACCCGTGCATGGGGAGCCAACAGCCAAACCGAGCGCGCCGAAGAACGTCGGGAAGCCGCAATAGATACTGGAAACATGGAGCCGGTGTGGGATGCGGTGGTGGTGGGCGCGGGACCCGCCGGGTGCGCGGCTGCGTACGACCTTGCCGCGGCCGGCAGGCGGGTGCTGCTTGTGGACCGTGCAGCGTTTCCACGCCCGAAAGCCTGCGCGGGCGGGCTGACCACCAAAGCGGTACGGGCGCTGCGCTACCCCATCGACCCGGTGGTGCGCCGATGGGTGCGCTCCATTGACCTTGAACAGAACGCAGGAAATACCGTGCGAGTCGGGCGGCGCGTGCCTGTGTGCGCTATGACTGTCCGCGAAGAGCTGGACCAGTTTTGCCTCGAACAAACCCGGGCGCGGGGCGCTGCGTTTGAGCGGGTCGGTCGCCTGGAGGCGCTTGAACAAGGATCGGACCGCGTTCTGCTGCGCTTTGCTGAACAGGAAGGCATCGCGGCCAGGTTCGTGGTGGGTGCCGATGGGGTGCACAGCCGGGTCCGAACGCTTCTCGGGCCTGCGCCCTGGTTCCGTACCGGCTTTGCGCTTGAGGCGAATGTGCCCTATATGCAGCCCGATGAAGGGTACCCGCTTACCTTCGACTTTGCGCCTGTCAGCAGGGGATATGGCTGGCTTTTCCCACGCGATACCCATGTCAATGTCGGCTTATACGTGAGCAGCGCGGGTGAAAAGCTGGACAGGGTGGCACTGGACGCATATATCGCCGCGCGCTGCGGACCGGGGCGGGAGCGCTCGGTACCCGTGGGTCAGTTCTTGGGTTTGGGCGCGGCGCACTATCAACCTCCCGCCGCGGCGAGGGTGCTGCTTGCGGGTGATGCCGCGGGCTTCGTGGATCCGCTTACGGGCGAGGGTATTCACGGCGCAATCCGCAGCGGGCAAGGGGCGGCGGCGGCCATCCTTGCAGCTTGTGGCCAGGCGGATCACCACTCACGCACAATTGGGCAGCATGAAAGAAGTTCGGCTTCCGGGAAGGGAGCCGGGCAGCACTATGTTGAGGCAACGGAAAGCCTGCGCGCCGATCTTCGCGTGGCTGGGCATGCGGCGGCACGCTTCTATGCCGAGCCGGAGCGTGGCTGGGCGCTGCTTCGCCTGCCCCTGCTGCCGCGGATAGTGCTGCGAGCCTACAGTGAAGGGCTGCCGCTGAGCCGTTTGCTGTCTATTGCACGCTGGGCCGGCCGGTTCACAGCGCTGCAACGGCCGTGATTGACAGCGCGAAAGTTGTATTCCTGAACGGACGTTTGCCGTGTCGAACTGGGAAGTTACCTCGGGAAAGAAAAGAACGAGTGGCGATGCGGTCTGCTGCTAGGATTGGATTCAATTATCAAGTACGGGAACCAAACCGGCGCAGGGATCTTGGGCGCGGGACGTTCACGGCAGGAGTTTTCGCGTGGGCTTTACTGATATCGTCGCCCTTTTTTCCCGCCGTGGGATGGTGCGCGTGTGCCGCGGGCTGATGCCGCTGCTGTTTCTTTGCACATTTGTGCTCGCAGGGACGAGCGCATGGGCGGAGAACAAGCCCTCCGCAGTCCCGAATATGTTTGCCCCTACCTCTACGCCGGCGCACCAGGAATTCATCATGGCGATGTTCGCGCTTGCGGTGACGGGCGGCATCGGAATCGTGGTCGGCGGGGCTTGGATTTACGTCGTGTGGAAGTTTCGCTCGCATGATTCGGGCGAGGTGGAGCCGCCTCAGATTTACGGCTCGCCCCAAGTGGAGCTGGCCTGGACCATTGTGCCGACAGTGCTGGTTGTAGTGCTCTTCCTGACGACCGCGCGCATGATCTTCACCATTCAGGACCATCCGCAGCCGAAGAACGCGCTGCAGGTCACGGTCGTGGGGCACCAGTTCTGGTGGGAATACCGCTATCCGCAATACGGCGTGGTTACAGCCAACGAATTGCACGTGCCCGTAAGCCCCGCAAACAAGCCTGTACCGACTTTTATGAAACTGCTGTCGGCGGACGTGTGGCATTCCTACTGGGTGCCGCAGCTTGCAGGCAAGGTCGACAATATCCCCGACCACGAAAACAATATGTGGATCGATCCCCAGGTGCCCGGTCTGTACGTGGGTCAATGTGGACAGTTCTGCGGCGTGGAACATGCCAAGATGCTGATCCGCGTGTATGTGGACACACCGGACCAGTTCCGACGCTGGATAACGCAGCAGCAGCAGCCTGCTGTTTCCGTTGCCGGCCCCCCGCCCGCCCCGCAAGGGGCAGCGCAGGGACAGGCAGCTTTTGTGAAAGCCGCCTATACGCCGAATCAGAGCAACCTGGGTTCAAACTCGGGCTACGCCGCGAAGACCGCGCCCGGTTCCGACCAAAGCGATCCCGGCATGGCACAGATCGCGGCAGGACGCGCGGTGTTTCTCCAAAACGCCTGTGTAAACTGCCATGCAGTCAGCGGAACAAGCGCCAACGGACACTTCGGGCCTGATCTTACGCATTTCGGCAGTCGCGAAACACTGGGCTCGGGTATTATGCCGAACAATCTCGATGCCCTGAAAAGCTGGGTCCGCAATCCGAGCGACGTAAAAGAAGGCGCGCTGATGCCTGCCATGCAGCTGACGGAAACACAGCTCCAGCAGGTTTCCATGTATCTCTTAACCTTGAAGTAGGAACGAACAGGAGCACACGAACACCATGGCCGACGCAACCTTACCAGTCGGGTCGCTGGACCTGACGCCGCCCCGGGTGGCGGAAGGCACTTTCCGCGAATGGCTCCACGGCTGGGTCATCACTGTGGATCATAAGCGGTTGGGCATCCTTTACGTTATCTATGCCTTGTTCTTCCTCTTAGTAGGCGGCGCGGAAGCAATGGCGATCCGTGTCCAGCTCGGACGGCCGAATAACAACTTCTTGGCACCGGAAACCTATGACCGCATGTTCACCATGCATGGGACCACCATGGTGTTCCTCATGGGCATGCCTCTGCTTTTCGGGTATGCCAACTATTTCGTACCGCTGATGATCGGTGCGCGCGATATGGCGTTTCCGCGTCTGAATGCATTGTCGTTCTGGCTGACGGCATTCGGCGGCATCCTGTTGTACTACTCCTTTATCGGCGGCTTTGGGCTGTACGGCCAGGGCTCCGCACCCGACGTGGGCTGGTTTGAATATGCCCCGCTCACGACCCGTACCTACTCGCAGGGTCACGCTACCGACTTCTGGGCCTTGAGCTTGTTTGTTACCGGCTGGGGCACACTCGGGGCGGCCATCAATATCATCGCGACCACGGTTTCCATGCGCTGCAAGGGCATGACCTTGATGCGTATGCCGCTGTTCGTTTGGCTGATGCTGTGCGTGTCCGCGCTGACGCTCGTCGCGATCACGCCGTTGACCGCCGCGCAGGTCATGCTCGAACTCGACCGCTACCTGGGCGCACACTTCTTCGACGCGCAAGCAGGCGGTTCGGCCCTGATCTGGGCACACTTCTTCTGGATCTTCGGCCACCCCGAGGTGTACATCCTGGTGCTGCCGGCCTTTGCCGTCGCGAATGAAATTATCCCGGTATTTTCCCGTAAACCCGCATTTGGCTACACCGCCATGGTTGCGGCTTCGGTCGGTATTGTCTTTATCTCGCTCGGTGTATGGGCGCACCATATGTTCACCGTCGGCATGACCTCCGCCGCGAACACCTTTTTCACCCTGTCGACGATGATCATCGCGGTGCCGACCGGTATCAAGGTATTCAACTGGGTCGCGACCATGTGGGGCGGAAAAATTCGCATGGCTACGCCCATGCTGTTCGCCGCGACCTTTGTGGTCCACTTTCTCCTGTCCGGACTGACGGGCATCATGCTCTCAGCCTCGCCATGGGACTGGCAGCTTCATAACTCTTACTTCGTCATTGCCCACTTCCACTATGTTCTGGTTGGGGCGATTGTTTTCGCCATGCTGGGCGGGTTCTACTATTGGTTCCCCAAAGTGACCGGCCGCATGATGAATGAGAAGCTGGGCAAGTGGCACTTCTGGACTTTCCTGATCGGCTTCCATCTCACCTTCGACTTCCTGCACATTCCCGGCATTCTGGGCATGCCGCGCTGGATCTATACGTATGAATCGACCCGCGGGTGGGATTTTTGGAATGCTATTGCCTCGGTAGGCGGCTATATCCAAGGGTTGGCTACGCTGATTTTTGTGTATAACGTCGTGCATTCGTTACTGCACGGCGCGGATGCGGGGCCGGACCCGTGGGACGCCTGGACGCTTGAGTGGGCCACTTCCTCACCGCCGCCCGAGTACAACTTCGCGGTAGATCCAGTCGTATCGAGCCGCCGTCCGCTGTGGGATCTCAAGCACCCAACCGATCCTGACTGGAAGTACGAGTAACCCTGAACCCAAGCTGAAGAGGATAGAGAAAAGAATGAGCACTGTTGCCGTACCAGTTCTGGCGCGAGAACTCGAACAACCCTGGCATTTGCCGAACAAGGGCAAAGTGGGGATGATTTGCCTGATCATCGGCGAATCCGCTATTTTTGCCATGTTCGTGCTGGCATACCTGTTCTATATCGGCAAGAGCCAATGGGGACCCCAGCCGAAAGAGGTGCTGGAAATCCCGGTCGTCAACACGATCTGCCTTCTGTCCTCTTCCTTTACGATCTGGTTGTCGGAGCGTGCCATTGAGCACAATTTTGTAAAAAAATTCACCATGTGGCTCGGCGTGACCATTGCACTCGGCAGCATCTTTTTGGCGGGCACGGGATACGAGTGGTACAAGCTGATTTACCACGACGGTTTAACGCTGCAAACCAACCTGTTCGGAACCACATTTTATTCGCTGGTCGGCCTCCACGCGTCGCACGTGATCATCGGGCTCGTTATGCTGATTACCCTGTGGATGTTCGCCATGGGCGGCCATATTTCCCGCGTCAACACAGAGCGCATCACGACGCTGGCCTTGTACTGGCATTTCGTCGATGCAGTGTGGGTTGTAGTTTTTGCGGTTGTTTACGTTATCGGCAGGTAAGCATTAGGGCACCAGTGAAGGAAACAAAAAGTATGAGCACGACCCAACAGCCCGCGACCGGCCATCCTCACGAGGGATTTGAGCCAGGCAGCGTCGACATCCCTCACGGCGATCCGATTCAGGCGCATGCACCCGCGCATGGTGAGGGCATTCACTTGCCCAAGCCGACGCCCTGGCCCATTGTTACCGCGCTCGGCTTTACTTTTCTGATTGCGGGTATCCTGACTCACTATGTCATCAGCATCCTCGGTTTTGGGCTGCTCACCTATGGCTGTGTGGGCTGGTTCAAGGATGTGCTGCCGCACGAGTCGCATGAGGAGATCGAGGTCCGGGTGCAGGAGATTTCCATCCAAAGTGCCCGGCGCTCCGTGGGCCGCATCGACGACTCGCAAGGTCATCGGCAGCACGTGGGAGAAGGTACATTTTCTCCGCTTTCCGGGCTGAAGGGCGGCATTGCCGGCGGGATTGCGATGATCTTCCCAGCCCTTCTGTATGGGCTTATCGCGCAGCACTCAATTTGGTACCCCATCAATCTGCTTGGGGGCGCGGGCATCATCGGCAGCGCCGACCCTTCCGTGCAACAGCTGCGTGCTTTTCACCTGGAATCGCTTGGGCTTGCGACCGTCATTCACATCGTAACCTGCCTCCTGATCGGCTTGATTTATGGATCGCTGCTGCCGCTTATGCCGAAGCACCCCATCGTTCTTGGAGGAATCATCGCTCCTGTTTTCTGGACCGGTTTGTTGGACGCGGCGCTGCCTGTGATCAACCCGGCGATTGCCGAGCACATCAACTGGCCGAGCTTTGCACTGGCACAGATTGTTTTCGGCCTGGTTGCCGGATGGGTGGTATCCCATTCCGCCTATGCTCGGTCACTGGCAGCCGTGCCGTTCAAAATGCGGCTGGGGCTTGAGGGCTCGGGAATGGACCACTCCGATGTTCAACATAATGGCGGAGAAGAACGTTGATAGATTCGGGATCCCGCATCTGGAAGGCTGCGCTTTTATCCGCGGCTTTGATACTGGCCGGCACCACCGGCTGCAAGCGTTTGCTCGACGGCCCTGCAACGGCGCATGAGGTAGAGCCTCGCCCAGACAAAATTGCCGACTTCGACATCCTTTACGGGCAAAATTGTGCTTCCTGCCATGGCGCGGATGGAAAGAATGCCGCTTCCTTCGGCTTCAACAATCCTCTTTATTTTGGAATTGCCTCCGATGACATCATCCGCAAGTGGACGGCGAACGGCGGCCCGGGAGGGCTGAATCCGGCTTTCGCGCAATCGGCCGGCGGTCTCCTGACCGATGATCAGGTCAATGTGATTGTGCACGGAATGCGGCAGCGCTGGGCCAAGCCAGCTATGGTCGTAGGGAAGACGCTCCCACCTTATGCGGCAACGCACCCGGGGGACGTCAACCATGGTGGACAGGTATATGCACAAGCCTGTGCCAGCTGCCATGGGGGTGCCGATGCCCAGGGCCGGGTACTGCATCCCGGCAAATCAGGCTCGATTACAGACCCGACCTATCTGGCGCTCATCAGCGATCAGGGTCTGCGGACGATCACCATTGCGGGGCGGCCGGACCTGGGCCATCCCGATTATGAGCACGATATTCCCGGCCATCCGTTGAGCGACGGCGAGGTCACAGATGTGATTGCTTGGCTCGCCAGTCACCGACTTTCTGAGCCGGGCAGCCCACACCCTGCCGGAGGCGGTACCGAGCTTGACAGGAGGACCAGCGGACAATGAGCACAACAGAAGATCACAAGGTTAAAGTCGACAACATCAAGACCGAAGATCATAAGATCGAGGACGCGGATGTCCACGTTCATCCGTTCTCCCGGCGCAATCTCCTGATGAACATCGGGATCGGGATGAATGTGGCGATCGGTCTCGCCCTCACAGCGCCCATTATTGGCTATGTGCTCGGTCCCGCGCTCCGAAAACAAACTTTCTATAAATCCTGGGTCTCACTTGGTCCCGTGGAGCGTTATCCCAACGGGCAAACGCGCCTGGCCACCTATATAACGCCTTACCGGACGCCCACTGACGGTGTCACAGACAATATCGCTTGTTGGGTACGACGTCTGTCTGAAACGAACTTCCAGGTTTTCGCAATCAACTGCGCGCACCTGGGCTGCCCGGTACGCTGGTTCCCGCAATCAGGTTTGTTTATGTGCCCTTGCCACGGCGGGGTGTATTACCAGGATGGTTCGCGCGCAGCGGGTCCGCCGGAGCGCGGTCTCTTTCAATACCAATGGAAGATCGTGAACGGTGCTCTGCAGATCTATGCCGGTCAGCTGCCCACTTTGTCCACACAGGCAAGCCTGCGCGATGCAGGTGAAAAAGGATGTAAGTCATGCCTAGGCTAAATTTCAATGGCAAAAAAGCGGCTTTCGACGCTTACAGCTGGATCGAGCGGCGGGTTCAACTTGAAGGCTTCTTCAAGGAATCCGCGCTTCACCCGGTTCCTAAATCCACCGCGAGCTGGTGGTATGTTTTCGGGTCGGCTGCGCTTTCTCTTTTGATTTTACAAATACTCACGGGCATTCTGCTGGCTTTGGTGTACACACCATCGGCTGCGGAAGCATGGCAAAGCCTTCACTTTTTAAACGACAATCTGCCGTTGGGCTGGTTTCTACGTGCAATGCATGGTTGGGGTTCCAACTTCATGATCGCCGTGGTGATCGTCCATATGGCTCAGGTATTTCTGTTCGGCGCGTATAAGTTTCCGCGCGAACTTACCTGGCTGCTTGGTGTCGGTTTGTTGTTCTTGACGCTGGGCATGGGCTTTACAGGTCAGGTACTGCGTTATGACCAGGATGCCTACTGGGGTCTTGGCATCGGCGCATCCATCGCGAGCCGTGTGCCGATCGTCGGCCCGCTGGCTGTGCACGCTCTGCTGGGCGGTCCTATTATCGGCGGCTCCACCCTGACCCGCTTCTATACGCTGCATGTGTGGGTGCTGCCCGGGCTTCTTCTGGGCTTCTCAGGCCTCCATACCTGGTTGGTGCTTAAGCTGGGTGTGAATGAATGGCCGATGCCGGGTCGCATTGTTCGCCGGTCTACTTATGTGCAGGAGTATAACCAGCTTGCCCACAAGGACGGCATCGCCTTTGTCCCTGGAGCAATCTGGAAGGACCTTTGGTTTACGGCTGCAATTTACGCCGCGGTTGCACTATGCGCGGTGGTGTTCGGGCCGTTCGGTCCCACAGGCCAGCCAGACCCCACAATCATCCAGACTGTTCCCAAGCCGGATTACTTTTTTCTCTGGATCTACTCGATCCTGTCATATCTGCCGGACTGGATGGAAACGCCGTTCCTTTTGATCGCCCCTGTGATCGGCGTCGCGGTCCTCGTGGCGCTGCCGTTCGTCGCGGGTGAGGGCGAAAAGCACTGGAGCCGCCGACCGGTTGCAGTTCTCACGTTGATTACACTGGCCATCAGTCTCGCGATTCTGAATCACCTCGGCACCTATGAACCATGGAGCCCGAAGATGACGGCCTGGAGCCAGGACATGCTGCCGGTCGACAAGATTCATGCAGCCATGCCGCTTGAACGTCAGGGCGCGAATGTCTTCCAAGGCAAGCAATGCCGTAACTGCCATATGGTCGGCGGTTCAGGCGGCCAACGTGGTCCGGCTCTCGACGATGTAGCCACCCGCCTGACCTACGATCAGCTGATACGCCAGGTGCTGCAGGGTGGTGGTAATATGCCGGCCTACGGCAAGAATCTTTCGCCGGCGGAAACCACGGCGCTGGTTTCCTTCCTTGAAACCATGCACCCGAAGAACGAACCTCCGGCCCGCAATCCTACAATTCCGGTACCCAACTCCGAGGGGGTTTCACCCGATAACACCAATACCCCTCTGACCGGAGCCAAAAACGGTTCGACCATGAGTCAAAACGACCAGGCTCCGGCTCCCAAAAAGCCCGCTAAGCCCAGCCAGGTAAGCACCGTCGGTATGGTGACAACGCCAGCACTTGCACACTAAACAACTCGTTAGAAAAGCAAACGGCAGCGCTTCCATAGGCTGCCGTTTTTTGTTTTTACAGCGCGGTGACTCGCGCGAAGGTTGTCGGCTACTGACGTGTAGGCTTGTTTCAGGGACATTTGCCGCTTTGTGAAGTCCGGTGCGGCAGCCCTGCGGTTCATGGATACTTACGGCTTCTCCTACAATTTCGATACCTTCCCTTGGGCAGCGGCGCTTTTGCTCTTATTCACGCTGGGCATTTATTTACGCGGCTGGCGTCTTCTTGCCCAAATGCGTCCGGAGCAGATTCCCCCCTGGCGCGCTTTATGCTTCGCCGGAGGCATCGCGGCGGTTTTTCTTGCAATCGCTTCTCCCCTCGACCTCCTGTCCGGCGCACTGCTGACCGCCCATATGGTGCAGCACCTCCTGCTCATGTCCATCGCGCCGCCCTTGCTGGTGCTGGGTGCGCCGGTGGTGCCCATGCTGCGGGGGCTGCCGCGCTTTTTTGTACGCGAGGGGATAGGCCCCTTCTTCGCTCTCAGGTCCGTGCATGCGCTGCAGAAAGTGTTTGCGTCGCGCGTGTTTGCATGGCTTGCGATGAATATCGCTTTTCTGGGTTGGCACACGCCTCCTGCCTATGGGCTCGCGCTGCGCTCTCCCGGCTGGCATGAGGTGGAGCACGGGTGTTTCCTGCTGACCAGCGTCCTGTTCTGGTGGCATATCGTTGCGCCCTGGCCCACAACCTATAAAGCGAGCCGCTGGCTGCTGCTTCCTTTTCTGCTCACGGCGGACTTTGTGAATACCGGGCTGTCCGCCGGACTTTCCTTTTCGGGCCGAGTCTTCTACCCCGAGTACAACAGCGCTCCCCGCTTATTCGGCATGTCGGTACTGGGCGATCAGGTTGCGGCTGGGTCGCTGATGTGGGTCGTCGGCTCGATCTCGTTTTTGGGTGCGGCCATGCTGATTACGCTTCAGATGCTCAGCGAGAAGGGCGAGCGCCGGCGTGTGCAGGTACAGGCAGCAAAGGCGCGACTGGCGGAATTGCGGCGGGCAACACCGGCGGTTCGCCGCCCTACGCAGACGCGTGCGCCGCTCGATCTGCTTAAACTCCGCTTTATCGGCGTGTTCCTGCGGTCCCGCTACGGTCGCCAGAGTTTGCAGGCAGTCTCCCTCCTGATTGCCGGGGCGGTGGTGGTCGATGGGTTCTTCGGACACCAGATGGCGTCGATGAACCTGGCCGGCATCGTGCCCTGGACCTATGGACGCGCACTGATTGTCCTCGCGCTGCTGCTGGTGGGCAACCTGTTCTGCATGGCATGCCCATTCACCCTGCCGCGCGAGGCTTCCAAGTGGCTGCTGCGCAGGCTTAGCATCCGCCAGAGGCCCTGGCCGCGCGCGTTTCGCACCAAGTGGGTGCCTGCTGCGCTGCTCATGCTATTTTTCTGGGCTTATGAGGCGTTTGATATCTGGAGCTCGCCCGCGCGCACGGCTATGCTCCTGCTCGCCTACTTCGGCGTGACGTTCGCGGTGGATACAGTGTTTCGCGACGCGTCCTTTTGTAAGTACGTGTGCCCTTTGGGGCAGTTCAATTTCGTTTCGTCGCTCTTGTCGCCAGCCGGGATTGCTCCGCGCTCCTTGTCGACCTGCAACAGCTGCACAACCCGCGACTGCATTGCCGGGCATGAAGCTCCCAAGCCGCAGCGGGGGTGCGAGCTGCACCTGTTCCTGCCGGAAAAGCAGGGCAACCTGGACTGCACGCTTTGCATGGACTGCGTGAAGGCGTGCCCGCACGACAATGTCGGTTTGTTCGTACAGCGGCCCGCGCTCGAGCTGGTGCAGCTTTCCGTGCACGATCC